>CAZBYL010000009.1:0-49873 GCA_964496275.1 uncultured Synergistaceae bacterium | reverse complement strand
GGATGTCTATCTTCTGGCGGAAGGTTTTGCATAGGAGAGAGCCTTGGCATGATGCTTGCGTTTTGCATGATTTTGCTTATTGGATGGGAGGCTCTTCTGCCGATAGGCTAAGGGCGGATTTGTTTTTGTATGAGGCTGTGAGGGGGTGCGGTTATCCTGTCACGGCTTTTTTTATGTTTGCTGCCGTTAGGGTGTTTGGCTCTCGATTGTGGCCTTTTTCTTGGCGATGGGGGTTTGGGAATGGCGGTTGATATTACGAGTACCAGCGGGCAGGCTCAGGTTGTTTATGAGCTGGCTCAGAAGTTTGCCCGCGGCAGACGGTCGTTGGTGGATTTTAAGCGGGAGTTTTTTCCGGCGCGTGATGATGTTGAGGCGGCGCCTTTTCATTATCAGTGGAGCGATACTCTTTTGAATGGGACGAGTCATGTGGCTTTTGAGGCTTTTCGCGAGTCGGCAAAGACGACTTATGTTATGAGGACTTTTCCGCTGTATTGTCTGGTTTATCCTTCGTATGAGCTGGATTTTATCGCGCTTATCTGCGGTGATGAGGATACTGCGCGTGATAAGCTGTCGTCTATTAAGGCGGATTATAAGACTCGTAAGTATTTGGCTGTGAATTTGGTGGAGATTATCGAGGATAACGAGGATGCTTTTGAGGTGCTTGTGAAGCCTTATGGCGCTGCGGGCGGCGAGCCTATTGCTGTGCGTATCGCTGTTTTCGGCAAGGGTTCTCAGATTCGCGGGCTTGAGTCGGGAGGAAGGCGTCCTAAGCTGGCTATTCTTGATGACGTGCAGGATAAGAAGGCTATTGAGTCTGATTTGATTTTGAAGAAGGATTTGAAGTGGTTTTTGGGCGATGTGCTTTTTCTAGGCGAGTCATGCCGCGTGATGATGATTGGAAATAATCTGGGCGAGAAGTGTCTAATTGAGTATGTTTTTGCGAATCCTAAGAACTGCAAATTTGTTTGTCATAGGGTGTCCGCTCTTGATTCTGAGACTGAGAGTGTTTCCGCTTGGCCCGCTAAGATATCTGCGGAGAAGCTTATTTCGGAGCGTGAGCGTTTTCAGAATATGGGTCAGCTAGATGTTTGGTATCGGGAGCGTATGTGTAAGGCTATGAGTCCCGATGACCAGAGGTTTAAGCGCGAGATGTTCCGTTATTATGACCCTAAGAGTCTGCCAAAGACTATGAATGTTTATACGACTATTGACCTTGCTATTACGAAGAATAAGAGGTCTGATTATACGGCTATTTGTACTGTGGGTGTGACCCCCGAGGCTCATTGGTTTGTGCTGGATATTGATTATGGAAAGTATGATACCGGCGAGATTGTGGATGCGGTTTATCGCTCTGTTTCTAAGTGGAAGCCTCTTGAGGTCGGTATGGAGGTTGTGGCTTTTCAGATTGCCCTGGCTGATTTGATTGAGAAGGAGATGCCCAAAAGGGGTGTCTTTTTTCGTCTTAGGAGGCAGAAAGCGGAGAGGGCAAAGGAGGTTCGTATTGAGGTGTTGGCTCCGCGTTTTGCTCTGGGTACTGTGTGGTTTCCCAAGGGAGCGGGTTTTCTTACAGAGCTTGAGGGGGAGCTTTTGAAGTTTCCTACGGGGATTCACGACGACCTTATTGATGCGCTTGCTTATGTGGAGCAGTTGGCGTTGGTGCCTTCCAGTTGGGGGCATGATTATGATGACATGATTCCTCTGGCGGGGGGTATGTAGCGGTGCGGTGTTTATAGTCGGTTCAAGGGCAGGTTCCCCCTCATCAGTCTGCGAGAAGTTCGTTCGCAGCCAGCTTCCCCACGAGGGGGAAGCCTTTAGGGTCAAGGGCTATTGTTTCACTATTTTCTATTTTAAGGAGGAGTTTGTATGAAGAGTGTTGAGATTACGGAAGAGAGTTATGTTGGGATTCCTGCCGATGTTGAGGCTTTTACCGCGGCGGATGAGGCTGTTTGGTTTGATAGTAAGGATATCGGCTGTCAGCCTGCTGTTATTGCCACGCTGAAGGGGTTGCGCGCCGCTGTGCCTGTTACTGCCGTGGCTGTGAAGGGTGAGGACGGGGCTGATGTTGCTTCGGGAACTGAGCTTAGTATTGCGGCCGGGGCTAAGCTTTTGGTTCATGCGGTTCGTACTCCGGTTTATTCGGCTTTTCCCTGTACTTGGGCTTCGGCGGATTCTACTAAGGTGAAGGTTACGAAGATTGATGACAGTTCCGCTCTGATTGAGCCTGTGGCGGCTAATGCTTCTGCCGTTGCTGTGACTGTTACGGGTTCCGCCGGGGTTACTGCTTCCGTTTCCGTTAAGCCTGTGGTGTAGTTATGAACTTGGAGCACGTTCGGTCTGTTGTTGTTTCTGACTTGAAGCGTGCCAATGATTTTTTTGAGGAGAAGGTTGAGCCTAAGCTTCTTGAGAGGCGAGATTTTTATTTTTCTTCAAAGAAGTTTTATGAGGAGAAGTTCCCTAAGCTTTCCGCAAAGTCTGATTTCCGCAGTTATGATTTTTATGCCTATGTGCAGTGGGCTAAGTCTTTGGTTTTGGATTCGTTTTTCGGACCCGCGAAGGTGTTGTCTGTTGTGGGTTTGGGATCAGAGGATGAGCATGCCGCTTCTTTGATGAATAAGCTGATTGATTGGCAGCTTGAGCATCAGGGGGGCGGTTTTTCCGTGTTCAATCAGTGGACGGAGGACGGGCTTGTTTATGATTTCGGGATTGTGAAGAGCCGTTGGGAGCGAAGTACCGAGGCACGTGAGTTTGAGGAGGTTTTTCCGCCGGAGAAGTTAGAGGTTTTGATGGCTGATCCTGATGTGGAGATTGTTTCTGTCTCTCCTCCTGATTTTTTCGGCGATGTGTCTGTGCGTTTTAAGCGTGTGTTTGTTTTGGCAAATAGGCCTGTCGATGATAATGTGTCGCCTTTTGACCTTCGGTGGAGCCCTGAGGCAAGGACGCTTGAGTCAGCAAATTTTGTTGCTCAGAGGCAGTTTGTTTCTTTTTCGGAGCTGGTGCGCGGGGTTGAGTCTATGGGGTATGACGCTTCCGCCGTGCGCCGTGTGACTGAGCGGTGCGGCGGTATTAGGACTACTGTGAGCGATTCTTTGCTGAATCCGGAGCTTGAGGATTTGGGGAGTGAAACTGAGAATGGGCGTACTTTGGCGGAGCTTTATGAGTGTTATGTGAATGTGGACACGGATGGCGACGGGGTGCTGGAACCTGTGATTGTGACGATGGCCGATGATGAGGTTTTGCGCGTTGTGCCGAATGGGTTTGGACGGCTGCCGTTTTTTTTGCTTTCACTTCATAAGGATGCTTTTAAGGTGTTTCCGTCAGATTTGTCTTTGGCCGATATTTCCGGTGAGCTGCAGCATTTGCGCGTCGCTTTGGTGCGTCAGTTGCTTATCAATTTGTCTATTTCAAATACTCCGCGTAAGTTTATTGATAATACTGTTATCAATATGGATGATGTTGTTGAGGACCGTATGTTTATCCGGTGTAACGGGAATCCGAATCAGGCTGTTATGCCGGAGTCTCCTACTCCTATCGCAAGTTGGACTATGAGTTTTTTTGAGTATATCAAGAGTGTCGAGGAGGAGTGGACGGGGCGTACCCGTTTTAATCAGGGTATGGACGCGCGTGCTTTGAATCATACGGCTACCGGTGTGAATGCGATTATGGGGGCTTCGGCTCAGCGTATTAACGCCTGTGTTAAGTGTTTTGCGGAGACAGGGTTTAAGGATTTTTTGCGTTTCCGTGTGATGCTGAATGAGCGGTTTATGGATAATGGGACGATGGTTCGTATTTTTAATGAGCCTTTGGTTTCCGCACCCGATGATTATCACGGGGATCTTGATGTTGTTGTTGACGCTGATGTCGGGCTTGAGAAGAAGCAGAAGGCTGTTTCTGCGTTGTCTGTGTATTTGAAGGAGGGTTTTTCTTTCGCTATGCAGTTGGGGCTTGCGGGGCCGGAGCATTTTCTTAAGGCGTCTGTGCGTTTGCTTGAGTTGTCGGGGCTTAGGAATGCGTCGGAGTTTTTCCGTTCGCCTGAGGAGTTTGCGCAGGCGCAGGCGGAGGCAAAGCAGAGGGAGGTTATGAATAGTGTCGCGGGAGTTATCGCAGGAGGAGTCGCCGGAGGTAATGGAGCTTCCGGCGGAGGCAGTGATGCAGGAGTTAATTTTGAAGGGCCAGCGGGCGGAGGAGTTTCTTAGTTGGTTTGATGAGTTTGAGGCTTCTGTTCGCGGGTCTGTTTGGTGCAGTCTTAAGGGGCGCAAGCTAGGTTCTTCTGAACTTTATGGTTTGAATTCCGTGGCTGTGGTGTTTGGTTTGTTTCGTGAGTTTTTGTGTAAGACTCGTAATAATGGCGCTGCCGTGAAGGGAGAGTTTATGAATGAGTGAGGTTGTTGTTTCTGAGGTGAAGCCCGAGGGTGAGGGGACTCAGTTTGAGGATATGCCTTTTGAGGATCAGATAGCGGCTTTGTCCGATGATGATTCTTTTGGAGGGAGTTTTGATGTTGAGGAGGAGCAGCAGCAGGGAGAGAATGCGCCTTCGGAAGAGGAGCCTGAGGGTGAGGGTGAAGCGGAGACTGAGGAGGGCCCGGCTGCGTATACTCCTTCGGAGTTTGCCGCGCTTGACCCGTTTGAGGTTGACCCGGTGCGTCTTTCGCCTGAGGCGCGAGCCGTGCATGATAGGTATTTGGATGTTTTTAAGCAGTCTGTGATGCCGGAGCTTGAGGCTCTTAGGGCTTTTCATGCTAAGGCTGTGGCTGAGTCTGAAGCTTCCCGTATGGGCGCGTCTCCTTTGGAGAATCGACAGGTGTTTTTGTCCGAGGTTCGCGCTCGCGCTTTGAAGGCTTTAGGCGTTTCTGAGCTTGATGAGTTTAACGCGGAGCATCAGGCTGAGGTTGGACGGCAGTCGGCTCTTTATATGTCGGAGCTTGAGTCGGCAAGGAGCGGCGAGGAGAGGGCAAAAGCTGAGGCAGAGGCAAGAGCTTCCGGGTATAGGAGTTGTTATGAGGAGCTGTGCTCTGAGATTTCCGATTTTGATGCCGTTGATGTGTGGGCTAAGGATGAGATTAGTAATTTGCCGTATAAGCGCGCGCTTGAGATTCGCCGCGATTTGGCGTCGGGGGATTTCGGCAAGGTGAAGTCTGTTATGCGTATGTTTGCGGAGCGTTATGCAAAGGCTCATGCAAAGAAGGCTGACGCGGTGAGTAAACCTAAGGCTGATGTGCCTCCTGCTGTTATAGGGGGAGGAAGCAGCGGTGCGACTTCGGGAAGGGCTCTTGATTATAAGGCGTTTTCGGGCGCAAGGGGCGATGAGCAGGCAAGGATGCTTGTTGAGGCGGGTTTGTTGGACGATTAGGGGCAGAGTGCTCAACTATTTTTTTCTATTTTAAGGAGGTTTTTTTATGGGTGTTACTCAGTATAATGCTACAGCTAAGGTTCCGGATATTACGAAGATTATTACTATGATCAGTCCGGAGGATACGCCGCTTATGTCTTTGTTTGGTAAGGGCGAGGCGGCTACTCAGGTGCTTCATTCTTGGGAGGAGGATGCTCTTGCGGCTCCCGCGGAGAATGCTCAGGTTGAGGGTTTTGAGTATGTGACTTCTGAGCCGGGTGATACGACTTTGAAGGATAATGTGACTCAGATTTTCTTTAAGGGGTTTAAGGTGACGGATACTAACCAGGCGGTGAAGCGTCAGAATGTTAAGGATTTTATGGCGCGTCAGATGCAGAAGGCGATGAAGGAGATTGCTCTTGATGTTGAGAGGGCGATTATTACGAATGCTTCTAAGGTGACGGGGTCTAAGGCTTCGGCGCGTAAGATGGCGGGGCTGCCTTTTTGGGTTAAGAGCAATGTTCTTGCGAATAAGGGAACTGCGCGCGCTCTGACTTATGATTTGCTGAATGATATGCTTGAGAAGATTTTTAATTGCGGCGGAGATCCTGATGTTATTGTTGTGTCGAGCCGCAATAAGCGTGTTTTGTCGGGGCTTTTGCCTCTTTCGACTGACCGCTCTCAGGCAGCGGATTCTAAGAAGGTTGTTCATTCTATTGAGGTTTTTGAGGGCGATTTCGGGCTGCAGAAGGTGCTTGTTGACCGTTGGATGGGGAATGACAGGATTTACGGGCTTTCTTCGGAGTATTGTAAGTTGTCTTATCTGAGACCGTTTAAGAAGGTTGATTTGCCGAAGAAGGCTGACGCTGTTGAGAAGGCTATTGTCGGTGAGCTGACTCTTGAGATGCGCGCGGAGAAGGCTTCGGGGGCTGTGGTTGATTTGAACGGTGTTCTTCCCGTCGTTTAAGTTATGACGGATTTTGTGAGGACTGAGATTCGAGAGGAGGGCGACTCTGTCGCCCTTTCTCGTTTTTTTGATGATGGGCCTTTGTTTGAGGATTCTTATAGGAAGCGTGCCGAGAATGGGCGGGGTTTGATTTATGAGAATGGGTCGCTGGTGGGGCGGCGTCTTGCTTCGATTCCTCTGGTGGAGGCGGCGGCTCTTGAGGCTGCCTGTGATGCCGATTGGCTTGAGTTTAAGCGTTGTAATTCCCGTGCGGCTTTTGCCCGTTTGATTGTGCGGTTTCCTCATTGGTGTATTTGCGATGGGGGTGTGGGTGTTGTCGATTAGGGTTTGTGATTTTTTTTCGCGGACACGGCTTTTGGCGGGAGATTTGCAGAAGGTTTCGTTCAGTGATTTTGAGGTTGAGTCTGCTATGAATGGCGCTCTTGATATGATGGCGGAGGCTCTTGTTCGTGGCTTTTCTCCGGAGCTTGAGAGGAGCGCCGATTTGTCTTTGTCGGACGGGCGGGTTCTTTTGCCTGAGGGTTTTCTTGCCGTGCAGTCTTGCTATGGCTCTGACGGTTCTTTGTTGTTTTCGGATTATTCGGGCGGTGAGTCGGGGTATCGTATTGAGGGTGATTTTTTTGTTTCGGGTGTGCCTTCTGTGAAGTTGTTTTTTTTGAAGCATCCGGGGTATGTTTCGGATGTTTGTAATACCGGGGCTGTTTCTTCGGTTGATTTGAGTTTTATTTTTCTTCCTCATTTGGCTTTGTGCGCCTGTAATTTGCTTAAGGGGAATGCGGCGGACGCTTTGGCCGTGTGTGAGAAGTGTGTTTCTGATTTTAGGTGGTCTAAGCGAGGGGCTGTATCTGACCCGCCTATGTGGGGTGGTTAGTGTGACCAGGCTTGAGTTGATTTCGAGTTTGAGGGTGCAGTTGTGTGATGTGCAGAAGGTTGGGTATCCGGATGACGGTGAGCTTGTTTGTTATTTGGATAGAGGGTGTATTTATTATTCCGAGCAGATGATTGCAGCTAAGTCACCCGATATGCTGAAGCGTATGAATGTTGTTGGGTGTTGTGATTTGCCTGATGATTTTGTGGCTTTGGCCGGGCAGCATCCCGTTTCTGTCGTGGGGCGTCATATGGATTTTTACGGCGCTGTGCCTTATGAGGTTGTTTATTTTGCGCGGCTGCCGTTGTTGTCTTCTTTCGGCGATGCCGAGGTTGTGTCTTGGCCTGTCGGCGCGGAGTCTGTGATTGTGGATTTGGCGCGTGTGTTTGCGTTGAATCGTAATGAGTATGATTTGTCGCAGGATTTGAAGCTGGTTGAGGTGTGGCAGGCCGCGGCGAAGGGGGCGAGGGCGTGAGCAGGGTTCCTGTTGTGGGTCCCAAGGATAGGTTTTGTTCCCTTGAGGCTGTTTGCGGCGAGTCTTATGCTTCCGAGGTGGTTATTTTTAATTCTGACGGTGTGACTCCTGTGGATTTGTCGGGGTATGTGTTTACTTTTTATCTTTGGGAGGGCGCTGTTTCAAGGGCTGTTAAGGTTTGTGAGGTTGTGCCTGCCGAGGGTGTTGTTGAGCTTGTTTTGTCTGCCGCTGAGTCTGCCGCTTTGAGTCCTGTGGCTCATCATTTTGAGCTTTGGGCGGATAACGGAGAGGGGCAGGTTAAGCTTATTATTTGGGGCTGGTTTTGGCTGCATGGGGCGTGTATGTCATGATTTTTCCCGATGATTGTGTGGTTGTTGTCCGTTCCGTTTTGTCTTCCGTTTCGTATGCCGATAGGGAGAGGGCGTTTGTCGTGCGTGTAGCCGATACCGGGTTTCCGGGCGCTTATGACGCGGCGGTTTTGGCTCATGTGTATGAGCATGGCAATCCTCATTGTGACGCTGTTTTTGCTGTTTCGGCCGGTGGGTCGGGGTGGTTTAAGCTCGGGGAGTCGGGGGTTGTGGTTACTTCGGAGGAGCCTGTTTATCCGGAGGATGTGCATCCTGTTGTTTCGCGAGATGGGTTTGTTAAGTGTGATGTTTTGTCTGAGTCCGGTTCTTTGGCAAATTTTGCCGTGTTTCCTTTGTGTGTTGCCGGTGGGCTTCGATTTCGCGGCGATGATCGTGTGACGCCGCGTAGGTTTTATGGAACGAATGCTGCGGGGAGTGTCGGTTTTTTGCCTGTGCCGGGTGAGGCGGTGATTCCGTGAGGGTTTTTTATGAGGCGAAGCGTTCTGTCGTTGTTGTGAGCCGTTCACGTATTGAGGTTGTTATGGCTGCGGTGCAGGGGTCTATGTCTGTGCCGCCGGAGACTTATATGTCTCATGTGGCGGCGCGGAGTAATCCGCATGAGGTGGGTTTGTTTGAGCTTTTGGTGCCGCCGGGGCTGGGCGGGAAGTGGCTGCGTTTTGCCGAGGGCGGCGGGCTTGAGGCTGTTTCTCCTCCTTTGACTGAGATGCCTGTTTTGCCGCCGCCGATTGATGAGAAGGTGATGGCCGACCCTGCCGATAATCTGCCGGGTTTTTTGAATGGCAAGTGTGCAGGGTTGGTTTATGTTGATGAGGCGGCTCATGTTTTGAGGGTTCGCGGGGTTATGGAAGGAAGTTATCCGCCCGGCTGTTATTACGGTACTAATGATTTCGGTCAGTTGGGTTTTTGGCCGCTGCCGAGTTCTCTTGCGTATGTGTGCGGTATCGGGGCTGAGAATGAAGATGAGTGGCTGGATACGGGCGGGGTCGGTTTTTTTGAGTTTGGATTGTAGGGCGGGTTTGCCCATCATTTAACTATTGTTTTGCCATTGTTTGACTATTGTTTAACTATTGTTTGACCACTGTTTGACCATTGTTTGACCATTGTTTAGGGGGTGTTGTGTTGGCTGTTTGGGATAAGGGGTTTTATGCTCCCGTTACGGGGGTTTGGCATGATGTTGTGGCTGCTGTGACTGCGGCGAAGATGAGTTTTTGTCAGGTGGCGAATATTAGTCCTTCTGAGTCGGCGAGGGTGATTGTAGCGGTGGGCGCTTCTGATGATGTGCCGATTTTGGCTCCTACCGGGCTGTCTGTTCAGGAGGCGGGAGCTGTCGGGGTTACTCCTTATGAGTATGTGGTTACTGCGGTGAAGGCTGACGGGCGTGAGACGGAGGCTTCGGCTTTTGTCTCTCTTTTGTCGGGAGCTGATGTTTTGTCTGCTGATAATTATCATACTTTGAGTTGGAACGCTGTTACGGGGGCGGCGAAGTATCGCCTTTATTGCCGTGTGGGCGGCTCTGATTCTTCTTTGATTAAGGTTGTTGAGTCTACCGCTCTCTCTTATCAGAATAAGGGAGCTATGTTTGATGCCGAGTTGTGGCCTTGGGTGAATATGACGGGTGTGAGCGCTGTTTTGGCATGGTGTGTTTTGCCGCCGGGTGTAGGCGTTGAGCCTATTTCCCGCCCTTTGCCTTTGGCTGCGGGGAGTAAGGTTATGCTTTTTACGACGGGAGCTGTGTCGGCGTTTGCGAGCGGTGAGGTTTAGAGTCAAGGTCAAGAGCACCCTCATCAGTCTGCGGAAGAATCATCCGCATCCAGCTTCCCCCAAGGGAAGCCTTTGAAGGGCGTAGGGCGGGTTTGCTATTGTTTGACCATTGTTCAACCATTGTTTAGGGGGTGTTTTTGTGAGTCGGATTTATGGTTTTCATGCTCCGCAGGAGCGTATTGAGCCTAAGTTTTGGCGGAGTTCTCAGGATTTTTCGCATGTGAATGCGGGGCGGTTTTTGAGGAATAGTGTGCTGAGCGGTATGTGTTATGGCGGGAATGATTTAGTACCGGCTTTTTTGAAAACTTGCGATGCTATTCACCCTTTGTGCGGTACGGAGAGTATTGATGGTACTGCCCAGAGTTGTTATGGCGGGCTGCTTGATTCTGTGAATAGTGCTGCGACAAAGGGTGCGATTAAGAGTGTGGTTCAGCCTTGGAATTCTAATGTTGTGTGGGCTCCGGGAGGGACGGGTGTTGATGCTTGGCTGGCGGTTAAGCTGCTGGAACAGACTCTTGTTGAGCGTTATGTTGTGGCGAGTACCGCGTCTACTTGTCCGCTTAGCTGGAAGCTGCAGGGGAGTTTGGACGGCAGTACGTGGGCGGATTTGCATGTGGTGGATAATACGGGGGTTTGGACTGCGGCTCGTGAGGTTAAGACTTTTACAGTGCCGGAGGAGACGCGAGGTGTTTATCTTTGGTATCGCCTGTATGTGACTGCTTCTAATGCTGCTGCTATGAGTATCAGTACGTTTCGTTTGCTTCGTGCTCAGAGTGTGTGTGATGTGGGACAGTTGAGGCTTGATGTTTCTGCGGCAAGTCCGCTTGTGCTCTCTTTTATGAATGGTTTCGCTTCCGACGGTGTTACGCCTGTTGATGTTGTGGAGTCGCTTAGTTCTCCTGTTGTTTTTAATTTAGCGGATATGAATAGTAATGTGCCGATGGCGAGTTTGTCTTCTTCTCATTGTGATATTGTCGCGCAGAGGGATTTAAGCGGGAGTGTCGTTGTCTCTCTTGAGGTTTGCGGCGGGAGTAATCAGATTACTTTGTCCAGTAATGTTTCCAATGGTTTTTGTGTTAAGCGCAGCGACGGACAGGAGACTTTCGCTGATGCTTATCTTTGGTTTATGGGTGGTTACGCATATCATGATTTGACAGGTGATGATAGGTATAAATATATTTTGATGTCGCGTAATGATAATGAGCCGTTTTATGTTGATAGGCTTCTTCCTACGAGTAATAGTTATTGCAATTTTGGAGTGTTGGAAATTAACGGCAGTTACTCATTATTCTCAAAGGTTTTAACTTATATTAGGAGGAGGGTTAAGGCTGTAGCTATTATACCTTTTTATAATGGAGAACGATTAAATGATGGGCCTTTAGTTTATTCTTTTGCATCCCCATATAAGTACCGTGTTTCCGGAGGGAAGCTTTTTCAGCAAGGTATGACTGATGTGAGTTGGAATCCTGTGTGTAAGATTAAGCTGGGGAGCTGCGATATCCTGAACGGTTCGATTATGAATGTGGAGATTCGTTCCGCACAGTCTATGCAGTGGCAGACTGATGGTAATTTTTTGAGTACGCTTGGTTGATGTTTTTTTGTTTAACGGCGCTTAGGGGAGGGGTTCAAGACCAACGCCGCTTTGCCCCGCACTGAACCTTGCGGGGAGACGGAAAGGGCGAAACATTTAACTATTGTTCAACCACTGTTTTCAGAGGGGGTGGTTTTGTGGCTGTGAAGTCTGGTAAGCATGCGGGTGCGGCTCAGAAGTATTATGGGGATTTTTCGGGCGGGCTTAATTTGTCGCTGCCGGCCGAGGGGTTGGCTGATAATGAGATGCAGTTGTGTGAGAATTTTGAGTTTGATGATAAGACCGGTGCGCTGAAGCTGCGTGCCGGTCTTGTGCTTATGGGGAGTTTTCCCGCGCCGGTGCGTGATGTTGTTGCTGTGGCGGGTACTGATGCCGTGCTGGTGCGGTGTGAGGGAAATGAAGTTTTTAGGCTGGATTCTTTTGCTCTGTCAGGGTCTCTTGGTTTGTTGGCGGGGAACGGGGTGTTGTCTTCTGTTTTTTGGGGGGATGGCGCCGAGGTTTTGCTTTGCGCCGGAGAGCATTTGTATCATTATGACGGTGTGACTTTGGCTGTTGTTGCGGAGTCTCCCGCGAAGTGCGATTTTTGTTTTGTGCGCGCGGGGCGTTTGTGTGTTGTGGATTCGAGTTCGGATAGTATTTGTTACAGCGGTGTTGGTGATTTTCATAATTGGCAGTTTGAGACTGTGCAGACTGCGGGAGCGGATACTCCGAATGACGCGTCCGATGATGTGTTTGATACTTGGACGAATGCGGACGCGGTATCTCTTGAGGTGGGGTATAAGGACGGGTGTGATTTGGTTGCGGTGGCTCCCCTTACGTCTGACCTTGTTGTTTTTAAGCGGCCTCGCGGTCAGCCCGGGCTGGGGAAGATTTACCGTGTTAAGGGTGAGTATCCCGATTGGACTGTGTCGGAGTTTTCTTCGGGGGCTTCGGCCCTGAATCATAGGGCTTGGACTGTTACGAGCAGTGATTTGATTTTTGTTTCTGCCGAGGGCGTGGCTTCGTTGTCTGCGGTTTCGGATTATGGCGATTTTAAGTTGAAGTGGGCGGGGGCTAAGGTGAATCCGCGTATTGCACGTGAGGTTGCGGAGGATTGCCGTATGTGGCGTATGAGCTGCGTGGGGCAGGTGTGAGTTCGCCCTAAGGCGTCTGAGCGTGTTTTTGTTTTTAGTTATGGTATCGGGTCGGGTGCGTGGACTACGTTTCGGTTTCCGGGGGTTGTGACTGACGCTTGTGTGGCGGGGCGTAATCGTTATGTGGCTGTTGGGAGTCAGGTTTTTCGTATGGATGGGAATTTCGGTACGGATAATGGGCAGCCTTTTACCGGGCGTATCAAGATGCAGGGTATTCGTAAGCTGGGTATGGTTGTTGTGAAGCAGGTGTATGCGGCTTATTGGAGTATGGCCGCGTCTGTTGCGTCGCTTGTGCTTGAGGGGTTTCGTTTGCCGTTGCCTCTTGGCGGTCAGTTGTCGGATTTGCTTGTTTCTGATTCGGATGTGGCTGTTTCGGACGATGATCCTTTGCTTTCGGCTTTGTCTGCTTCGGTGCGCAGCCGTGTGAATGTTCGTGTGTGGGACGCTACGGTTGAGCTTGAGGTGTCAAGGGGTCCGTTTACGCTTACGGCCGTGGGGCTGGAGGTGGCCGAGGTATGAGTGAGTGGCAGGTTGGTTTTCCTGTTGATTTTGTTGAGAACGGAGACCGAACGAATCAGGCTGTGGCTAAGTTTATGAGTGAGTTTGAACGTGTGTATGCGTTGATGTCGCAGCTTCGGTGTAATTTTTCAGGAGCAGGTTTTCCCGCGTCTCCTGTGAGGAATCAGTTGTATGTGAATCCGAATTCGTTTGCCGCTATGGTTTTTGCCGGTGTGTCGGGTGATAGTGATTGGCGGCCTTTGGTGTGTGTGCCTGCGCGGCATGACCTTGATAAGCATAATGCGGGGACAGCTCAGGATTTGCAGGATTTGGTTACTGACGCTTTTGTTGTGTTTTTGGCATCTGCTCCGTCTGTTGCAGATTCGGGTAAGGTGTTGGCTGTTGATGGCACGGGTAAGGTGGTTTTGTCTAAGTCGGCGACGCTGGCTAAGCATGGGCCCGATAAGCATAATGTTATGTCTATGGCGGAGCTTCAGGGGCTTGTGAGTGATAGGACGCTGGTTTATCTTGCGGCTTTGCCTACAGCGGCGGATTCCGCGAAGATAGTGAGTATCGACAGCAACGGAAATTATGTGCTGACAAGCCCCGCCTCTCAGACGGACGCGCTGAATGCGCCATACGAAAAGGTGAAGGATTGGGGAACGCTTTCTGCCGATACGACTATCGCGGCAAGCGACGGGAATATTCATACGTTTACGGTTGGCGCGGCGATATCTTTGACGCTGAACGCAAATTGCCTGACGGGGTTTTGCCGGACGCTGACTCTGGTTATTACGAACGGCGGGGCTTTTACGGTGACTTGGCCTGCGTCTGTGAAGTGGGCGGGGGGAAGTGCTCCAACGTTTTCGGCGGCTGGGGTTGATGTTGTGACTTTGCTGACTGTGGACGGCGGGGTTACGTGGCTGGGCTCTGCGAATGGGGTGAGTTACGCTTGATTGGGAGAAGATTAGGGAAACAGCAAAGCATTAACGAAACGCCATGGACTCAGCCGATTATGGCAAGCAATAACCAGAATGGAATAGTAATAACTGCAAAAAATTATTACAGCGCTCAATATGCTCCGTTCAGGGCGATGGATGGCATAAACCAAACTACTAACTATTCTTATGCAAGTGCAGGAGAGACTACATGGTGGAAAGTTGTATTTCCATACATGCTGCATATCACACAAATTGCGTTTTCAGGACGTGTGGTTTCTAACGGAAATTTATATAAAGATAATGGCGTTACTTTAGTAAAAAAAATAGGTGTTTCAAACGATGATATGCTTGTAGATATATTGAACGCTGGGGAAGATTTTATAACAGATACATTATATTTTACGTTAAATGGCACTCTCACAGTAGGAATCACCGAACTGCTCATTACAGCAAGTATAGTAAATTAGAGGTGAAGAAATGAAATACAAATATCAAAATCAGGAAACAAATTACCTAAACGGCGTCCGCAAATGGTTTCCCAACAAATCTCTTCCGGCAGTTCTTACGGAGGAGATTTTGCTTTCTCTTGGGGTGGAGATGGTTGAGGACATTGTGCCGGAGCCGACGCTTGACGAAATGAAAATGTACAAGGTCAGGGAGATAGTCGCTAAGTCGAACCAGTTGCGGGACGCTGTGCGAGCCGGATATTCTCAGGGCGAGATTGATACTTTTGCCGAGCAGTATTCGGGTGCGCTTTATCTGCTTGGAGAGGGCGGGAGGCTTGAGGATTCGCTGTTCGTGCAGGGGCTGCTTTCCGTGAGGCTGAACAAGATACCTTCGCAGAGTGAGCTTACGGCGTTCGCTTCGCTGATTAAAAATAATTATACTGCGGCGAAAGAAAAGATGAGAGAGATTCTGGGCACTCAGCAGAGGCTTGAGATGGCTGTGCGCGCGGCGGAGAGTGCCGAGGAGGCTGAAGCTGTTGAGTGGCCGCAGGAGTGATGATTTTAAGGGGCCTAAGACGCTTGATGAGTGGATTGAGGTTTATAGGCGGCGGGTGGTTTGTGATAGGGATGTTGGTTTTTTGCCGGATGAGGAGTTTGTTTTTTTCCCTGAATTCGGGTTTTTTACTTTTGTTTTTGATTTTTCGGAGCGTTGTGTGATTATTTGTAAGATGTGCGGGAATGGGAAGTTTTTGCGGCGTAAGGCTTTTGAGCTTGTGAAGGCTGTTTCTCATTTGGGGTTTAGGTTTGTTCGTTGTTTTTCGCGGAGGCGGCCTGAGGTTTTTTTGAGGTTTTCGGACGGACGTCTTGATTATGTGGAGGATAGAGGGGGTGCGCCTCTTTATCATTATGTGGTGTCGCTTGATGATAGTAGGGAGGCGATTGAGTGATTAGGTTTGTTGATTTGGGGTTTTTCGGCGGAGGCGGTTCCGAGACTACTACTTATCGCAAGCGTGACCCTGAGGATCCTAAGCTTACGGCTCTTCGTAATCAGATTGCGGATTCTTTGTCGGGGGTTTTTTCGGGGGAGAATTATGCGCGTGATTATGGTGCGATGAAGGAGCGCAGCAATAAGGCGTTGGGTTATTATGACGATATGGCGTCGGGGCTTCACGATGTTGTGTCTACGGGGTCTATTCCTACGGCTATTACTGATAATATGCGTAAGAGTATTTCCCGTGATATGGATTTGTCTCTAGGGTCGAGTCTGAATAGTCTGGGTTCGCGCGGAGTTGTCAATTCTTCGGTGCTGAACAGAAGTGTTAATGCTATGGGGGATTCGGCCGCCAATGCTTATGCTAAGAATTATTTGGATGCTTATAATTCTGTGTCGAATAATTATAACAATGCTATGCAGAGTTATGCGAAGGTGCCGGGGCTGCTGGCCGATTCTCTGTCTGCTCAGTATCAGGATCCGTATCGTTTTTGGAAGGATTGGCAGAGTATTTACAGCGGCAGTGAGGATTATGACCATGTGGTGTCGCAGGGAGGGAAGTAGGTATGGCTGTTTATTATGCGCCTAATTATGGCGGAGGCGGTTTTTGGAATAATTTGCTGGGGAATGTCACTGGTATGGCTGTTAATGGGCTGCTTGGCGGGATTGTAGGCAGTTTCGGCAATAAAGGAGGTCAAGCTCCGTCTGTTCAGCGGAGCGCGCCTGTGCCTAGGCAGCCGGGTAGTTTTATGCCTCAGTTCGGTGAGCCGGATTATGAGGATTTGTGGCACGGGTTTAATAGGAGGCGGTAGTTGTGGCTGTTTATTTTGCACCACCGCGTCAGCCGGGGGTTTGGGAGCAGCTTGGCGGGACTCTGGCGAGCGGGATTTTAGGTAATTTTATTAACGGTATGTTTCAGCGGGACGCCGCTGCTCGTGATGTGAGGCAGCAGCGGAAACGGACGGGTGCGTTCGCTGACGCTATGGCCGGTGTTGAGCCTACGAGGGAGAATTTTATGAGGGCGGCCGCGGCTTCGGGTATGTCGGGTGATGAGGTTGAGCCTTATGTGAAGATGTATGGGAATCGTTTTGCGGCTGATGATTCGCTTTATAAGGGCGGCGCGTTGGCTGATGTTGTGAATGGGCTTAGTTTTGATGTGGAGAATGACCCGCAGACGGCTCTTAGGAGTGCACTTGTAGCTCAAGGTTATGATTTGGAGCCGCAGGAGGTTATGAAGTTTACTAATCCGGGTTATACGTATAGTTCTGTAGATGCGGGTGATAGGGCTGTGCAGTCTGTTTTTAATCCGAGAAACAGCAAGTTGGTAAATAGTGAGGTGGCTTATGGCAAGAATCCGACTAAGGTTTATGAGGCCGACTCGGATATCCGTAAGGCTGAGATTGCCGCCGCCGCACAGCGTCATACTGCTGATATGGGTTATGCAAAGGAGCAGATTCCGAGGTTTTCTCCTGTTTATGGGGCAAATGGCGAGGTGCTGTCTTATAACGATATAACGGGCGGCGTGTCGGATACGGGGTTTAAGAGTTATCAGAGGGGGCAGGGCGGAAGAGGTACGTTGTCTCTTAATGATAAGAAGAATATTGACGCAATGGTAGCAAATGCGATTCAGCTTTCGACAAGTAAGGAGGATTTTAGCGCACGACTGGCGTCTATTGCCGGGAATAATTCCGAAGCTCAGGCTTATGTTCAGAGCGTTGCACGAAATCCGCAGTATATGTTTAAGAATAAGGTTGGCTTTTATGAGACTGCTCAGAATCCTTATGCACAGGGAGGGAAGTTTTTTCCCGCCGCTAAGCTGGCTGAGTATGCGAAAGTCAATAATATAACCGAAGAGGCGGCAAGAAAGATGCTTATTGATGATGGATATGTTATCAATTAGGAGTTGAGGTCGAATGATTCTTCCCGAGGAATTTTTAGCACAGGATGAGCAAGGCGAAGGACAATTTGTAAGTCCGGAGGAGTTTTTGGCACGTTCTCCTGCCCCTTCGGCACAACAGGGGCACGAGCGTGCACGTAACCTGCCGTCGGCTTCAGGGCTGGGAAATGTTTTGAAGAATACAGCGGGGGCGGTTATGAGCGTTTTTGAGAAGCTCGACCGCCCCCGCTCTATGATAGTCTCTGGTATCCAGCAAATGCAGGGCAACAAGGATGCCTCTGTCTTGGAGGCGTTAAAAGGCAATGCGCATCCGTCGTTCAGTGAGGTGCTCCCGGATATGAATGTGCCGATTCCGTCTGTTGCGGCGGGGCACAGGAGTAAGCAGGGTGTAGATAATTCCGGTAAGTCTGTGAATATCAAGCACGGAGTGGGGTTTGCTCTTGATATTGCCGGAGACCCAGTGACCTATTTTTCTGCTGGCGCGCTGACGAAGCTGGGCAAGGCCGGAAAGGCTCTTGCGGCTATCGGCGAGTTCCACGGTGAGGACGTTATGCGAGGACTTATGAGCTCGTCGCCGGAGGCAGTGAGGGCAGCGGAGAGTGCTCTTAGAGCAAAAGGCGTTTCTCCGACTCTGATTAAATTTGCGAAGTCTGCAAAGGAACCTCTTGCAAGGACGCTCTCTAAGCAGGCTGCTAAGGGACAGTGGACGGCTGCGAAGTTTGGACCGGTTTCAGTAATGCCGAAGAAGGCAAGCGTTGAAATAGCGAAGGGCACTGATACTATACGCCGAGTTTTGCCTAAGGTCCCGGTGCTGAACAAGTTTGTCAATTATTCAGGTGATGACGCATGGGACGAGGGTGTGAAGAATCTTGACACGCAGCGCAGGATACGTCAGAACGATATTCTCGAAACGGGGCTTGCAGCTCGAAAGTCTATTGACGAGCTGGGTAATGACGCGTTCGGCGGCGCGAGTTCCGCAGGATGGTATGAACGTAACGGCGGCGTGTGGATGGATAATCTTAGAGAGAATAAGTTCGGAGGCAGAAATTTGTCCCCAGAAAAGCAGGCAGCTTTGCGCGGCTCACTGGCTAAGAAGGGCAAAGAGGCGGAAATCATCGAAGAGGGTAAAAAACTACTCTCCGGGCTTATGCATACTGACCTTCCAGAAATCAACGGAGTGAAGCCGTATTTTGCGCCGGGCGGGAATGATAAGACGTTTGAAGCTTATCTTCAGCATCAGCTTTCCGGAAGCGCAAAAAACGGTGTCTATGGTCCAGTTCAGTCAGGACGACTTGCCAGTCTCCATTTAGCATCCGAGTCTTTAAGCAGTCCGGATTTTATATTTTCTCAGAAGAATGGGAATAAATATTTTGGCACTGTTTATAATTATGGACGCGGAGACACAATGCATGTGGTTATAACCGAGATGGAAAAAGACGGCCGTATACGTGAGGTCACTCAGTTCGTTACATCTGACAGAAGCAACAAGATAGAGGATGCTATCAGAAAAAACATAAAGGACGCAAGACTGGAGTATTTGGGAGATAGGGTTAAAGGACGCCTGTCCGGAGCCCCCGCGGCGCCACCCTCGTCCTCAGTTCAACATCTGGGGTCAGACTCTTTGAGCGATGGGACTGTTAAATTAACACCGCAGCAGGAGTCTGTCAAGCTGGGTATTGCGCAGGATGTGTCGAAGCTTACGAACGAGCAGCGCGCGATGATGAAGAAACTTGGAATTCCCCTGGAGCAGATTGACGAGGCCGGGTATTCCTACGCGCCGCATACATTGACGGATGAGGCGAAGAAGGAGGCAAAGGGAGGAGGATTTTTCCGTTCGAGGAACCCAAACCTTCCTGCAAAGAAGACACCGCAGGCTATGCAGCGTGATTATAAGTGGATTCGCGACCCGCAGACCGGGGAAGAGTTCGTTGGGTCGGTGAGGGATACAGCACAGAAGCTGGGCGTATCACCTGATGACCTGACGGTGCGCAATGCTACTGTGGATGAGATTAACAAGGCGTTTCCCGGTAAGTTCAAGACGGATCTCGCGGAGGCCACGACGGAGGCGGCTCTGCGGAACGAGAGGGCTATTTCTGGCGCGGAGCAGCTGAATTTCTTTTATGAGAATGCAAAGAAGGATTTGGACGCAGTAGGAGGGGCCGCTCCAGCAAACTGGCGACGCCCACAGCTTGACGTGCCGGAACGTTACCTTACGCAGGATGGAAAGACGCTGCCTATCCGCGATACACTTACGCGGCTTTCAGAAACTCCTATGCCACCAGAAAAGGCACGTATCCTTGAGGGACGCTGGAAGATGGTATCACAGCCTGATGAATCCGTGAAACAGCTTTCTGATATATATAAGGCGTATGAATCTGCATGGAAGCGTTATACACTGTTTCTTTTCCCCGAATATCACACAAGAAACGCCGTCGGCGATATTTGGAACGGGTGGATGAATGGCTGGAAACCGCAACAGGTACCGGGCGATATGCATACTGCTATGAGCGTGCAGCGCGGCACGGCAAAAACTTTGAATCTAGGGGCATTGGGGGATATTGACGCTAAAGCTCTTTACAGAAAGGCGCAGGATTACGGCGTTATTGGAAATGGCCAAGTGTCTGAAATCAAGGACCTTATCGTGCCTGTCCAGTCTGCAAGTGGGCGAAGTATCGCGAAGAAGATAAAAGAACACGTCTGGGACCTGAAGGGGTCTGTCAAGATAGGCGAGGCGCTTGAAAATAACAGGCGGCTCGCTTTTTTTATTCGCCGATTGAAGGATGGAGACTCTTTTGAGCAGGCGGCGAAGACTGTAAACCATGCGCTTTTTGATTATGCAGACATTACGCCATTCGAGAATAATGTGCTGAAGCGGGTATTCCCGTTCTATACGTGGAGTAGAAAAAATATCCCGGCCCAGTTTGAGAATCTGGCACGAAGGCCCGGAAAGGTGGCTGTAATGCCAAAGATTAAGTCAGCGATTGAAAATGCGCAGGACGAGCAGCCGCCTGATGAAAATGTGAGGCCGGAGTGGATGAGACGCGAATTTTCGATTTACGGCGGCAAAAGCCCTGATGGTAAGGAGAATTTTACTATGTTGGGGTCTTATCTGCCTACGGCAGATGTTTTTAAGTTTGGGTCATCACCTAAGGACATAATGAGCAATGTTGCGTCAAGTCTTAGTCCACCCATTAAGGTAGCCGCAGAACTGGCCGCGAATCGTGATTTCTATAGGGATAAACCTATTGACCAACTGCGTGAGAACGAGGGGGCAGATGATTGGATATATGGTAATGAACGGACGAATTATTTAGGTATAAATATGCCTACTACAGTTCAAAGGCTTTCGGAGGTACTGCCATTTACTAGGGCTCTTGCGACTTTTGATAGGATGAATCCCGGTGGAATTTTTGACATGTATGCGGCAACAGATGACGGGAAGACACGTCCCTACCATACGGAACTTACAGATAATCAGAAGTGGCTTAAAACACTGACAGGGCTGAAGAATTATCCTGTCGATCTTGAACGTGATTTAGGATATCGCTTAAGGAATTTGCAGAATGATACAAGTAAGGCTCCAGGGTTGACTTTAGCCAATATTAAGATGATGGCCAAACGGGCATATCTTGAGGGCGATACTAAATCCTATGAGTATTATTTGAGGCTGCTTGAGCAGGTGTCCGAAAAGATGGAAAGAGAGATGGGACTATTGGAACAGTATACGGAGAGCCGGTAGGAGGTGGACGCGTGGTTGTTAATCTTGATGATGTGGTGGGTTTCCTTGGTATTGTGACGACTGTTTCGGGAGCTGTGTATTTTGTGGTTATTGTGCCTTTGCAGAAAGCGATGAATAAGCTGGGACTTGCTATTGAGAAGCTTGATGAGAATATCGTACGTCACGGGGAGCGGCTGGCCGCAGTGGAGACTTCTGTAAAGTCGGCTCATAAGAGAATTGATGAGGTTATTCGGTGAGGAGGGTTTTTTATGAATGTTAAGGAGTTGCTTTTGAAGTTTGCGGCGGGTGCGGTTGAGTCTTTGAAGTTGTGGGCTGTACAGCTTGTTATTGAGGCTGAGAAGACAATACCGGGTGAGAGTGCGGAGAAGAAGCGCGCTTATGTCGTGCAGCGGCTTGATGATATGGTGCTGCTGCCGTGGTATTTGGAGCCGTTTGATGGTGCGGCATTCGGGCTTGTTGTGGATTATGCCTGTGATAAGTTGAATCTTATTATGGGGCATGATTGGAAAGATTTGACGCCGGAGCAGGTTACAAAGGTAGCCGCGGTGGTGGATGTGCCGAAGGCGGAGGCCGAGAAGGTCGTTGTGTCGTCTGAGATGAGTATTGATGAGCGTATCGAGGCTATGTATAGAAAGTATGGCATTAAATGAGTTGGGAACGGGCTATTCGGTTTACTCTGCCATGGGAGGGGGGGTATGTGAATCATCCCGCAGATAAGGGCGGCGCAACCAATATGGGGATTACTCAGGGTGCGCTGAATGCCGCTTATAAGAAAAAGCTGGTGGGACATACGAATGTTAGGGCTTTGTCGAAGGACGAGGCCCTTTTAATTTATAGGGCAAGTTATTGGGATCCGCATGACTGGGGACGTTATGGGGAGCCTGTTGATATGATTCTTTTTGACGTCTGCGTGAATCACGGCCTTGGCGGGTGTGCGAAGATTGCGCAGCGGGCTTGTGTTTCGTGCGGCGCTGAGGTGGTTATCGACGGTAAGTGGGGGCCTCAGACGCGGGAGGCGCTTTATAAGCTTGCATGGGCGAACGGGCTGTTTTTGTCGAAGATGCTTGTCATTAAGAGGTTGAATTTTTATGACAGGATTGTTGAGGCGCGACCGAGTCAGCATGTGTTTTTGAAGGGTTGGTGCCGGAGGACAAGGGCGCTTGCCGTGGCGTGCGGGGTGAAGGTGTAGCAGAGGTGAGGCGGTGGATTAGTCGCATAGACGGTCTACCGCCTCTTTTTTCTTTTCCGGGGCTAGGTGGGCATATATAAGTGTGGTGTCTATGTCGGCATGGGTCATTAGTTCCCTTACGGTGTTGAGGTCAACGCCTTTCATTACCAGTTGTGAGGCGAAGTCGTGTCTCATGTCGTGAAATCTAAAGTTTTCTATTTTTGCCTCTTTTTTTACGGCCGCCCAAACTTTGTCGCAGTTGTCTAGTTTTCCGCCTCTGGGAGATGGAAATACATATTCTTCGCGGCTTTGTTTGTGCCATTCGGTGAGTGTCGCTTTTACGATACGGTTCATGGGAATTATGTCTTGTTTTCCTGATTTTGCTATTTCAGCACGTAGGGTTATTGTGCCGGTGTTGAGGTCTATGTCATCCCATTTTAAGGAGTATAGGGCGTTTTTACGAACTCCGGTGTTGAGGGCGGTTATTATAAGGGGCTTGAAGTAGTCGGCAAAGGCGTAGCCGTCCAGATCCGGAAGGTATAGCCGGTTTGTATGTTGTCTGCTTCTTTTGCGCGCTTCTTTCAGTTCCGTTTCCCTTTTGTCTATGACCGCAAAGAGTCTTTTGCGCTCGTCTTCGGATAGGTAGCGTATTTTTGTCCGGCTGTCGGTTTCTCTGGCTTTTCTGAGTGTCGCCAATGGGTATTCGGTAATGAGGTCGTTTGTATATGCCCAATTTATGGCTCCACGCAGTGCAGATATGTATCTGTTTACCGTAGCGGCTTTGATGCCGCTTTTGATTTTTTTGAACGCCATTGTTCGACATCGAGTTTTGTTATCTGATTTAGTTCTGTGCCCATGAATTCATCGAAGTTGTTTTCAAGCATTTTAATTGCCAGATTGCCGTCTTTATGGTTGTCCGCTGTCCAGTTTTTATAGTATGTATCAATTAGCCGCCTTAGCGTTAATTTGTTTTTTTCTCTGAGTTCAAGCCCTTGCGAGACAAGGTATAGTTTTTCTTTTGCTATTTCTCTTGCCTGTGAAGGTGACATGACTGCGGCGTCCCCTATTTTAAGAGAGGTTCGTTTGCCATTTGTTTTTTTGCAGTCAAGCAGATAGGTCTTTTTTCCGCTGGGTTCCACTCGCAAAATAAGCTCGTTGATGATTTTGTCCCTGATATCGTAGCGTTTCTCTTGCGGTTTTTGACGCTCAATATATGCTATGGTCAGGTTGGCATTCATTGTTTCTCCTCCATTCCGTACTCAGTATGTACTCAGTATGTACTCACGACAAGGTATATTATGTATTATAAAAGTAACATAGAAATAAATCAAATTTGTAACAATACGGTTGTAGCAACAGAAAAATTATTGTAAATGTAAACTATTAGTTATATAGTAGGGGGGATGTAAACGATGGTAAGGATGGGGTCTCCGGTTCGAGTCCGGAAGGCGGCTCCACTAAGAATATCAGCCCCCCTTTTCAAGGGGGCTTTTTTTTTGCTTTGATGTTTGTAACACACCGTACACATGATTCGCTCACGAATCGAAGCAAGAAAAGACCCTGACCAGGTCCCCAATGTGAATAATGCTCACCCTAAGGCAGACGTTCAAAACGAGTCTGGCGAGCCTTATGCCGGGAACATAGCACCTGACCGTTCGTATGTCAAGAATTTCCAGTCTGCTTACAATCCGGATAGAGATAATTAAAAAATTGGGTGATTGCAGCCTATCATACAGATGTTCCGTCTAATTTAATTAACAAAAAATTATCGTCCGACTCAGGTCGGAGTATCGACATGGACCTGATTTCACCACAAGATGGCTCCCTCCGAGGCCCGAACGATAATTATCATGAAAGATTATCAGACAATTCCGACAATGTCAAAGAGCTGAACAGTATTCAAGTCTTTGTCCGTCTTGAGGGCATTATGACGTATGACGATAGGTGAAATAAGATGTGGTTTATTGCCCGTCTCCATTTTGGGGGCGGCTTTTTTGTTGATGGAAAGAAGATTCTGATTCGCCTACCGAATACAGATGTTTATAGACTTGGAAATGAAGTCGTGACGGTAAAGCAACAGTGGGATGGACAATATAAAAGGTGGCTTGTTACCGCTTATGACAAGGGAAATCCGTCAAATTTTAAAAACAATGTTCCGTTCAGCTATGGCCGGTCTACTGACGTTGACCAATTTTCACCGCGGGACGACTCCCCCTCCGGCCTGAACGGAATCATTGATGAAAGATTATCAGACAATTCCGACAATGTCAAAGAGCTGAATAATATTCACCTTGAGGCTGTTAATTGAAAAACTAAAGCCCATACCAATCTCTGTGTTAGAAAAAAGGTTTGTTTACGGTATGGCAATGTTTTCGTGTCATAAAATTAACGCCTGAAACTTTGTAACGAATAATGAGATTCGGAAAAGATTATTGGCGCCTTTCAAGGTTGGTTGTTTTATATATTTATAGTTATCTTCCATGCGCTAAGATTCAAATGAACACATGTGAGGTCGCATTTACTTTTACAATTGAGATCCGGATTTTTCAGCAAAACCGGACAAGCGCCGAATGCCATGCAGCCGCCATTTTCGGCGAATCCGACATATTCGGCGCTTGTTTGCTGTGCTGCTATCTTACAAAATTTGTCCTGACGGGTGTTTCTCTTTCCGGATACGGGAGCTCTGCTTTCTCGGCGCAGAGCAGCATCCATGCCATATTTTCGGCGAGAGTTCTCATGGTCTGGAGCCCTTCAAAATCCTGCCTCACATCGTTCGGAGTCATTCCGTGTACGGAATTCCAATACTGGGACGACACAACAGGCATGGAATTTATCGTAAAATACTTGTTTATACGGTCAAACGACGCGCTCGCGCCGCCTCTGCGGCAGCTCACCACCGCAGCTCCGACCTTGTGGCTCATCTTTCCGCGTGCCGCAAAAAAAGCTCTGTCGAGCAGAGCGCAGAGAGTGCCGTTCGGCCCCGCGTAATACACGGGTGTGCCTATAACTATGCCGTCCGCCTTCTTCATCTCCTCAAGCATCCTGTTGCAAACATCATCATCAAAAACGCACCTGCCAAGCTCCGAACACCTTCCGCAGGCAACACACCCTCTGACGGGCGCGGTCCCGATATGAAATATAGAGCTCTCTATCCCGCGTTTTTCCAAAACCCCCGCAACCTCCGAAAGAGCCGTATAAACGCACCCCTCCTTATGAGGACTCCCATTGATAAGCAAAACCTTAGCCATATAAACACCCCCAAATAAAGTCTATTGTAACATTCTCACACGAACCTCAAAGGAAAGTCAGAAGCAAAATGCTGATTTGTGAGGTGAATGCTGTCCAAAGCGGAGGATATTTTTCTCAGGGTGAAAAACTCCGGCGTACGGCAGCACTTCGAATTGTGAGTGGAAATAGTAAAGCCCGATATTCGAAAATGTTTTTATAATTTTTGATAGACGGCATAATAACTTTTGAACTACACAAAATGTGCAAAAGGAAGAGCCTGCGCATCTTCTTATATCAAGGGTTTATCCGCTTTTATCGCGGTAAGAACTGCAAAAGTCGGTATAATTTGTGTTGATTGCAAGCGGAGCCTGTTTCACACGTAGGAATCGTGAAACAGGCTCCGCTGGTTGATTGAATGTGACAGGCGGCCGATAGAGGCATCAGGCTTGCCTGAACAAACCGTATGTGCGCCCCTTATTTACATGACAGATACGTGAGTCCGTTGTATATCAAGAGGAAATTCAGACTGTCTTTTCTCGGTCCATACCCGATGTTCCCCATTTCAGGGTGCGGCGAATAGAGAAGTATTTTGTTTCCGTGGTGCTTTGCTTCCGCAAAGGCGCATTTATTCGCCACCAAGCGGTCGAAGATGTTTTGAGAGAGCGGATTATACCAGGAACACACAGCTTCTTTCGCCATTGTGTTGTCGTGAAAGTCCCAGTTTGGCTTAAGCGGGTCGCGTCCTGTCGCTACAAGGGTTTCAAAGTGCGCAAGAGCTCTGACTCCGCCTCCCTTTATTGTGATGGAGGGGCCTTCCCAGTATACAAGGTTCATAGTGCTGGAAGCACCCAGCGCAATTGACGAGAATATGGGGTGAGTGTTGTCGTCTATCCGGCAGGATACAAATGCGCTTCCCGTTCTCCAGTAGTCAAGGCCTTCTGTATCTGTGGCTTCAACTATATCCAGCCAATAGCGGTTTCTCGCGTCATAAGATGTGAGCGGTAAGTATGCCCCTCCGCATATTCCGAGGTACTGTCCCTTTTCCGCAAGAAACTTGCGTATGTTGGCAAACCCCAAGTTTCCGAGACCTGCGTAGTAACACTCGCCTGCGTCCGGGCTACCTGGCACAAGCAGAGTATCGAAGCAGCCCAGTTTTCCCGACCTTATGTCCTTATCATCAATAAATTCATAGCGGAACCCGCCGTTTTTCAGTACATCTAATAGAGGCGCCGAAAAATCTTCTCCGGCACCGCGCCCGTTGTAGACCGCAATGGACATCGGACGGAGGCCGAGATCTGATTTTTGCGGTACATTCGTGACAGGTTCATAAAATATTCCGCCGTCATCCAGAATGGTACGAACCGTTGAGTTCTCTTCGACGGAGAACCCCGACTGATAGTAATGCCCCTCCGGCCAAGCGGGCGTTTCGTCGAAAACTACACCGTTCAAATGCCATGAGACAGAGATATTATCGGAAACTAGTTTGTTGATGACAGAGAAGGTGTTGCCTATACTCTTTTGAATTGACTCAAGACCGATGCGGTCTGTCGGGATAAATAATCTGCTCATTGCCGTTACCTCTTCTTGTTTTGATTTATCTTATTGACATACTGCTGGTATATTGCCACTGTCTCGGCATCTGCGCCTCCGCTGAGCTTTGTGCCGATTATGAGTGCGGCAGAGCTTGCGATAAATCCGGGTACCAGTTCGAAAATATAAGCGGACATTCCGCTGTAGTACCAGATTATTACTGTAACAAGGCCTACGATGATGCTTGCGACTGCCCCCGTTTTATTGACATTCTTGCTGTACAGGCAGAACAGAACCAGCGGACCGAAAGATGCCCCAAGTCCGGCTGCGGCAAGGAGAGCTACGGCAAAAACAAGGTCAGACTTAAGCGACATCAAAAATGCCAAAAGGGAGATGACAACAACCGCAATTCGCTGAAGATTCACAAGTTTTGCCTGATTTCTCTCTCCGATGTATCTTTTTGCTATATTTGCGCCGAATGCAGCCGCGGCCACAATAACATAAGCGCTTACTGAGGATAGGATTGCAGCCATAACAGCGGCGGCAAAGAGTCCCAGCATGTAAGGAGGGAAGTAGCCTCTGCCCATTGCAAAGAACACTTGCTCCGCATCCTTAATGTCCGGAAAAAGATAAGCGCCCAGCAATCCTACGAGGATGGCTCCGAAGGTTGAGATACTTACCCATGTTGTTGCGATAAAGGTTGAGTCCTTTATCTCGCTGCTGTGCTTAATAGACATGAAGCAAGTGAGCACGTGAACCATACCGAAGTAGCATATGCCGACGCTCAAACCACCTACGGCAATTGAAAAGGCAGGAAGAAAACTCGTCTCTCCGCTGAAGAAATTAAAGAAATTGGGATTTTGCACAGCAAGCGATGATATTACAGATGGAATATCGCCTACCTCGTACATAACCGCCAACGGAACAAACAGCAAGGCAAAAAACATTATGCTGCCCTGAAACAGATTGCTCCAGCTCACTGCCATGTAACCGCCCAGGAATGTATATACTACGACGACAATGAGTCCGACTACGATTCCCACATTGTAATCCAATCCAAATGTCGCATTTAGAAGCTTTCCGCTTCCGATTATCTCTGCGGAAGCGTTGATTATCATAAATACAATTACGGCGATGCCGGAAACAAGCGCAACAGTTCCGCTCTTATCGTTTACACGTTTTTCGAAATACTCTGTTATCGAAAACACGTCATAGACCTCTGTTGCCACACGGAGTCTGTTTGCGACAAAAATCCAGTTGAACATAGTTCCGAATATCAGACCTATCATTATCCAAATAGAAGCGAAACCGGCAGCATACGCTGCACCGGGAAGCCCCATAAGGAGCCAGCCGCTCATATCAGATGATTCCGCCGAAATAGCGGCTACCCACTTATTATTTGAACGTCCAGCCAAGTTATAGTCCGAATATGATTTAGCGCGGATGTATGTTATAACACCGATCGCTACAAGAATAACAATATAAAGAATAAAAGTCAGAGCGCTTATAAACAATACAATTCCTCCCCTATCCTAAAATTTGGCCTTTTTGTAAAACATATAAGAAATATAAATACTGCTCCATATTGGTGCAAAAAAGATAAACCACTTCCACATCGGTACCATATTCACCAGCTCCCTCCAACGTTTTTTCTGTGGTGCAGAGAATCTTGAATGAGGATATCCCCTTAGCCTACTCCACAACAAGTGGATAAAACATCAGAAGTTTATTATTTTGTGAACAACAACGTAGTGTTAGACTAGAATAGTCACCCTTTTCCCATTTTCTATAGTATACTATAGAAAATGGGGGTGTTGGAAATGAAGATAGGAGCCTTTTGTGAGAGGTTCAAGCTGGCGCCAGAAACAATTCGCTATTATGTAAACAGCGGGCTGCTGGTTCCCGTGGTAAAAAACAATAGATATGATTTTAGAGAGTCAGACATAGAAGACATGATGCTGCTGCAAAAACTAAAATCCTTCAGATTCTCGATCCATGATATCCACAGAATCCTGTCTTTGAAGCGCCTCAGCAACTTTGACAGCGCAAACGAGCTGAAAGATTACACAAATATCCTAAAAAGCCAGAAAAAGAAAATTGTGTCCGAAAAAGAAGAAATTCAGAGGATAATAGATGATATAGGCAAGGAGATAAAATCCGCTTCGGGAAAACACTCAACTGCTGCAAACAGGAAAAACGGAGTGCCTCTCGTTTTTCTTCCCTATCTCGCGTGTCCGCACTGTCAAAACTCACTGTCCATTACCAACTGTTCCATTGAAAACGATGGGATTATTTATGGGAATTTGAGCTGCGCATGCGGATTCAAAGCGTCAATTCAAAACGGAATACTTATAGGCTCTCCGGGGAAAATAAGCGTATACGATTGGCCCGACAAAGAGAGAAACTGCTACAGGCTTATGAATCCCAGCCTTGTATCATACATGCAGAAAGCTTACTACTGGATGACGGAAAAATTAGACAGAATCGACACCGACGGGAAAATTATCCTTGAAGACTTCGTAAACAACTACTGCTTTTGCCACGCAAACCTAGAAAAAATGAACAAAAAAGCACTGTACGTAATTACGGACAAATATCCGGAAATTGTTGCGATATACAAAGGGCTCATGGATAAAATGTCTTCGGAATACAAGATACTATTCATAGCATCGGGCAGCAGCCTTCTTCCGCTCAAAAGAGAGTGCGTAAACGTCTATATAGACTTCGATTCTTCGAATGAACATGCGCTGTTCAACCATGCTTACTCTCTGGATGCGATAAAACCATATCTGTGTAAAGATTCCTTTGCGGTAGGTGCCTTCTTTTCCTTCAGACAAGGAAGCAAATCCATCACCGAGCTTCATCGCCAGTTTCCCGAGGCGTGGGAAAAAAGCTATGATATAAAATACTTCCGTAAGTATCTTAGGGAGACTTGGGGTAAAATATATGATGAAAGCTCCATTGCTAACATAACTGATATAAGTTCGGACGACAAAACAATCTCCTACCACATTCCGGGGGAAGTTGAGCTGGACGTATACTTTGCGGGTGATATTTCATAAAAAAGGGTGGTCTGAGACAGTGTCAAAAGCTATCGGCCATCTGTTGCTGTTTCCGTAACCCGGCGACAAACAACGAAACTTTACCGTAAAATATTTATCCGCCGGAAACGTCCCAAAACTTATTTTGCGCGAACATACAAAAACATTACTCGGAGGGGCATACTATGCTTTGTGAATCGGAAAAAATTATTTCGGAATTAAAGCCTCGGATGGTTGATTTTTGTCAGCGGCTTATCAGGGTTCCGGCTCTGTCGGGGGATGAGAAGGGCGTTGCCGACCTTTACATTTCGGAGATGGAGCGTCTTGGCTATGACGAGGTTTTTCGTGATGAGTGGGGGAATGTCGTGGGCATCATCTGCGGGCAGATACCTGGGCCTTCCGTTATGTTCAACGGGCATTTGGACCATGTGGACACCGGCGATTATTCCGAGTGGGGAGGGTATGACCCTTACGGCGGAGTTATCGACGTGAGCAAGGTTTTTAACATGGATATGACGGAGGAAGAGGACGCGGAGGTTATCCACGGCAGAGCAGCGGCCGATGTGAAGGGCGGCGGGGCGGCAATGGTCTATGCCGGAGCAGCGCTTGTTGCCCTGCGGAAGGCCGGATATGTTATTAAGGGTCGGCTTATACTGACTATGACCGTTCTTGAAGAGCCGGCCGAGATGCTTGGGATGCTCAAGTTATGCAATGAAACATTCCCCGCGAAAAATCTTTCCGCAGATGTATGTGTGTCATGCGAAGCCACTAGCCTAAAGCTCTATCTCGGACACAGAGGGCGCGTGGAGATACAGGTGACGGTGTCCGGCGTGACTTCGCATGGAAGCGCGCCTTGGCTCGGTGTAAACGCGGTCAATTCCGCCACAAAGTTTATCGACAGAGTAGAAGAGGTGGTCGAAGCGGAGAAGCACACAGACCCGGATCTCGGAAAATCCAGTATAGCCCTTACAATAATTTCCTGCTCGCCGGGCTCCATGTGCATTGTCCCCGACAGATGCGGCATTACTTACGACAGGAGATTTACGCCTTCCGAGAGCGTAGAGAGAGAGCTGCATAGATCAGATACAGAGGATTATAGATGAAATTTCCGCCCAAGATAAAAACTTTAGAGCCGAAGTGAAGATAGGCGCCACAATGAGAACGTCCTACACGGGAAAATCCGCCCTTATGGAGAATAAAAAGGAGGGGTGGAAGCTCGACAGGGAGCATGCCGTGGTAAAAGCTTGCGGCAAAGCGCTTGAAGCCGTCGGTCAAGAACCCAAGTACGGCTACTGGGATTTCGGCACCGATTTGCCTGTAACAGCCGTTCACCACAGAATACCTTCCATAGGCTACTCCCCGATGCAGGAGTACTATTGCCACAGGCCGGTAGATAAGGTGCGGATAGATTATATGGAAAAAGCTCTGTCCGGATATGTATCAATTTACATGCACTTAAGCGAACTGAAAGAAGAAGATTTTAAGCTGTAGTGCAGGAGGTTTGAGCTGTTTGAAAAAGCGGAAGACGCTTATGCCGCAGCGCGGCTTTTCCTTTCCCACCGGTATTTCCATGCTTTATCTGCCCATGTTTACAAACCGACCGCTCCGCCCCGTCAGTTTTATTGGCGGGGCGTGGTGTTGTTGTTGCGCAGTGCGGAAAATTGGTATGCAAGAGGCAGTATAAAATATATTCATTTTTATAAAAATATATAAAATATATCATGTTGTAATTATATGATGTATATGATAGAATCTTTTGAAAGTTAAGCATGTGATATCTGTTATATCAGATATCAGTTGGTCTCGGGTTGCTGTGGAGTTTATATCTTTCGGGGGTGTCTCAAATGGGTGTATCTGAAACAAAGTTTTATACAAAACCATTGAGGGAGCAGGTTTGTGATTATTTGAAAAAAGAGATAGGGTCGCACCAGATACGCCCAGGCGATTTTATCAATCTGAGGCAGCTTAGTACCGAACTCGGCATAAGTATTACTCCTTTGCGGGATGCTCTTTTGCAGTTGGAGTGTGAGGGTATGGTAAATATTCTGCCGCGCAGGGGAATTATGCTGAGAGAGTTTTCGCTGAAGGATATCGAGAATTATTACGGTATGCTTGCAGTTTTAGAATCTTACGCAATGGAGAGCGCAATTTTTAATCTGAAAAAAGAGCATTGCAGGATTATGAGAAAGATAAACGAAGAGATTCGCGAGTGCGCATATACAAATGAGTTTGATAACAGCAGGTCTTTGAATAAGACGTTTCATACGATTTATTTAAGTTTGTCCGAGAACTCTTACGTACAGACTTTGTGGTCTAATACGTGGTCGCGCCTTTTTTATTGCCCGACGAATATCGTTCACTCTATAGATTGGGAACTTATTTGCTGTGATCAGCATGACGGGCTGATAGATGCCATAGAAGAGAGAGATTTGTATAAGGCAGTGCATTTTATAAAGGATAAGCATTGGTCATTTAAGAAGCAGAAGAAGTATATATTGAAGTATTACGATTTCGGAGTGTCAAACGCGGAGGATTCAGAATCGGATGAGTTTTAGGAAAAGGAGGCAGTGCGGCAGTCTTTTGTCAGGTTACTTATCACTTAATGCAGATCGGAGGGGTTTTTATGGGTGTGATTGAGGTAAGACGTAAAAAAGCATACGAATCATTGAGAGAAGCGGGGTTTCAAAAGGCTATTTTGGGTGATCCGATGTCAATTAATTATTTTACCGGTATACATGTAACTCCGTATGAAAGGTTTTACGGTCTTGTTCTTGATGCGGCGAATGAGACGTGTGTGATGATAAATCCGAGCGTCGATACGGGCTGCATGAGGGGGCGGGTTGAGGAGGTTGTGTATTCCGATACGGACGGCCCCGGGGAGAGCGTTAAGAAGGTTGTGGACAATTGCGCCGTTCTTGCCGTTGAAACAAAGTATTTTTCGATGGCCGTGGGAGAAATTTTAAAGGGTGCCGCGAATGATGTGCGTGATATTAAAGATGTTGTTTCAAAACTCCGCATGTATAAGGATGCCGACGAGATAGAGATTATGCAGCGGGCCGCAGATATTGTCGATGAGGCTCTGGTGTATATTTCCGATAAGGTAAGAGTCGGAATGACGGAGAAGGAACTGAATCTTATGCTGTATACGTATATGGCAAATGTGCCAGGCGTGGTTACGGATGAGTTTATAATTCTCGTTCTCGGTGCTGATAATTCGGCAAATCCTCACGGAGTTTCCGGCGATTATCGCTTTAAAGAGGGTGACATAATACTGATAGATTTCTGTGCCTATTATGAGCACTATTGGTCTGATATAACGCGCTGTTTCTTTGTCGGTCATATCGGCAATCCAAAGCTGGAAGAAATTTACAATATCGCAAAGGGAGCGAATCTTGCGGCAATAGCGGCTGTAAGACCCGGCGTACCGGCACGTGATATCGATAAGGCTGCACGCGATTATATTACAAAGGCAGGATACGGCGAGTACTTCCTTCACAGAACAGGACACGGTCTGGGGCTCAGTGTTCATGAGGAGCCGTATATTACTCCCGTAAACGATCTTATTCTCGAAGAGGGGATGACTTTTACGATAGAGCCCGGTATTTACCTTGCCGGTATAGGCGGAGTGAGAGTCGAAGATGATATTTTGGTTACGGCTGATGGAGCCAGAGTGCTTACAAAAACATCGAAGGATTTGAATTGCCACATTCTGAAAGTATAGGTGTCTTAAAATTGGGAGATGTAATATAAGATGAGGAGATTATGCCTAAACGGTGGAGGTGCATATTGCAATGTAGAAAGAGCGGCAACTCTTTCCGATGTTAAATTACAATACGCACCATCTCTCTCGAAGGAAGTTGCCCACCGTTTTGTAGTGTAACTCAATCCTCAAATAATTAAAAGGAGGATGTTACATATGACCGCAGCGAAAAGTAGTCTAAAGAGAAATATGCCGACACTGCTTATCCTTATAGTGTCCGGAGCATTGATTTATGCCTTGCCGTATTTCAGATACTATTATTATGATGCTTTTGTAAAGCTTTTTAATATAAGCAATACACAAATGGGCGCGCTGGGGAGCGCTTTTGGCGGAACCGCTATTATCGGATATATGTTCGGCGGGTTCTTTGCCGACAGGTGGCCTACGAGAAATTTGCTTACAATTTCTCTTGTAACAACAGGGCTGCTCGGATATGTTCTGCTGACGTACCCACCATATCCTGTCGTGCTTGGGATACATTTGGCTCTTGGCATTACTTCGATAGTGACTTTCTGGAGTGCTCTCGTAAAGGCTATTCGCTCTCTTGCGGACTCGGACGAGCAGGGACGTGCGTTCGGGCTTTTCGAAGGCGGACGCGGCATTGTTAATATGGTGCAGTCTGCGATAATCCTCTCTCTTTTCGGATATCTTGCGGCAAAATTTAATGACAAGACTGCTCTATCCGCAGTAATAGCCGTGTATTCAACGATATGTACACTGCTTGGAGTTTTGGTCTACCTTCTTTACAGGGATCCGGAAGTTCGCGGCGGCGAAAAGGTGGAGCTGTCGAAAAAGGTTTTTGATAAAGAAGCCTTTATCAAAGTAGCGAAGATGCCCACGACATGGCTGTGCACAATCGTAATTTTCACTTCCTATTCTACAATTATCAGTTACTTTTACATCACACCGTATGCAACGCTTGTTTTCGGAGCGTCGGCCGTCTTTGCCGCAGCAATGGGGTATTTCTCACAGTACTGTCGTCCAGTGGGGTGCTTTGCGACGGGGTTCCTTGCCGATAGAATAGGTTCGTCAAAGATGCTAAGTATATTATATGTCATTATGACGAGTGGTTTATTGGCATTGGTTCTTATTCCGGGAAAACCCTCTCTTATATTCCTGCTCCTTGTGTTTTGCGCTGCCATATATGCATCCATGTATGGAATTCAGTCCTTACATTTTGCAATCCTTGAGGAGGGTGATTATCCTCTCTCAACCACGGGAGCCGCTACTGCGATAATCACACCTTTGGGCTACAGCACAGAAATGATTATGCCCATAATTGCCGGTATGTGCCTTGATGCCCGCCCCGGCCCCGGCGGTTATAAATTTTTCTTCACAATCCTGATAGTTCTCAGTGTCATAGGATTTATCACCTCTATCGTGTGGCAGCACATTACGAGAGAGAAGAGAGCTTTTCTCAGACAGCAGAAACTGCTTTCCAAAGCCAAGTCATAGCTGCGCGCACCTTTTCGGAACATATTTTAAAGCTAGAGGAGCGTCTTGCAGTTGAAATGTTCCACGGGTGATTTTATATCTTGCGTCGTGCGGATACACGGCAGAAAACCACCCATCACAAATTGACTCCAAGGGAGTGGATACCATGGATTTGAATGAGAAAATTGGCAAAATACATGATTCTTCAATGGAACTGCTGAATAAAAAGGGCATACGCTATCCCAGTCCGCAGGCTCTTGAGATATTTAAGAAGCATGGTGCTGTTGTGGACGGAGAAATAGTACGTTTTGATGAAGAGACTCTTATGAAGTACGTGAAGAAAGCGCCGTCAAAATTTCTTATGGAAGCGCGTAATCCCAAATACAGCATAGAGATGGGAAACGGTATGCACTATGCCGTACCTGCCTATGGATCCCCGTACGTTCAGGATTTTGAAAATAACACAAGATCTTCAACCCTCAAGGACTTCATCTATTTCCTGAAGCAGGTCGAAGTGCTGAACGAATTTAAAATAAACGGCGGTATTTTGTGTCAGCCGAATGAATGTTCGTCGGAGATAGTAACACTGCTCATGTGGTATACGATACTTCGCGGCTCCGAAAAAGTTCTCTTTTGCCCGGCAGGGAGCGAACGGGAGACCCGCGCCATGATGGAAATGGGTGCGGTGCTGTTCGGAGGCAAGGAAGCTTTCCGCAAATCCGCCAAAACGGTCTATCTCGTAGACAGCATTTCTCCGCTGAACATGGATCCGAGAACCGTTGATGTGATAAGAGTGTTGGCGGAATATCGGCAGCCATTCTCATTCACGTCCGGAGTAATTACGGGACTCACGGGCCCTGTGACGCTTGGCGGTGCAATCGCCGTCGGCAACGCCGAGATTCTTTCGGGAATAGCTCTTTCTCAGATGATAGAAGAGGGAACGCCGGCAATCTACGGCATTCCGGTAAGCGGAGCCGATATGAAAACGAGCAGAGCCATTTTCGGCGCTCCTGAAATGTGCATAGGTATCCGCTATGCAGCCGGTCTGGCAAAATTCTACGGACTTCCCAGCCGCGGCCCCGCTGCGATAACGGATGCCTCATACCCCAGCCCTCAGTGTGCGTTTGAGTCCATGATGACCATGTACACATGCTTCAGCGAAGGCTTGGACTTTATGCTTCACACTGCCGGCTGCCAGGACAGCTTTAACTCGATGTCACCCAAAAAATTCGCGGTTGACGTCGAACTTTTCAGGCGCTTGTCATATCTGGAACGGGATATAGAGACAACGGATAACGCAATGGCATTGGACCTCGTAAAAGAGACGGAATACGGCGGTAACTTCTTAACATCAGACCATACTTTGACAAACTTCAAAAAATCTCTCTACATACCTGAGATAGGGCTCAGGTATGCCACAGATTTTAATAAGGGGTTTGATGAACAGATAGAGAAGTTCCTGAGAAAGAATGTTAATAAATATACCGTACCCGAAATGGACGGTTCAATGCTCAAAGATCTGCAAAGCATGGCGGCAAACTTCGGAGTGCCGGAAAGCATGATCGAAAACACGGAGCGCTTGCTCGAAGGCACAATAGAAACAATATGATGCTTCAATCTGAAGGGGGGACTTTAAATGCCAAACAAAATACTGACTCTTATATCCGAAGCAGTTCTTGAAGGAGATGTATCAGCGGCAGCAGAAAATGTTACGGCCGCTAAGGAAGCAAAGATACCGGCTTCTTTGATACTCTCCGACGGGCTGCTAAAGGGAATGAACGAAGTCGGCGAACTCTTTCGCGACGGAGAGATGTTTGTCCCCGAAGTGCTCGTCTCCGCAAAGGCGCTGCAGTCCGGAATAGAGCTTATAAGAGAAGAGCTAATGTCTGCCGGAATTGCCAAAGCGGGAAAAATATTAACAGTGACAGTGGAGGGCGACCTTCACGATATAGGAATAAAACTCGTTGGAATGATGCTGGAAGGAGCCGGGTTTGAAGTGCTTCACATGGGCGTTGACAAAAGTGCCGCCGAAATCGTGCACAAAATCAAAGAATACTCGCCGGACATACTCGCCATGTCCGCAATGCTTACAACCACGATGTCCAACATGAAATCTGTAGTCGATTCGGTACAAGAAGAGGGGCTGTCCGACAAAATGAAAATAATGATAGGAGGAGCGCCCACCTCACCCGACTTTGCGAATAAGATCAAAACATATTATTCACCAAACGCAAGCGAAGCCGTGGTCGTGGCAAAGCAAATACTGAACATCGCTTAAATTACTAAACAAAAATACAGCAGCAAAACAATAAAAAGGACAAGTTAAGGAGGATGGAAACAATGACACTCAGCGGATATTTCTGGTTTATTATGGCGTATATTCTTGTGGTTGTATTTTATGGCTTATACATAGCTAAGACGCAGGTAAAAACAAACGAAGAGTTTGTAACATGCGGGCGCAGGCTTCCCTTGTGGGTTGTAGTAGGGACTCTTATTGCAACATGGTACGGCGGCGGCGGAATAACGGGAACGGCGAACCTTGTTTACACAAGAGGTCCGTGGGCGGGGCTGATCTATGAACTTGCGACTCCCGTTGCGATAATCGTTGTGCTCTTCCTTGCCGGAAGAATCAGAGAGAACAAAAACATCACCATCCCCGAGCTCTTCAGGGAAAAATATGGAGACGCAGCGTCCATTTTGGCAACAATATTCATTGTACTTGCCTACATAGGAATATGCTCCTACCAGTTCAAAGGAGCGGGCTACGTTCTTAACCTTACAACGGGACTCTCCGTCGAAGCGGGCACTCTGCTTGCCGCAGTCGTCATAATATTGCTCTCTGTGACGGGCGGACTTACCTCTGTTGCCTATACCGACGCAATAAGCGCAATCTTTATCTTCGTATCAATGGGAGTATCCGTGCCTGTGCTCCTTTCTCAGACCGGAGGATTCTCGGGGCTTATATCACAGATACCTCCCGACCACCTCAACCTTACAAGCGGGGACAAATTCATAGACACGATAGGTTACGGAGTGGCGACACTATTCCTTGCAATGGGCGACCAAAACCTCTTCATTCGGTTTGCGGCTGCCAAAGATAAAAAAACAGCGACAACCTCGGCGCTTCTGTTCATAATCGTCAGCACGGTACTCTCCTGTATGACAGTGTTTCTTGCAATGAATGCTATCCCATACCTAAAAGACATAAAGCCCGACACGGCGCTTCTATCTGTCGCGATGTACAGACTGCCGTTCTTTCTTGGAGGGTGCGTTCTTGCCGCTGCGGTTTCATTTATGATAACGACGGGAGACTCATTCCTTCTCTCGGCAGGAACAAACATGACACACGATGTTTTGGAACCCTATTTCATGAAAGGCTGCTCCGAAGATAAAAAACTCGCCACGATCAGAATTATGATCATTCTATGCGGAATATTCTCATACATACTGATTACGGTCTTCCGCGACATACTCGGCATAATTATGTATGCCTACACAATCTATGGCGCGGCAATAACACCGGCGCTTGTGGCCGCTCTCTGCTGGCCCAGAGTCACAAGGCTCGGAGGCCTCTCCTCCATAATTGCGGGAGGCGTCTCCACGCTCGTGTGGGAAATATTCCTCAAAGGCACAATCTCGACGCTCGACAGCGCATTGGTCGCTGTTCCAATCTCTATAGCGGTTCTGGTTGTTGTTACTCTATGCACAAAGCCCGAGGCAGAACTCTCTTAAAAAAACATAAGTCGTCAGGAGGGTATTAAAGTGTACACGAAAATAAAATGCGGATATTTGTATGACGGCATAAAGCCCATTTTACAAGAAGACATGGAAATACTGGTAGAAGACAAAAAAATTCTGGAAGTCGGGCACAACCTGCCATGCCCCGAAAATACGGTAATAAAAGACTTAACGTCAATGACCGTTACCCCCGGAATGATAGACGGGCATGTGCATCCGCAGTTCTTTGACTACAAAGAGCTCTACAACGAGTACGCGACCCTCTCTGACGGCTACAGAACCCTTGCCACTGCCTCCTGTGTAAAAAACACACTTGCGGGCGGATTCACTACGGTGCGCTCAATGGGGTGGTTCTCCGAAGCTTATGAGGTGGATGTGAAACGCGCCATAGAAGACGGAAAAATCGAAGGTTCAAGGCTGATTGTAGGTTCGCATTTCCTCTGCACGCCGGGCAGTTCCGGCGATTCCAGCCAGTCACTTAGCGCAAATCCATACCTTAGCGACCGTTTGATGGGGCTCTGTCCGACATGCGGAAACGGAGCGGATTTCTTCACAGGTGCGGTGCGCCGCGAAAAGAAAATAGGCTGCGATTTCATAAAAATATTCGGCTCGGGAGGATTTGCCACCCCAAATGACGACCCGCAGGATATCCAACTGAACGACGCGGAATTTGAGGCAATCTTCAGCACGGCAAAAGACCTAAGAATCCCCGTATCCGCACACGCCTATGCCCCGTGCATGATGCAGAAACTGCTTGGTTACAACATCTTCTGCATGGAACATGGCGCCTTGATGGATGCGGAAACAGCCAAAATGATAGAGGATAACGGCACATACCTTGTTCCCACATTTATGCCGTACGAGGACATAGTGCATCAAAATGAAGAGAGCCTTTCAAAAAAGAGCGATTTCTTCAAACGCAAATTAAAGAAATATCAGCAGCGTCTTCAGGATGCAAGAGAAATAATAATCAACAGCAAAATCAAACTCGGCTATGGCACGGATATCGTTGACGTTTACAACAACTACGAATCCGGGTGGGAGTACAACTGCTGGCTGAACAACGGAATAGACCCGTTCCGAGCGCTTGAAGCGGCAACTAAGACAAATGCGGAAATATGCGGCATAAGCGACATAACGGGCACAATAACACCGGGTAAATTGGCAGATATATCAGGCTGGAAGAGAGACCTCCTCAAAGACCCGGATGCTTTGCGGGACTGCTCTTTTGTGATGAAAGAGGGAAAGGAATATAAAACCGAGAGCAGGGTGTAGATGTGAAATTGTAAGGTGAAATAAAAGGCGCGGTGCGTTCTATTTAACGCTTCGCAGGATTTTAGGAAAATATAATTGCAAACCGCCCATGAGTGCAGGCAGACCCTGCGCTCATGGGCGGTTTTTTTATTTGGAACTTATGCTGTTTTTCAATATTTGTATCATGGCATGCGGAAAGTTTATATTTTGCGGGCACGTTCGGTATTTGGGATTACTATAAAAATATATTTTACGGATATGAATCCGAAAGGCAGGTGAAACCGGCTAGAGCGTGAAATGCGAACGATTTTGACGGTATATTCAAAGGCCCGTCTGCGCCTGCAATTTCTTTTTGCAAGGCGAGCAAGCTGTGCACTTTTGTATATTTTGGATCTTTTGAAATTCTATGAAGAAATTTTTTGGCAAATTTATAGTATAATTACCCCCGCACCACAAAGGCGTTATTCCTGACAAAGCCCGTCACAGTCAGTATTTATCATAATTGTACTTAATTGCACAAATAATCAATTCAAGGAATATACTCCCATAAATTTTACAAAAAAAATCACACTACCTATTGACAAAAAAATTTCATAGTGTATATTACAAGAAATCATTTCCTTATTTAATTTTTGCAAGTATTTTATCTCATATAAAAATCCGTTTCTCTAAAATTAAAAAATTGGAGTGAGGCTAATGCGTAATGGCAAAGAGCTTGTAAGGGCTGCACTTAAGTTTGAAGAAGTTGAAAGGGTGCCTTGGGTTCCTTTCACCGGTGTTCATGTTGCGAAGTTGATAGGTATGGATGCCGAGAGTTTCCTCAAAGATGCCGATGCCATTGTTCGCGGCGTGACTGTTTCTGCCGACAGATATATGGCAGACGGTGTTTGCGCCGTTTTTGATTTGCAGGTAGAGCCGGAGGTTCTGGGCTGCAAGCTGAAATGGGCAAAGAATAACCCGCCGGCGGTAGTTTCTCATGTTTTGGAGGAAGGTTTGACAATCAAAGATCTTCCCGAGTTTACAAAAGATAAGGGCAGAATCCCCCTTTGCTTGGACGCGACGAAGAAAATCGTAGATTCCGTCGGTAAGACAAAGGCAGTTTTTGCGCTTATATGCGGACCTTTCACCCTGGCTCTGCACCTTGCCGGTCAGTCTTTCCTTACGGGAATGATTGAGAATCCTTCCGCTGCGAAGGAGCTGCTTGATTATTGCGCAGGTATAGCGGTGAAGATGTCTGAGTGGTATTTGGAAGTCGGAGTCGATGCAGTCGCTGTGGTAGACCCGATGACAAGCCAGATTTCACCCCGCCATTTTAAGAAGTATGTAACACCCTGCATGGATCCGATCGTCTCCGCAATACATGACAAGGGCGGCTTGGTCACTCTGTTCTGCTGCGGCAACGCGACAAAGAATATCGAACTTATGATGCAGTGCGCTCCCGACGGAATCGCGTTTGACGAGCAGGTTGACCTCGGTATGGTTCGCGAGCTTGCGGAAAAGTATCATGTTTGCTTTGAGGGCAATATGGCTCTTACAACGACATTGCTCTTCGGCTCACCGGTTGAATGTGTCGCGGAAGCGAAGAGCCGTATAGAAGTTGGCGGAAACCGCGGTTACATACTGTCGCCGGGCTGCGACCTTCCCTTTGATACGCCTTTCTATAATTTGGAAGCAATAGGCGATTATGCACAAAACGGTGTTGTCCCCGAGAAATCCGCCGGATTCCTTTCGCTGGAAGATGCGCTCAAGCAGTGCGACGGCGAGGACGGCAATGAAGAAATCGAAGAGGTCAAACCGGGTCACGTATTTATAGAAATCGTAACACTCGACTCCGAAGGCTGCGCACCTTGCCAGTATATGGTTGAATCTGTCAAGTCTGTCGCCGATAAGTACGGAGAAAAGCTCACATGGCGTGAATCTCTTATCAAAAGTCTTTCCGGGATACGCAGGACTCAAAAGCTAGGTGTTTCGACACTGCCTACGATGCTTATTAACAATGAGGTAGTTTTCGACAATATAACGCCGACCAGTGATGAACTGTGTAAAGAGATAGATAAGAGACTGTAGCAGCATAGCTGCTGATTAAACTTGCTATATAGGGGGTGCGTATTTGTCCAATAATGCGGTCAAATTTCACAACAGCTCTTTGTAGCCTGAAAACAGAATTTAATGATTGCAGCTTCATTGGTTTTTGCACTGTAATTCTATCTTTATTGAAGAAAGTTGAGGGGTATTGACATGGAAAGATTTAAGATATTGTCCGATGCAGATCTGGTACGAATCGACCAAGCTTCGCGTGCATTGCTTCGCGATATGGGAACGCTTGTCAGCAGTGATGAGGCTCTTGATTATTACGAAAAAGCGGGCTGCCACGTTGACAGAGCAACCGGAATCGTGCGTGTACCTGACCACGTCATCAACGAGACTCTGGCCGCATGCGCATCTTGGGTAAGGCTGTACGACAGAAGAGGCGGAAAGCCCATGCTTATCGGCGGCAATGATACCTATTACGGAACAATCGGCGTCGCTACAAACGTATATGACATTCATACAGACGAATATCGTGCAGTCGTAGAGCAAGACCTTATCGACCTTATCCAGCTCGGAGACGTTCTTGAGAGACCTCACTACATCACAGCAGCCGCAACACCGACAGAAGTTCCTATGTCAATTTGCGACGTAATCGAGTCAAAAGACCTTCTTCTCCATACAAGCAAGCACGTAATGTGCGAAGCACAGAGCGGAGTCAATGCAAATAAGACATTTGACATGGCAGCCGCAATCGCAGGCGGCATGGACAAGCTCGTAGAGAAGCCCTTTATCTCCATGCTTTGCTGCCTCACAAGCCCGCTGCACGTAAGAAAAGACTTTGCGGAGCTCGTTATCGAAGGCTCCAAGAAGGGTATCCCCCTCTTCATCGAATCCGGCCCAATGGCAGGCGGCACGGGGCCTGCAACACTCGCAGGAAACCTTATCTGCGCCAACGCCGAAATCCTTAACGCTTTCGTACTTTGCAAAGCGGTAAACAAAGAAGTTCCCCTTATCTACGCCAGTTGGGCACGTCTCCTCGACATGAGAGGCGCAACCTGCTCACACGGCGCTCCTGAGTTTGCAATGCAGCGCGTTGCCACGACACAGCTTGCGAAGTACTACGGACTTCCCAGCGGCGGCGGCTCTTTCCTCGGCGATACGAAGACAATCGACGTACAGCTCGGTATGGAAAAGCTCGGTTCGGGACTCCTTCCGGCACTCGCGGGAATGAACATGTGCTCAGGAATGGGACTTTTCGCAGACGAAAACGCAATAAGCCTTGAGACACTTATCATTGACTGCGAAATCACAGGATGGGTTGACAGAGTTCTTAAGGGTATCAATGTAACGGCCGAGACATGCGACCTCGATATCTTCAAGGAAGTCGGTTACGGCGGAGACTTTGTAAGGTCAAAGCATACGCTCAACAACTACAAGAAGGAAACCTTCCTCCCCACAATCATGGACCGCGGCTACCTCGCAATAGACAAGGATCCCCTTGCAAAGAACATCAGAAAGAGAGCCAAGGCTCTGTATCCGAAGTTGATGGAAAAGTATGTCGGACCCCAGGTTCCGGAAGATATCGTCAAGAAAATAGAAGAAATAATCGCGAGATAGGGAGGCCTCTATTATGAGTAATCAGGATGTAATGGAAAAGATCGTAGCAGCGTTGATGGATCAGGATCGCGATGAAGTCAAGTCTCAGGTCAAGAAGGCTCTTGATGCCGGTGTGGCCCCGATTGACATTCTCAATAAAGCCCTCGCCACAGGCCTTCAGGAACTTGGTGTCCTGTTTGCGCAGGAAGAAGTCTTTCTTCCCGAGCTGCTGCTTGCAGCCGATATCGTGACCGAGATTATGAACGAACTCAAAGAGCAGTTCAAGGCAAGCTCCGCCCGCATAGAGAAGCGCGGAACGGTTCTTCTCGCAACAGTCGAAGGCGACGTGCATGACATAGGCAAGAGCCTTGTCGGTATGATCATGAACGCATCCGGATATGAAATCATCGACGCCGGTAAAGACGTTGCAAACACGAAGATGATTGAGCTCGTCAAAGAGCATCATCCCGACATCGTCGGACTCTCATCACTTCTCGCAACAACGATGCCCGCTCAGAAGGAATTCATCGAAATGGCGAAAGAAGCCGGTATCCGTGATCAGATCAAAGTCATGGTCGGCGGAGCTCCCGTATCGAGAGACTGGGCCAATAAGATCGGTGCCGACGGATGGTCCGACAACGCTTCGGAAGCAGTCACGGAAGCAGACGCGCTTTTGGGGTTCAAAGCATAACGAGAAAGTTGTCTTAAATTTTTCAGCTTCGCCATAAGTATGGATGTTGCTTATGAATCAGGATTAGAAGGAGGCGTTTCTCATGTATGGTTATCAGTGGGTACACAGTTCAGTCGTACATCGTCCATATTATGGATATATCTAAGTAAAACCATAAAGAGATAATGTACGGGCAAAGGCTTGTGCATTATCTCTTTTTCAATTTTTTTAAAAGCGGTCAATCCATTAACTTTCACTTTCTAACATATTATGATGCTGCATCTGCTATGGGGACACCTGTTTGCGGGCACACATGACGTATATAAAAGTGAAAATAAGCAACGTGCTATACATAGAAGGGAGAGTGTTTGTAGTATGGAACAGAAAAAAAGTTCACTTTTCGACGTGATAAATATGCAAATATTTACCGCTCCCGCAATAGCCCTGATAGCGTTTATCTGTTGGGGAGTTTTTGCTCCTGCTAATTTTACAAGTGTATCCAACCTCCTTCTTAACGGGGCCTGCAAATACTTTACTTGGTTTATGGCTCCTGTCGTAACCGGAATGTTCGTCTTTTGCATGTGGGCGGCTTTCAGTAAATATGGTTCAATCAGACTCGGCGGCGTTGACGCAAAGCCGAGAATGAGCACGATAAAATGGTTCTCAATAGCTCTGACGGCGGGAACGGGAGCCGGTCTTTGCTTCTACGGAGCTTACAGCCCTGTTCAGGTTCTGAACAACATGCCCCCGTTTGAAAACCCGACAAGCCTTACAGAGTCCATCTCGCTGGCTTTCCAGTGGACATACCTGCAGTGGACGATTCACCCGTATTCAATTTACACCGCCTGCGGAATAGTCATCGCATTCCTCTACTACAACGGAAAGCGCAGATACCGCGTAAGCGAGATGTTCTTTGGCGTTGCAGGAGACAAAGTTGAAGGAACCTTCGGCAATATAGTCGACTCCATAGCCGTGTACCTCATAGTCATAGGTGTTGCCGTTACGATGGGATTCTCCACGCTTCAGACATCACGCGGACTTGACGTCATATTCGGTGTTCCGAGCAACGCGATGACCTGGTTCTTCGTCCTCGGCGGATTCACAATCATCTACGCCGCAGCCGCTATTTCCGGCATTGACAAGGCGATCACCTTCATCAGCTCGGCAAACATGTACCTCTACTACTGGATTGCGATATGGGCCTTCATATTCATCGACCCGCTGAACATTATGGGATTGGTTTTCACAAGCGCAGGTGCGTACATTTCCAACTTTGTGCGCCTCTCCTTGGAGCTGGAACCGATCGTACAGTCCGGCTGGATTGCGGCCAACCCAATCTTCATATACTGCTGGTGGGCACTCTTCGCCCCTGTCATGGGCATGTTCCTTATTAAGCTTGCATACGGACGCACGATAAGAGAATTTGTCCTTGTAAACCTTATCGCGCCTGTAATCTTCTCCTTCTTCTGGTTTACATGGCTGGGCGGCGGAGCAATCTTCATCGACGTATTCAAAAACGGGGCAATCTACAAGACAATAGCTGCTGTCGGAGCGGATACTGCACTGTACACACTCTGCGACTATCTGCCGATGCCCGCAGTAATGAAATTAGTCAGCTTTATGATAGTTGTTCTCTCATTCATCACGTTGGGTCAGGCTCTTGCGGTTGCGATAGCATCCATGACGGCAAGAGACTATGAAGATATTGACGGTCTCACAAAGCCGCCGAGTGTCTTGGTCATTTTCTGGGCTCTGATCATGATGGGTGTAACCTATATCCTGCTCGCTACGGGCGGTATGGCAGCCCTTCAGGCAAGCGCCGTTGTTTGGGGATTCCCGATATTGATTGCCATGTGCGTCATGATGTACGGCCACGTGAAGTGCATGCTCAATCTGAAGGAATACGACAAAACGGGAGACTACCACTACCTGAACGACGACCCCGCACTGCTCTACAGAAGGACGAGAGAAGCAATAAAGTAACAGTGCCTTCCTCTGTTATTTAAAACCCACACACAGACCTGAGGCGGAAGTAGTATATCTGCTTCCGCCTCGAGCCTTAAAACAGGATATTTTTTAATTATTCATTGATACTGATAATATTTTTTTGTTCTGGCAATTGGAGGAATTGACAATGGATAATACTCGCTTGGATCAAGGGATCTTGGGAATAGACGCCGGCGGCACATTTACAGACCTGGCTTTCATAAGCGGTACGGAACTGGACGTTGAAGCTTGGGCAAAAACGCCGACACGGCACAATGACCTGCTGTCCACCATCGAAGACGGACTTAAGGAAATACTGGAGAAAATAGAACCCGAAAGAATCAAAGGGGTTAATTTAGCTACAACACTGGCGACCAATGCAATAGTGGAAAATAAAATCAGACCGACAGGGCTTATATTGATAGGATACGATGCAGATCAAGTTGAAACTGCATTAAAATTAAATAAATTCGGTACAAAGCATGTTCTGGCCGTTGCCGGCGGACACGACCCCAAGGGCAACGAAGCAGCTCCCTTAGATGTTGAAAAAATTGAAAAAAATATAGACGCGATGAGATCTTTGGTGGAATCCTTCGCCGTTTCCGCATATTTCTCCGTCAGAAACCCCAGTCACGAAGTAAGAGCCAGAGAAATAATAAAGAAAAAATTTCCTGAAGTCTGCGTTACCTGCGGACACGAACTGGCATCCGACCTGGACGCTGTTCTGCGCGCCACGACTGCGACACTTAATTCAGGACTCATACCTATATTGATAAACCTGCTCGAATCCGTTGAAAAAATATTTCAAAACCACGGAATAAGCGTTCCCATCTCAATAGTTCGCAGCGACGGCTCTCTTGTCGGCGCGGAATGGGCAAAAGAACACCCCATCGAAACAATACTCTCAGGCCCTGCCGCAAGCTCCATAGGAGCGTTCTTCCTTGCAAAATCCGCCGAATGCAAAGACCCGAGCTGGGTTGTGGACGTGGGCGGCACTACAACGGACATAATCTACCTCGACGAAAACGGAAAACCCGGCCTCGGAACAGAGGGCACAACTGTCGGTGATCACAAAACACTGATAAAATCCATAGACATCTACACCTTCGGGCTGGGCGGAGACAGCAGAGTCGCCTTCGGCAACGACGCCAAGCTCACAGTGGGACCCAGAAGGGTAAAATCCATGTGCTCCACAGTTTCGGAAATTCCGGAATCCGCCGAATGTCTAAGACACCTCTCAAACCTGAACTACGCAATCGAGCCGATAGTTATAAGAGAAGTGTGCGGCGAAAAAGCACAAACTTCATTTGAACAAAAAATCGCAGACAAGCTGAAAAACGGCTGCTCCACAGCGGACATAATTCTTTCGGAAGAGCGGCTCTTTAAAAGCGCTTACGTAGATGTCGAGGATATGGAAACCAAAGGAATCGTAGAATTCTCCGGATTTACGCCGACAGACGCGCTGCACGTATTGGGCAAACTCGACAAATGGGATGCGAACGCATCAAGGCAGGCGGCGAAAGTTCTGCTTCAGGGACGGACTATGAACCAGGACATCAATGCAATCAGCCTTGCCGTGTGCGATAAAGTCGCCCACGACATAGCTCTTAACGTACTGCGTAAAAGCCTTCTGAGGGCAAAATTCAGCATCAAAAGACATGGGGAAGCGGAGAATCTCATTGACTACGGACTCCGGGATTCAAAACCATCGGGAGCGCCCGATGTAAAAGTTGACTTAAATGCTGCCGTGATCGGGGCAGGCGCTCCTACATGGGCATTTATAGACAAAGTCGGAGCGCTGCTTGGCGCAAAAAAGACAATACTGCCGGAATTTGCGCAAGTGGCGGGCGCTGTAGGCTCTGCCGTCGGCACATTCTCTCTTCGCTACTCAGTGTGGATTACGCCCATGGTAACGGGGGAGTACCGAGTCCACCTTCCTTCAGGTATAAAAGACTACTCATCGCTGAATGAAGCGGTAACCATGGCCTCGGCCTATATGCAGCCGTGGATTACGGAGCGCGCCAAAAAGAGCGGCGCAAAAACTCCTGTCATCAACATGAAACAGGAGGACGAAGAGGCATGGGTGCAGGGCGGACTTCGCAAGGTACATTTGTGGACGCAATTACTCTTCAATGTGGTAGACGATTCAGAATAAAAATTAAAAAATTTCACTGTTTAAGTATTGACAAAATAATTTCGTGATATAGAATTAAGGAAATAATTTCATTTTAATATTACGTCCCATTGTGGGACAAAAAAATACAGGAGGTGCGTTGAAGTGGCTTATGATGTTCGTTTTATTTCGCAGCAGGATGTAGAGAATCTCGGTATAACAATGAAGGAAGTAATTGACGCAGTAGAAGTTGGTTGGAAAAATGTCGGAGAAGGCAAAGTAGAGCTTCCCCCGAAGATAGGCGTTCACCCGAGACATGACTGCTACATGCACGCAATGCCTTGCTGGGTCGGCGGCGACGTTGACATGGCGGGAATCAAATGGGTTTGCGGCTTCCCCACAAACCTTCAGAAGGGTCTCCCCTACAACAACGGTGTATTCGTACTCAACTCAGTCGAGACCGGCGTAGTCGAAGCAATAATGGACTGCAACTGGATGACGACATGGCGCACGGGAGCCGCAGCAGGCCTCGGAGCAAAGTATTTTGCAGACCCCAAATCAGAAGTTGTCTCTGTGCTCGGGCTCGGCAGAATCGGACAGATCACACTCCGCGCTTTCAAAGAAGTTCTTCCCAACATGAAGACGGTAAAAATCTTTGACCCAATCGAAGCACAGGCCGAGAGATTCATCGCAGCAATGAAAGACGTCGTTCCCAACGTAGAGTTCGTTGTGAGCAAGAGCTACAAAGATGTTTGCGAAGATGCCGACGTCATCACCTCATGCGCACCTATCGTGGCAGATCCCGAACGCCCCGTTAAGGCCAACATGCTGAAGAAAGACGTATTCTGCATGACAAGCGACTACTGCTCAACATTCGACGCAGAAATAGTCAACAAGGGAACATCTTTTGTCTGCGACGACAAGGGACAGTACCTCTGGACACAGGAGCAGGGCGCATACTTCCAGAAGGGCTACCCGACAAAGGCGGAAATCTATGCCGACATGGGCGAAATCGTAACAGGACAGAAACCCACAACACACAGCGGACACAGAACATGCCTCTTCATGGGAATCGCAGTCAATGACGTAATGACAGCAAAACTCATCATGGAAAAAGCCATGGCACAGAACGCGGGTATGATGCTCAAGCTGTAGTCCCGTGTGAGCAAAAATATTCTTTTGTATAAACTTTGTTAATTGCTCTTGAGTGGCTGCCTTAATACTATTTGGGGCAGCCATTCCGCTTATAATTGCAGGTTCAATTTGCTTAGGAGGTAAACGCGAATGACACGCAAAATGGTAACACTGGACGGCAACGAAGCG
>CAZBYL010000008.1:0-52335 GCA_964496275.1 uncultured Synergistaceae bacterium | reverse complement strand
AGGTAGTCTTTGACTTCACGATTGTTGATGAGGAATTTACCGTCGCCTTCGCAGATACGAACACGGGCGATAGCATTCTTTCTTCTGCCTGTACCCCAGATAAAAGTTGAAGGGGTAGCCGATTCTGTTTTATTTGCCATTTTAATACACCCCTATCCTTAATCTATCTGTTCCGGCTGCTGAGCTGCATGGGGATGGCTCGGTCCGGCATAAACTTTGAGCTTACGATACATATCGCGTCCGAGTTTCGTCTTGGGAAGCATTCCCCAGATGACTCTCTCGATGAGACGCTCGGGGCGGCGCTCAAGAACCTGCTGGTAAGAGAGCGTTTTGAGTCCGCCGGGATATCCGCTGTATGTCGAAATCGTTGACTGAATAAGTTTTTTGCCTGTGAGACCGACTTTTTCAGCGTTGATAACCACAACAAAATCGCCTGTGTCTACGTGCGGTGTGTATGTGGGTTTGTGTTTGCCCGCAAGAATACGAGCAACCTGTACTGCAAGGCGTCCGAGGTGTTTGTCTGTAGCGTCTATGACGTACCATTTGCGCTCTACTGTCTCACCCTTGGCCATGTAGGAACGTGTGCCGAGCATGGATCTTCCTCCTTAGAAAAACCTGTTCATAAATTTATTTTTTATTTTATTTCTTAAAGCGTCTCTTCCGACTCCCGACAAAGGTGGCATACGCACGGTGAATACCGCGCCGATTCTCGGGACACGTTCCGTTAACGTGGGGGAAAACAGAGCGTGGGGCTAGAGTACGCGTTCAAGCCTTGGGTTTGGGACTATTCCCGGCAGACGCCCTCTTTTTGCTATGGGCTTTCCGTCCACCATTTTTATATCCATCGTCATATCGCGGGGGGAACCCTGCGTTATGTAGCTGCCTACACCGTAAACGTTGGCACCGGCTTCGTTCATAAGGCGAATCCTGTCGGGGTTGAGGCCTCCGGTGGCTATTACCTGCACTTTTTCAAATCCTGCGACGTCAAGACGCCAGCGTATTTCGCGCACAAGGTCGGGCGTTACTCCGCCGCGTTCACCGGGAGTGTCGAGTCTTATGCCAGAGAGCTTTGAGCCGAGGCATTCCGCCACTCTCATTGTCTCTTCCGCCTCGTCTTTGAATGTGTCTACAAGGACTATTCTCGGTTCATCTTTCGGTATTTGCTCGTCGTACACTTTGGCAAGCTTTACTGTGTCTCCCATAAGGAGTATAGCCGCATGGGGAACCGTGCCCTTTGGCTCTTCGCCGCAGAGCTTTGCCGCAAGGATACAGCTCATTGCGCTGCATCCGGCGATTTTGGCGGCTCTTTCCATTACCGGCGCGATTGCGGGGTGTACATGGCGCGCTCCGAAACAGAGCACGTTACGGCCTTCTGCCGCATCGACACATTCACGAGCCGCCGTAGCCCACCCCGTGGACGACGCAAGCATTCCGAGAAGGACTGTCTCATAGAGTCCGAAGGATTCGTACGTTCCGGTTATCCGCATCAGAACCTCTTTGGGCTCGAAACGGCTGCCCTCTTTCAGACTTTCGACTTTGGGAGGGTTGGGAAGAGTGCGGAAAAGACGAAGCACTTCTTCCGTACCGGCAAAGACTCCGCTCTTTCGGGCAAAGACTTCCGCAACTACCGGCGTTTCCAAGAGTCCGGACGCACGAAGTACGTCACGGGTCTTGAGAAAGTATATGTCAGTAGTCCACCCCGTGAGTATCTCTTCATGTGTGGCTGAAAAGAGGCGATCTTTGATTTCCGAGTATGATTCGATATCCTTCTGGCTGTCCAGGCGTTTTAGAGGCATTTCTACTTCAAAACCTATCTTACGACAACCTGCAGGACAGAGAGAATCATGAATGCCAGCATCAGTCCGGAAGTAATTTTCGTGAGTGACGACATGCGCTGCCACGTACCGCCGTTGTCAGCCTGGGTACCGCCGCCTCCGAACGATCCGGTGAAGCCGCCGCTCTTTCTATGCTGCATCATTATTACACTGATAAGGGCAATGCTTACAAGTAAGTGAAGAACTCCAAGAAGGATTTTCACAAACCCACCTCCAGAAATTTAGTGTTTAGCTCAAAACGAACTTTTCGTCCTATTTAGGCTGAAAACTTTCCATAGTACGTACAGTGAGTTATTTTATCACATCAACCAGCATTTCGGCTATACCTTTTATTGCAAGAGCTCTGTGAGAAATTTTTTTCTTTGTCTCATCTCCGAGCTCGGCAAAGGTTTTATCATACCCCGCCGGAATAAATATCGGGTCATAGCCGAAGCCTGACGCGCCTGCGGCATGTTCTGCCAGTGTGCCGGGGCACTCTCTTTCACATATTACCGGTTCTTTTCTATCCGGAAATACCACAGCTATGCAGGATACAAATTTTGCTTTTCTGTTTTCTTTGCCGGAAGTCTGTTCAAGCAGCCATGCCGTTCTGTCAGCGTCACTGCCTTCGATTATTCTTGCCGAGTGTACCCCCGGAATTCCGCCCAAGTCTTCGACTTCGAGCCCGCTGTCGTCGGACATTGCGGGAAGTCCCGTACTTTCGGCCCACGCTCGCGCTTTCAGCAGAGCGTTTTCTTTGTAGGTTTCCCCTGTCTCTTCAACGTCAAGGGGCTTTTCGAAGTCTCCGCCGAAAAGCAGTTCTATGCCTATTGGCAAAAACTCTTCTTTCATCTCGCGATATTTATTTTTGTTGCCGCTTGCAAGGACTATTTTCATAAGTATCTCCGTTTTTATAGGAATGATTCAAACAGTGTTATTTCTTCGGGTGAGAGCATTAGGGTTTCTCGCTGGAGCTCTTGCAATTTTTCTATTCCGTTTTGTCCCAGAGAGATTATTTCGTCAAGCTCACTCCGAGAAAATACTCCGCCCTCGCCCGTACCCTGCAGTTCGACAAAGCATCCCGACGCGGTCATTACCAAGTTTGCGTCAACTTCCGCCGAGGAATCTTCCTCGTAGCACAGATCCAGCATTGAAATCCCCTCAACCTTGCCGACGCTTACGGCCGCTATCTGTGTTTTCAAGGGCAGAGCATCTATTTTGCCGTCCGCGGCAATACTGCGCAGCGCATCGGTGAGTGCTACGAATCCCGCTGTGATGGAAGCCGTTCTCGTTCCGCCGTCTGCCTGCAATACGTCGCAATCTATCAGTATGCTGCGTTCTCCCAGTTTTTCCATGTCAACAGCGGCACGCAGAGAGCGTCCTATAAGGCGCTGTATTTCGCTGCTTCTGCCGTTTATTTTGCCTTTTGAGGAATCTCTTTGCATTCTCTGGTGAGTAGAACGGGGAAGCATAGAGTATTCCGCCGTAATCCAGCCCTTTCCGCTGCCTCTCATGAATGAAGGGACTTTCTCTTCGACAGAGGCCGTGCATAAGACGTGAGTGTTTCCCCACTTAATGAGAGCCGAACCTTCGGCATATCTGTTGAAGGCTCGCTCTATAGTTATATTGCGAAGCTGTCTTGCGTTTCTTCCGTCAATTCTTGTGATGTCCATTTTATTCCGTCTTCTCCCAAGGTTTTGTAATGTCTACGGGCGAGGTAATCTTGCTCTCTTTGCCGTCAATGTAGAATTTTATTTTTTTGACAGGCGGAAAATTTTCCGTCATTGTTTTTGCCATTCCGACGAGCACCGTGGGAGCTTTTACAGCACCGAGTTTTTTCAGTGATGCAAGGAATTGCGAGCTCATGTCAAGATACATGCAGTCCCCGCCGATAAAGACATTAAGCGCTTTTGTAGAGCTGTCCAGAACATTTATCTCTTTGAGCCCGTCGATGTATACAGACAGGACTTTAGCGGCATCGGCTTCAACTGTGCCCTTTGTGATATCAATTTCCCTCTTTGTATATTTCCCGTTATCGGGAAGATATATACTGTATCCAGACGTAATTGTTTCTCCCTGAGAAGCTGTGTTGGCATCGATCTGTTTTACTTCGGCCGGACTTCCTACAACATCTCCGACCCTCGCCCCGCCCTTTTTGTCAGCCCAATCAAATATGTAATTTGCTCCAAGGTAGCCGCACGCGAAAAAAACGGCGAGAAGAGATGCCCACGCAAAGACTCTGACCATTACAGGAGCCTTGCCTCTGCGGTATTCTATGTCGTCGTCTTCCTCGTAGTCTGGGATTTGACGTTTTTTGACAGCACGTCCTGATGCAGCAGCGCCATCATCATTTCCTCGTCCGGCAAAGGTAGGGCGCATAAGCTGTTCGTCGTAGCCGTCATGCCCGACCTCCGCGCCGTACGTGCGAACGACCTTTCTGCGAACAGCAGGTTCATCGAGGTTATTTTTTCTCTTTTCTCCCACAACAAAGTGGCGTGTTCTCTCCTCAGGATCCCTCATTATACATTCCTCCTGTTCCGTTTAGCGTGTTACGGTTGAGTGGTCTTTGATATATGCTACTATTCCGCTTGCGAAACTTGAGCATAGAGTGTCGAGGTAACTTTGAGTCATAAGTTTGCGCGCTTCGGCGTAATCCGTGAGATATCCCATTTCTATCAGAACTGCAGGCATTCCCGCTCCTCTGAGCACAAAGAAAGGAGCCTGCCCAACTTTGCGCATCGGAAGCCCCGACTGTTTTGCCGCTTTGTGCATTACTTCTGTAAGAGTTGTGCTTTCGTTAATTTTGTCATTTTGCTGCATATCACCGAGTATCTTCAGCAAAAGTTTGGTCTTTTTGTCCGAACGCTGTTCCGCATCAGAGTGAGTATCCCCTCCGCTTATTTCCTTGTTTTCATATATGGCAAGCTGCATTGCGTCTCTGTCTGATGGCAGAGCCATTATATAAAATTCGAGTCCGACGGCGCGCTTTCCTTTCGGCATAGCGTTGCAGTGCATACTGACAAATACGTCGGCTTTGCTGTCATTTGCAAAGGCCGTTCTCTCTTTGAGCTTAAGATATACGTCTGTCTTTCTGCTGTAGCGCACATCAACCCCGTAGGCGGAGAGTATGCGTCCGAGAGTGTGAACCGCTTTCAGATTTATGTCTTTCTCCCTTGCTCCGTTCGCTCCGGCACCGGGGTCGTGCCCGCCGTGTCCCGCGTCAAGCACTACTATTGGTCTTTGCGAACCGGTAAAGACCTTTGTTACGACAGGCAGAGGGGCGGCAGGTTCTTCCTGAACGGCAGGCTCAGGCACTGCAGGCTGCGTCACTACGTTTTGAACCGGTTTAACAGTTTCGGTTTTGACCGGAGTTTGGTCATTTTTGACGGGCTGAGAGACAGGCGGAGCTACGGATGGCTGAGTTGTTTTAACGGAAGGAGCGGACGCCTGCGGCTGAGCCTTAGGAGTTCCCCAGGAAATGCCGGGAGTTTTGCCCAAAGCGGAATAGTATTGGTCTATTATTTTAGCGACTGACTTGGAATCAGCCCACCAATGCTCTCCCTCCACCTCTATGGGTGCAGGCAGACTCACTATCGCTCCGTTTACACGAACAGCGCTCGACGCGCTCCAAAATTCCATTTTTTTGCCGTCAAAGAGAACAACTATCGCCTGAGGGTTTGATGTTCTTGCAAAACCCAGAGAGGATATAACTTCTTCAACAGCCACGTCAACACCGCCTGATGAATTATTGCGCGAAGTTACGTCACCCTTTTTCATCTCTCCGTACCACAGGGAGAGAGTATCGGCAGATGAGGCAGACGCAAGCATCACCATCGCAGCAAACGCAAGAAGCAGCACAGATATTTTTTTCTTATTCACCCGCGATAACAACATTTTCCACCACCATTGTAGGAGCAGCCACAGAGCCGAAGAATTTCAAGTCCGACCCAACAGCCGTTATACTTTTTATAAAATCCATTAAATTCGATGCGATCGTCACTCCGCTTATCGCATGTGTGAGTATACCGTTTTCTATCATGAGCCCCTTTGCGCCGATAGAGAAATCTCCGCTCACCGGGTCAACGGTGTGCAGTCCCATAAATTCTGTCACATACAGGCCGCTCTTCACATTGGAGATGAGAGCTTCCGGCGTTTCGCGCCCCGGCTCAAGAATTAAGTTGCTTGTGCCGACATCTGGCAGAGATGACATTCCTCGGCACGCGTTGCCCGTGGATTTGACTCCGTCCTTGAAGGCATATTGGAGATTATACAGGTATGACGACGCTTCACCTCTCTCTATTATCACGGTTCTGCCCGTCGGAACTCCTTCGGAATCCCAGCAGCTCGTGCCCGCCTTCCACGGGATGAGGGCATCGTCCGTCAAAGTGATACAGGAAGACGCTACCGCAGTACCGAGACGCCCCTTCATAAGAGAACGTCCCTTATGTATTTCCGGAGCGCAGAACAGATCGCCTATTATATCCACAAGCGACGAGGCTGTTTCCGGCTCGATAACAACTGTGTAGACTCCGGTCTTCATCAGAGACGCGCCGAGTGAAAGTGCTGTTCTGCGCGACGCTTCAAACGCTGTCTCGCGTACATTAAGCTCAGAAAACAGGCGTGATTCTATGCCGTATCCGCCCATTTCCGTACTTTCGTCATCCTGCGCAAGAACCGTGACGCCGCAGCTTGCGCTGCTTCCGTGTTCCCAACCCGCCAGGCCGGTTGTCGTACAGTAGAAAGAGGCACCCCAGCCGTCATTCCAAGCGGCACTTCTTACGGATATGACGCGTTTATCTGCGGACTTGGCAACGTCTGTCATTTCCATACAGAGAGACATGCGCTCCTTGGGGGTTATTTCCGATATTCTTTCGTCCTCGAGCATTATTGCCGGATCTGAGACAAGTTTGCCGCTGTAGAGTGATATTCCCTCTTCGGGCTGAGAATTCAGACAGTTGGACATGCTCCACGAGACAAGCTCCTTCACGGAATCCATATCCAGCCTATTGCCATAAACGATGCCCTGACGTCCGTCAGACAGTATTGTCCTTATCCCTATTCCGGATGTCTTACCCGACACACACTCTTCAACCTCGCCGTCGTTTAAAGAAAGCCCAAATCCCGCTCCCTCCGCATAAAGAACATCCGCTCCCCACGCCCCGCGCCTGAGAGCTTCGTCGAGAGCCCACGAGGAGAGCGCCTCCACCTCTGAGTTTTTCATAAAACGAGTCACGCCGAGAACACTCCGATAATTACGGCAGCGGCTCTTTCAACATCTTCTCTCGTAACATCAAGGTGCGTTACGAGCCGAACCCTCCTGGGGTTTATCATTACAAGCTGCAAACCCTGTTTAAGACATGCAGCGACAAAGCCGTCATCGTCAGGCAGTGAGTCAGGCAATGGGAAGAATACCATGTTGGTCATGTTCGGCGTATCTTCAACCGGCACTCCGCCCTTTTTAAGAAGCTCCGCCAAAAGAGCCGCGTTTGCATGGTCCTCGGCAAGGCGCGGAATGTTGTTTTTAAGCGCGTAAAGTCCGGCGGACGCTGCAATACCGACCTGTCTCTGCGCTCCGCCGATACGTTTACGGCATTTCTTGGCGCGTTCTATAAAATCGTGAGAACCGCACAGCATGGAACCCAAAGGCGCGCCAAGCCCCTTTGAGAGACAGAACTGAACAGAATCAACTTCCTTGGTAAACTCTTTTACGTCAACCCCGTGAAAGACTGCGGCATTGAAAATTCTGGCTCCGTCGAGATGCACATGAAAGCCCAGCTTTTTTCCCATGCGAGCAGCGGAAGCAAACTTTTCCGGCGCCACGGCTATACCGCCCGTATAGTTGTGGGTGTTTTCAAGGGCAAGAACTGTCGTATCCGGATGGTGAATATTCCCATCCGCGCGGTTTGCCGAGGCAATATCCTCCGCCAAAGGAATGCCGTCATCGTCCTTTAACGGATACGGACAGAGCCCCGCGACCGCTGAAAGTCCTCCCACTTCGGAGCACCAGACATGCGAGCGCGCTCCTGCAAGAATACTTTCTCCGTGCCTGCCTGCCGTCATAAATGCGAGAAGATTGCCCATCGTGCCCGAACATGTAAAAATTGCGGCCTCTTTGCCCGTTATCTCGGCCGCGTACAGGTTAAGCGCATTTGAAGAGGGGTCGTCGCCGTAAATATCGTCTCCGACCGGAGCGGACGCGATAACACGCCTCATTTCATCCGTAGGGCGGGTAACGGTGTCGCTTCTGAAATCCATAAGTCTCATATCCATTTATATATCCCCCGTATCATATTATATTTTTATTCCCAACCTTGCCCAAGGCAAAAAACTCTCTCCGACAGCCATACCGATTCCGATTCCCGATGCGGCGGAACCGTGGAAATCTGATCCCGCAGTGGGATACATGTCATACTTATCACAAAGAGAGAGATAGTCATAAATCTGCGTGGTGCTGAACCCCGGATAGACAGACTCTATTCCCCACAAACCGACCGACTTCAGCTTTGCGACAAGTTTTTCGAGCTCGTCCGCGCCAAGCAATGTCTGCGGCGGGTGAGCGAGTACAGGCAAACCGCCCGCACCGCGAATTAAAGTTATACACTCCTCCGCGGAGAGACGTACTCTCGGAACATAAGCAGAGCCGTTTCTGTCAAGATACTTTGCAAACGCCTCATTTCCGGACGACACATAACCCCGCTTAACCATAAGCTTTGCAATGTGAGGTCTAGCCACAACCTCTCCTCCGGAAAGAGCCTCGGCATCCTCAAGCCTTATATCCATACCGAGAGCGCGAAGCTTTGCGCATATTTCCGCATTTCTGACATCCCTGTGCTTCCTCACATCCTCAAGCCGTTTCTCAAGCTCCGAAGAGCCGGGAGAAATTCTATACCCCAGTATATGAAGAGTATAATCCGCATCTGCCGACAATTCTATTCCGCACAGCGAATTAACGCCGCAGCGGCGGCAGGCGGCGGTAAACGGAGCAAGCCCCGAAGTAGTATCATGGTCCGTAAGACAGACAAGCGAAAGGTTTCTCATCTTTGCCGCCTTTGCTATAGCCTCAACAGAATATGCTCCGTCCGAAAAAGTACTGTGTACGTGCATGTCAATAAAAATCATAACAAACTCCTCACTCCGAGCTACGCTTCGTCATCCACAAAGATAAACCTGTGCAAAGGCTGAGATATAACGAATGCCAGCACTGAAAGAAGCGCCGCATCCTCCCTTGAAAACGCTTCCACATCCTGAGATTCCATCTGCAGAACACCTATTTTATCACCGCATGCCTTCAGAGGAACGGCAAGAACCGAACTTGAATCACGTGATATAGGCTGATCTTTTGACAACTCGACTGAACCTGTGCAATACGGACGTTCTGAAGAAAAAACCTTCCATAAAGAAGAACCGTTCTTTTTTATAGCCCTGCCCGGCATAGACGCCGTTTCAGGAATATAAAGCCCGTCAGCTCCGTCCGTAAGCACTATAAACACATCATTTCCGCAAGACATGGCGCGAAGTTCACTTATCGCAAGAGAAACAAAACTCTCCAAATCGGAACATGCGGCAAGCTTTGACGCAAACTCCTCCACAACAGGCACAAGCCTGTTTGCGGAATCACGGTAATAAAGCATAAACCCGCCCACGGTAAAAAGCAGCACAAAAACAGATGCCGTCTCTATCCAAGAAAAAACGCCGCATACCGACCCGACAACGGCAGCTACGGTACAAATAAGCAAATTAGTCTTATACGACCACCTTCCGCTCTCGTTAAGCCCAAGAAACACGGCCAGTATGGATGCGACAAGCAAAGAAACCGAACTGAAAAGACAGCTCAGGCCGCCAAAGACAAAAAGTGCGCAAAGCCACAGAAACTGAGGCCAAAACTTTCGCTTGCGAAATATTCCGGTGACAGCCAAGCTACCACTCCTCACGATGCAATACTGCCCCTTCAAGGGTCAATATTCTTATTCCGAAGCTGTCCGCAATCGCGACGCTCGCAGGATCCTTTCCCTTCGGTATTGTAGTGGAGCCCGGGTTTATAAACAGCGAGTTCCTCTCCCTAACCACAGAAGCAATATGGGTGTGCCCTGTTATAACAATATCCGCTCCGCAATCAAGCGCCATCTGCCTGGTCAAAGGAAAATTATCACCGTGCATCATCAAAATCTTTTTGCCGTTCCATAACACGGAAACATAAGGAAGCATCTCGCGCCCCGTAACCATCTCATCTACAGACGCATCACAATTTCCGCGGGAAATGAAAAGCTCTCCCTTATAACTTTTTATCTCCTCTGCCAAATCCGCGGGCGTATAACCTCCTGGAATCATATTCCTCGGGCCGTGATAAATAACATCTCCTGCATGGAAAACAGCGGCAGGCGCTTCAAAGAGGGTCAGCGCCGCACGCCATGCGGGAAGACTCCCGTGCGTATCGGATAAAATACCCAGCCTATCCCCTTCGACAACCTTAACAGACATAAAAAACACCCCGCATCTCTTTAGCAAATATTTAAGGTCACATTAGTCAAAATGAAAAAACACAGAACAACCTGCAAAAAGCGAACTTTTTGCTCTAACCTATTATATAATCAGATTGCCTTGAATAAAACAGACAGGAGCGTGAACTTTTATGAATATCGACATAAAAAACCTACCCGAACAGGACGCAAAGATGCTCGTCCACTCACTTGAGCTCGTTTCGGCAAGAGTATTCGAATCAGTAGTTACCCTTAGTCAGACAGCCTCATCGGCAACACCCGAAATGCAGCACATGTTTCAGCAATGGCTATCATGCCTCGGAGAAGACTTACTGCGCAGAATAGAAGAAAACGGCACACTCGACCCGGTGCAGGCCGCAAAAGAGATAGGAGTCACACCGGCTACGATAATCTCTCTTGCCCTAACACTGCACAGACAGGGCAAAATAAACATCAAAGAACTCTCGGCAGAAATAACGAACGGCGGAAACAGCGAAATCTGCGGCTGCCTCAAATCATAACTCCATGAGCTCTGCCCGTCCCGACCTCAAAGACGATGCCCGCCGAATATTCATAAAATCCGTCAGCTCCGTAATGCCGGACATAACCGTTGCGCATTCACTTGAAAAAACAGAAATAAAATCGCCGGTAACACTTGTCGCAATAGGAAAAGCGGCATGGAAAATGGCAAAAAGCGCAAGCGGCATTCTCGGAACAAAAATAAAATGCGGGGCTGTGCTCACAAAATACGGACACTCGCAAGGCGCGATAGGCAATCTCGAAATATACGAAGCGGGACACCCAATCCCTGACGAAAACGGAACCGCCGCCACTAAAAAAATACTTGCGATGACCCGAAACCTGACAGAGAACGACACTGTCCTCTTCCTGGTATCAGGCGGAGGCTCCGCACTCTTTGACGCCCCGTGCAAAGGCATCACACAAGAATTCATGACGCGGCTGAACAGCGAACTCACAGAAAGCGGAGCGGACATAAACGAAATAAACACAATAAGAAAAAGATTCTCAGAAACAAAAGGAGGGCGCTTTGCACTGCACTGCGCCCCCGCGAAAATACACCAAATAATACTCTCGGACATCGTTGGCGACAACATAGAAAACATAGCATCAGGCCCCGCAGCACCGGACTCATCAACGGCCGCGGACGCACTTGCGATAATCCGAAAATACGGTATAGGCATACCGCAGCACCTCATGCAGCGCATTACGCAAGAAAAACTGCCAAGCCCGAAAAACGTAACGACATCAATAGGTTCAAATGTAAAAGAGCTATGCCTTGCGGCTGCAAAAGCGGCGGCAGCACTGGGCTACGACACACACATAATAGACACGGCAATAACATGCCGCGTGGAAGATGCGGCAAAAAACATGGCTGACGAAGCAAAAAAATACAACGCATCGGACAAACCTCTTGCGATAATTATGGGGGGAGAGACAACCGTCACGGTACGCGGCAAAGGCAAAGGTGGACGGGCGCAAGAATTTGCCCTCACCTGCGCGAAACTCATACAAAACAGGCAAAACACCGTGATACTTGCCGGCGGCTCGGACGGAACCGACGGTCCTACAGACGCGGCGGGCGGCATTGTGGACGGCGGCACATGGGAACTGATAAAGCAAAATGGACTCGACCCCGAAAAAATGCTCAACCACAACGACTCATACAACGCTCTTGCGGCATCTGAATCACTCCTCATAACAGGCCCCACGGGAACAAACGTAAATGACCTCATGCTTATGCTGATAGGCCGGAAAGACGCTTCGGAAACAGAATGAGAATAATAATAGACGCGGACGCCTGCCCGAAAAACGCACTGCAATGCGCCCTAAAAACAGGGCACGAAAAAAACATCCCCGTTATCACAGTCGCAAGCTTCAACCACAACATAGAATCTGACACGCACATAACAGTCGGCAACGCCTCGCAGGAGGCGGACATCAAAATAATAAACATAACAGAACCCGGCGATATAGTAATCACACAAGACTGGGGGCTTGCGGCAATAATACTGTCAAAAAAAGCCTCTGCAATAAGCCCGATGGGGACAATTTACCGTCCCGAAAAAATAGACTTCATGCTTGAAGAACGTGACATAAAAGCAAAATTCAGAAAAAACGGCGGGCGCACAAAAGGCCCCTCAAAACGAAAAACAGAGGACGATAAAAACTTCGCGGCCTCACTCGAAAAAATGACGGAGAAACAATAAACCAACAAATAAAACGAGACTGCATCTGTTCACCAAATGCGGCCTCGCTCTGCTGTGTATCAGATTTTGGAAGTATTGCCAACTACGAAGCAGCCGCAAACCGCGTCTGCCTTACGTAATAATCGCTAAAATCACCATACCGATCAGAGTCGTAAGAAACATTAGCTTCTGAACTTTCCAGTCGTACTCGGATTCCTCCTGCGACGGGAGACGGTATGTCCGGCTCTTGCCATCGTCCTCCTGATGGTTATAAGCGGACATAACAGCCGGGTCATCATACGGATTCTTTGCCTCCACCTTCCCCAACTCCCTCCATCAAAAGCATTTTCGTCATAATAACAATTCTTAAAATAAAGTCAAGAGAATAATGTGACAAATCAAAATGCTTTACATTTCATTCACAGCATTCAGAACGGAGGGATTCAGGTTTTTTCCGGTGAGATAAACAGGCGAACCGAAAGCCGAGTCAGGCTGGATAGACAGCAGCAACATTCACACCGACAGCACAAGAGCGCACACCTGTAATTTTTCATTTGAGTTCACTAATTTCTTTACAGTTGTGCTCCGAACATATTATACGTCGGCCTTACAGCAGACATGATGCAGCTGTGTGAGCGATATACTATAAAAATCTTACTGAATTTCGCGCAAGACGGTAAAGAGGCTTTTATGCGGTCTAAGAAGCCACAGCATCACTTCTTTACTCTGCCCTCTTCAATCTGCCTTTCAAGAGAATCAGGGCGTTTCATTATCTGTTCTTGGGCGGATAGCAGGTCATCTATTTTATAATGGAGGTCGTCAATAACAAGCTCATTTTTAAGATTGACACGATAATCGTTCTCCGAGCGAGAGCGGTCTTTCGCTTCCTGTCTGTTCTGGCTCATCATTATGAGCGGTGCCTGAATCGCCGCAACGCATGAGAGCACCAGATTCAGCAGGATAAACGGGTATGCGTCAAAGGAGTGCTCCGCAAGCCTGATATTCAGAATCATCCACGATACAAGTACTAACACAAAAACTATTATGAATGTCCAGCTTCCTGTGAAACGTGCAATATTGTCAGCAGCCTTCTGGCTGGATGTGAGCTTTTCGCTGCTGTCGTTCGCATTGCCCGTCATCCGCCTGTCAAGCAGCTTATGCAGCAGCTCCTCATCGTCGAACTCAGTCTCACTCATTTTCAGAAGTTCGCTAATAAGCTGTTTTTTTGCGCTCTCTCTCATAATATTCCCCCACTCCTGCAGCAGATGCAGAATGCCTAATAATTGCATGACAGTATAGCACCGCAGACGCAAGTACGCCAAGCACCGCGTCAACTCCCGTAAATGCGCGGCAACAGAGGTTTTACAAACCCACATTCACCGAGGCAAAACAGTACACTTTTCTTGACCCGACGCCGTTTATAAAATATTATAAGAAAATATTATATGTTTGGAGATAGTACGTCATGAAGTACCTTACTCAGTTTTCGATAATAATACTTTTTTCCTTTGCCGCAGAGATTGTAAAATCTTTACTTCCCTTGCCAATACCGGCAAGCATCTACGGATTTATACTTCTCTTTGCTGCACTCCGTATCGGCATTGTAAAGGTGCGGCAGATAAGAGAGACTTCGTTTTTTCTCATTGAGATTATGCCCATAATGTTTATTCCCGCGGCAGTCGGTGTGATGAAGCACTATACTGTATTCAAAGGGCTTTATCTGCAAGTTGCTTTTTTGATATTTGCAACGACTCTCTTTGTGATGGCAGTGACGGCTTTTGCGGTTAGCTTTATGCTCAAGTCCGGAAAGGAAGGGCGCTAGGGTGGATTTTTTACACGTTTCCGCATTTTTCGGCATTTTCATCAGCCTTTTGGGATTTCTGATAGGCGGGTTGATTAAGAGTTTTCTGAAATCAAAATCTTTTAATCCTCTTCTTTTTACCATAATTTTCGTAATCTCGGCTCTTACACTGTTTGGGATAGATTATGATACCTACGCAAAGAGCGCCGACTTTCTCGGCTACCTTCTGACCCCTGCCACTATCTGTCTGGCAGTTCCGCTCTACGAGAGAAGAGAGCTTGTCAGGCGCAATTTTCCGGCAATCGCCGTCGGAATTTTTATGGGAGTGTTCTCAAGCGCAGTGAGTGTTTGGGCTCTCTCTTTGCTGTTCGGCTTCTCCCACGTCCAGTATGTCACCTTTCTTCCGAAATCCATAACGACGGCGATAGGAATGGGGATATCGGAGGAACTTGGCGGTATGCCTAATTTAACAGCAGTCTCCATAATCATAACCGGTATTATCGGAAATATCGCGGCTACACCTCTTTTCAGACTGCTTAAAATAGAAGACCCCATCGCAGTAGGTATCGCAATAGGGTCTTCTTCACACGCAATGGGAACCGTTCGCGCCATGGAAATAGGCGAGACGGAGGGAGCCATGAGCGGCCTTGCAATCGCTTTAGCCGGTCTGCTTACAGTTGCGGCAGCTCCCCTGTTTGCATTTCTGATTTAGACATGCGCGCTTATTCCGCCTATTCAATAGGGCATAACATTTTTCGAGGGAGAAAATATATAAACGGAAATTTATTGTTGTTTTAAGCCCGAGCCTATCTTTTAAAAACTTCTTTTTCCAGTATTTCCGCGGCACATTTCACAAGGTACGTGCATGGGCGTTTTTCGTTGAACGGCTCGCCTCCAGGCACTGTTCCCTCTTTTTTGTATTCTTCCTGCATTTTCAGGAGCTCTTTGCACGACAGAGCCCCGTTGCGCTCTTTGAATTCCGTGATGAGCTTATGTCCCAAATCATAAGAGGCGCTCTTTGCTTCGGGATCTTTAATATCGTCATAGCCCTTTGCAAGTCCTGCAACCATTGTCATTCCGGAGACAGCGCCGCACATCTCGCGCATTTTTGAGAAACCTCCGCCAAAATTTGAGGAAAGTCTGAGCGCGGTTTTTTCGTCTATTCCGAAATCGGAGGCATAGGAAAGAAAGACCGCTTGACAGCAGTTGCAGCCGTCCGCAAAGTTTTTTTCTGTGGTTTCAACCTTATTCATACAAAACACCCTCTCTTATAACCAAAACATGGACAGCGCGTTATGCACTGTCCATGTTTTATATGCTTTGATTTTTCCTTAGAGGAAGCCTTTTTCTTTAAGGGTGGCTTCCACTTTTTCTGCGTTGCGTACCGCAAACTTGATGACCGGTCCTGTGCATCCCATTGAAGATTCGGCGTAGATGCCTACCTTCCAAAGGGCTTTGACTGCGTCTTCAATTTCGAGCACGTCTATGCCGTGAATCTCTTCGTCCGTCGGCTCCGCTGCCGGGGCTTTGACCTCTTCTTCGTCTGCCTTAGCCGCCTTGGGCTGGAAGCCTTCGATAAGCTCCGCAAGTCCCGCTGCATTTGCTTTCTTGAGCTCTGCCGCAACTATCGCGGGAAGGTCGTTCTTCGCGCTCCTCGCATTGAGGGAGAGGGCGTTTGCTATTACAGGCGCACCTGAGGCTCTGGAAATGATGGAGACAACCTTCGTCCAACCTTCGCCTGCGGAAGGGCCGTAGCCCCAGCCCATGGCTTCGTAGTTGCCGCCTGTGTTCCACGCTCCGAAGAGCTTCATCATTACGTTGCCTGTGAGAGTATCCATTACCGCAACGTCAACGGCTCCCGCAAGAAGGTCGTTTCCGCGGAGGATGGCTCCGCCGTCTTTTCTGATGCTTGAGCCGAATGTGATGTCATATCCGTTGTCGGCAAGCTTCTGAAGCGCGCGAAGAACTGTCTGCGCACCGTCCAGGTTGAGCACTCCGACTTTCGGATTCTTTATGCCGTTCGCCTTTGCAACAGAGATTCCGTAGATTGCATTTCTGAGCATCGCTTCGAGTCTGTTGACAGATGACGTGCCTGTCGATGATGCGATGAAGCAGGGCTTGCCCTTCGCGGGGGTAAGTACCTTGCCTATAGTGGTTACGCCTACGGGGAAGGGGTAGTGAAGAGCAACCGCTCCGGATATCGTTCCGTCGCTGAGCGCCGATTCCATCGCTCTTGCGATCTCGTGCTCGTCAGCCGCAGTCTCTATCCAGTCAAGGTGCTCATAACCCGCAACGATAGGGCCGATGGGGCGGACCTTAACGGAAGGGTCGTTCTCCATTGCCAGCACTGCGCCCTTGGCAAGTTCATCGCTGCCAAGTTCGCTGCCGTATGCCATAAGACCGACCGTCGTCTGCTTGCCGCATCCGCTCTTAGCTTCGGCTATTATCTCGGCAAGAACCTCGCCGATAAGTTTTTTTGTTGCTGTCTTGTCAGTCATGTCTGTCACCGCTTACTTGCTGAGTCCGCCGGCAATTTCTCCGAGGGCTTCGAGGATAAGTTCACGAATTTCTTCCTTTGTAACTCCGCCTGCCGCTGCCGGTTTGCCGGAGGGTTTCTCAACGAGGAAGGAGGCTCCGTCGGCCAGGTTGGTAAGGCGTCCGAGGAAGAGGCTTCCCTTGCCTATTATCATAGCTCTGTTCATTTTGCCGGCCATTATTGCATCGGCTGCGTGACCGAGGAAGGGAACGCCTGAGGGGATATGCCCCTGTGTATGTGCAAAGCCTGTCATTCCGTGCTCTTTGATAAAGTTGAGCATGTCGGGCTTCTCTATCTGCTTCTTCATTACGCCGAGGGCTGCAATCATCTTGAAGTTAGCTTCGGGAACGTTGCCTGCTCCTGCGGGAAGCGTGATTTCGGGGTTGTGAAGTTCAGGAGCATACTTGTCAACATCCGAAAGTGTGAGTCCGACTTTTGCAAGGGGCTCGTATGTAAGAACGCTCGTTACTGTCTGGGGCGACGCTCCGGCTCCGACTGTGTGTTTTCCGATTGCATCGAGGCGGATTACGGGAAGCGTACCGTCATCGGGAACGATAAGGACGCCGAAGGAACCGAGGCAGTTCTCAAGGGCGGGAAGATTCTTTTTGACGTGGTCACGGCTGTTCATGTAGAGCTTGGGGATTGCGCCGCCCGCTATGACAGCGACGTTTTTGCGGGTTCCCGCAGCAACCATGGAAGCGCCTGCGAGGACTGCGTTGACAGGACCTGCGCAGAAGCCGCGTATGTCACAGCCGGATGCATTGCTGCAGCCTGCGATTTCGGCTATTGCCTTTGCAAAGTTGCCGCCGCCGCGCTGGTTCATGTCGCCGGCCGCTTCTTCGGAGCATTCTACCACGAAGTCAATGTCGGAAGGCTCCATACCAGAGTTTTTGATGAGGTGAAGGAGTGAAAGAACTGCGCTGGCTTTGCATGTCATGTTTACAAGAAGTTCATAAGCGGTGAGGTTGGGGTCAACTTCATGACCGCGTCTGCTGCAGCCTACGACTTTACCGTCGATGTAGAGGGGAAGAGCGGCGGCGTTTGCTACTTCGTGCTCAATTTCCGCTGCGTCATGTCCCGCTTCGACACGAGCTACGATATCTTCTCTCATAAGGGGGTGCTTTGCGAGTTTCTCTTTCGCCGCGCCGGCAAAACCTTTTTCGAGCCACACGAGGTCAAACACGTCGCAGGCATCGATAAATGCGATTGTCTCATCTTCGGGCATGATTTCGCCGTATTTGCCGAAGCGAAGGACGGCGGGTTCGAGGTTTGTATGCCAGGGCTGCTGACGTGTCTCGAACTCTTCGATGGACATTGCGCCTATGTATGTAAGGTTGGGTGCGTATTTAGCCGCTGATTCGTAGTCCTGCACGTGTTTGGGAAGTGCTGCGAGGAATTCTGAGTCAGGGTGCGTTTCTCTTTCTACAAACGGTGTGTTGCCGTAGTGAAGCGCAAGTTCAGGTGTGTGGTTGAGTGAATAGGCTGCTGCTTTGATCGCTGCGTTGGGCATTTCTGTTTCCTCCCTGATGTGTTTTGATTTTTAAGATAATACCCTTACGGGCAGTATTTTCATATTTATTATATGATGCAGATTCGACAAAGTCCTTGTGTTTGTGAATAATAAAACATGATACCTGTATACGTTTTATGTTCAGTCAGATAATGAAGAGAGAAGCATTCGCCCCGCTCCGCAAAGTACGCTCGCCGATTTTAACGATAATGCCGGCGAAAACGCACTTTGCGATGCTCGTGCCAATGCTTCTCTTCTTATGCGTAACTTAGAATACTGTCTGTTCCGAGACAGGTGTCTTGAGGGCTTCGAGAGCCTTCTCGACGAGGTGCTTACGAATAACAAGTTCTTCTTCCGGTGTTCTGGAAGCATCGCCGAGCGGGAACGGAATCGCGACTGCCGGTACGATTCTGTTGGCGCCGACTGTAAGTGAAATAGGAACGATTGTGCAGATGTGCACAACAGGAATACCGTAGCTTTCGATTGCCTTTACCATCGTTGCACCGCAACGTGTGCAGGTTCCTCAGGTGGAGGTGAGGATCACGGCGTCAACTCCGTTGTTCTTGAGTTCCTCGCCTATGGCAAGTCCGAATTTCTTCGCGTTGGCTGTTGATGTTCCGTTTCCTACCGTTGTGAAGAAGTAGTCATAGAGCTTCTTGAATACTCCGGCCTTCTCCATTACGCGGAGCTCATCTATCGGAAGAACTCTGTTGGGGTTGTGGTTCGCATACGTCGGGTCGTAGCCGCCGTGAGCTGTTGCATAGTGCTCGCCGTCTGCCGTCTCCACGCCTGCGATGCAGTATCTGCCAAACTTTGAAGCGCTTGAAGACTCGATATGGTCGGGGTTGCCCTTCGGCACGATTCCGCCTGATGTTACAAGAGCAATCGTTGCGTTCTTCATATCTGTGATTGCGGCTGCGGGATCCACACGGTCAAATACGGGCATGGGATATTCTGTTGTGAATTCTTCGCCCTTGAGCTTCTTTACGAGCATCGCAACAGCGCGATCTGCACCGGGGATGTCGTGGAAGCAGTTCTTACGAACGCCGCGTGAAATGTATCCGTCTTCCTCGGGGCTTCCGAGTGTGCCTTCTTTGAGGAGCTTGAGGACGAGCTTCGCCATTGCGGGAACCGCGTCTTTGATGCCGCGTGCGTTGTCTGCCGTCTCAACGATGTAGAGACCTTTGCGGAACATGTCAACGCCGGGGTTCTCAGGATACATGCCTGTGATGACAGGGATTCCGAGTCTCTTGGAAACCGCATCGGATACGCCGCCGCATGCCGTGCCGTAGCGTCCTGCGTTGAATGCGGGGCCTGCAACGACTGCATCGGGCTTGAAGTCGGAAATCATCTTGATGATCGTATCTGTTGCTGATTCCATGTTCTCAGCGTAGAAACCGTCGCCGCAGATTACTGTTCCTACGACTTCCGCCTCTGTTCCGAGAGCCATTTTAAGGGCTGCGCCGGGTCCGACGATACCTTCGCGTGCTTCGGGAGCGACTCCGGCTTTCTCTTCTCCGCCGATTCCTGCGAAGAACTGGTTAATGTAGTGAACTATTCTGTAAGTCATGGGTCTTCCTCCTCCGCTACCACGTCTGCGCGCCGAGCTTGTTGAAGCCGAGCTCGCATGTCGCGCCTGTTATTGCCTGAAGCTCAACTTCTATTGTGCCGTCGGCATGGAGTGAACCGTCAAATCCGCCCGCGATGACATCAACGTAATCGGTGAATCCGATAAGTTTGTCAAGTTTCGGGAGATAGACCATTTCGTTTGCGTTGCCTGCTGTTACGACTGCTGTAGCTTCTTTTGTCGCGTCCGCGAGTGACTGGCTTGCGCCGTCACGGCCGGCATATTCGTCTGTTACGAGAGCTGTCTTAATGCCTGCTGTTTCGGCCTTGCGGCAGTTCATGATAAGGTCTGCATCAGGGTTGCCGAAGCCTTCTTCGCTGATGACTACGCCGTCTACGCCGAGCATTGTTGCGAGCTTAATGGCATAGGATGAGCTGCGGCGCTTGTCGGCAAGTGTTACGTTTTCGTTTGTGATGATTACGCCGACAAAGTTGATATCTTTTCCGTGACGTTCATAGAGTGAGCGAATGACGGGGTTGTTGAGGTGGACATATGTGCTGTTCTTGTCGCATGCGGAAACGCAGTTTCCGGAAACGATAGCGCCGTCCATTGTCTCGTTGGGGTGAATAAGTGAAGGAAGAATTTTCTTCGCATCAATTCCGTAAACATATGTGTCATGGAGAAGTCCCTGTGTCTGAAGCATGTATACATAAGCGACTTTCGGAAGTTCCGGGTAGGCCTTCATGCTCTCTGCGAATGCGGGGATTTCATATGTCTTTGTCTCGTCTGCCTTTGCTCCGGCTTTGTAGGCGCTCTGTGCAAGATAGAGAGCTGCTTTGAATCCTGCGAGGCGGCATGCCTTCTCATAGGCGTAAACTTCAATACCCTCTTTGGGCTCGAATACAAGGACGATGTTGAGTGTCTTTGAGAACGGTGTGTACTTCGCGCCCTCTCCGCTCATGTCAACGATACCTTCCTGGAATCCGACGATACGGCCGCATGTTACTACTGCTGCGCCTTCGAGTACAAATGTTTTGCCGTTTCCGACTGTCTCGACATCGCTGATCATTCCGGGGAATACTTCGCCTGTTCCCTCTACTTTGCAGCGCGGTTCTACTGCATCCTTTACCGGTGTGATTCTGACGCTTTCTCCGGGACGTGCCATGTCTGCGTTAAGTGACTTGAAGTTCTCGTCTGCGACGAGTTCAAGAAGTTCACTCTTGTTGACCTGGAGCGTTCCGTCCGCGAGGAGCTGTGTCTTATCTCCCCATGCGATTCCCTTTACGTGTGCTTTGAGCAGTTCCAGTTTCATGGAATTCCTCCTTCTATTGTTGTTACTATTTTGTAACTAGCAAGATTTGGGCGCCGGCTGCGGCATAACTACAGTTCTGTGCAGCTCGGCTTTCAGTATCCCGGTCTGACGGAAGGTTTCTTCCATCAAGACAAAGTCCAAGTAGCGAAAATCCTTGTCTATATCAACAGGAAGTTCGAAGGGCTTTCTTATTACGGGAGAGGTTCTGTATATTGTCATTGCGTCATCGAGAAGTTTCAGAGACTCGATATCGGCAGAAGAGTTTTGTGTTTTTTTATCCTTATGAAGAACCAAGGTGCGATAGGGCTGTTGATTGGGCTTAAAGTTTCCGTAAAGAGGATTAGCAGCAAGCTGCCACCCCATATGCACAAGGTCGCGTGCTCTGGTCATAACATCAAGAGCAGTACCTTCTATAAGTACAAAATCTGATATGCAGTTCGAAAGGTCGGGATTGTTCGTTATACAAGTAAATACACAAGAAGAGACAGACATAGGAACCCCACCTTAGGTAAAGTTTCCTCTGTCAATCCCTCCGACAAGCCAAAGATTGAGACTGTAGACGGAATTCAGAGTCCTGTCCGACGGTAATCCTTATGCCTGAGAGTTTCAGTCTATTCAACCTTGCCCCTTCGGCGCCCAAATAACCCATTGCAGCAATTATTTGAGACTCTCTTACCGCCATCACCCAGTTTGCCTTAGTATAACAATCGGAGCGATAATGTCAACAGCATAAATCGTTTTTCTTAAATATACGCACAATCGAATGTGTTTTGCTAAACCAACAGTAATTATTAACGCAGACTCTATAGTTTGTTAAATATTTCACAGCACTTTCGCAGGTAAAAGTGCACAAAAAAAAGACGAGCCCCTCACACCGCAGGTTCGTCTTTTTTGCTTTTATCGTCAGTGCTTTACCATTTCAGCCCTGTTATAAAAATTACGGCAATTACGGCCGGTGCGACAAAGCGGCAAATGAAGAGCCAAATTGCGTACATGGGGAACACGAGCTTCCCGTTGTCCGTAATTTCGGCCTTGGCTCCATCCGTCCAGAACCAGCCTACAAAGAGGGAGATAAATATTCCGCCGAGAGGCATCACAATGTTGTTCGTTATAAAATCGCATACGTCAAGAAAATCCTTGCCGGAAATCTGCGGAACATGTCCGCCTACAGAGAGGGCGGAAGGAATTCCGAGCACAGCAATAGCGATTCCCATTATCAAAGAAGATTTGGCACGGCTCCACCCCAACTGGTCTATGGCATAGGTTACGACGACCTCAAGCAGCGAAATTGCCGATGTGAGCGCGGCTATAAAGAGCAGAGTAAAGAATGCGCATGAGAAGACAGAACCCATGGGCATTTTTGCGAATACTGCGGGAAGCGTAATAAACGTAAGGGATGGTCCGGCTCCCGGCTCAACACCAAAAGCAAAGACTGCCGGGAATATAACAAGTCCGGCCATAAACGCCACAGACGTGTCAAGCAGCACGATTGTACGCGTCATAGTCGGCATATATTCTTTTTTACCCAAATAACTTCCATAGGTAATCATTGCTCCCATACCCAGGGAGAGTGAGAAAAAGCCCTGTCCTACGGCAGCAAGCACTGCTTCACCGTTGAGCTTTGAAAAATCAGGTTTCAGATAAAATTCAAGACCTGCCTCAGCGCCGGGAAGTGTTACAGAACGAATGATAAGGACTATCAAAATTATAAAAAGAGCCGGCATCAAGACTTTGCAGCTTTTTTCTATTCCGCCGCTGATCCCTTTGTATATGATTGCTATAACGACGGTCATAACGATGAGATGGTAACTTATTGCCTGTACAGGATCGGAAACAAAGGAGACAAATACGTCTCCGGCTTTGCCTGCCGCTGCGGATTCCATGAGGGATCCGAATGACTTGAACATATAAGCGAATGTCCAGCCTGCGATAACCGCATAATATGAAAGTATTACAAAACCGCAGAAAAAGCCCATCCATCCGACAAGCGGCCACATACCGCCTCCGAGCTTGCGGAACGAACCTACGGCATCAAGCTTTGCGTTGCGGCCGATAGCCAATTCCGCCAACATTACGGACATTCCTATTATCAATACAACCGCAAGATAAACAAGAACAAACGCGGCTCCCCCATACTTTCCCGTAATATACGGGAAACGCCATATGTTGCCCAACCCAACAGCCGATCCGGCTGCCGCCATGATAAAGCCGAATTTGCTGCCCCACTGATCTCTCGATTCAGCCACACAAAACAACTCCTTCCGAGTTTTCAAAAAAAATAAGATAATAAAGCAAAAATAACGTAGCTTGAAATGTATATCACACATACTTTAAAAAGACAACTATCAGACACTTTAACTATCATCTTTGCTTTACATCGTAAACTTATTTAAGAAAGGAGTTATTTTTACATCTCAAACAAATTTGCAAACAATAGTGATGATTCTCTGTCGAAAAATTAGTTTGCACCAAAAAAACAAAAAAGCGATGAGAGACATTCTTTCTGAATGTCTCTCATCGCTTTTAAATATTTATTAACAGGGAATATTCACTCGGCGAATGTCCATTCCCCTTCCTGTTTCAGAATCGATATCAACTACTACCGCCTGAAATCTGACATTGGTGTCTGCAACTTCAAACCTGCAGGGCGTTCCGGTAAGAAACTTGGGCAGAACAGACTCGTATGTCATGCCTATTACCCCACCATGCCCTCCTGTCATGCCGACATCCGAAATAAATGCCGTACCTCCGGGAAGAATCTCCTCGTCCGCAGTCTGAACATGAGTGTGTGTGCCTACGACGGCGGAAACTTTGCCGTCAAGCCACAGAGCTATGGCTCTCTTTTCGGATGAAGCCTCAGCATGGAAATCCACAAAAACTGCCGGAACTTCCGCTTTTTCTGCCAGTTCTTTGCCTTTTATAAAGGGGCAATCGATAGGGGGCATGAATACTCTCCCCTGAAGAGAGACCACCGCAAGTTTGCAGCCGTTTTTTTCAAATACGGCATACCCTCTTCCCGGGACTCCGTCGGGATAGTTGGCGGGACGAAGCACACGTTTCTCGCTGTCGAGAATAGGCATAAACTCTTTCTTGTCCCATATATGGTTCCCGTTTGTGAGTATGTCTATACCGTAGGAAAACAGTTCATCCATCACTTTTTCTGTGAGTCCAAAACCGGCCGCGCTGTTTTCCGAGTTCGCGATTATAAAATCAAAGCAGCCGTATTCCGCGCGAAGTAAGGGCAAAGCCCGGGCAACTGCTTCCCGCCCGGGCCGTCCCATAATATCCCCGATAAACAGAATTCGCATCATGCAAACCTATTTCGCATACTCCACGGCCCTGGTCTCTCTCAAAAGAGTGACCTTGATCTGCCCTGGGTATCTCATTTCTTCTTCTATTTTGCGCGCTATATCGTACGCGAGTTTTTCCATGGCTCCATCGTCGGTGATGGATGGAGCAACAGCAACGCGCACTTCGCGCCCGGCCTGAATAGCAAAGGCTTTGCTTACTCCGCTGAAGGACTTGGCTACTTCTTCCAGCTTTTCAAGACGTTTAACATAGGCATCAAGGCTTTCACGGCGCGCACCGGGACGTGAAGCGCTCACCGCGTCGGCTGCCGCCACAAGTACGGCATAGATAGTCTGCGGTTCTTCGTCCTCATGGTGAGCCGCTATGGCATTTACGATGTCAGGGGTCTCTCCGTACCTCTTGGCGAGGTCTGCGCCTATCTTGGCGTGAGGTCCTTCTATCTGGTGGTCAACTGCCTTACCTATATCATGAAGCAGACCCGCTCTGCGCGCCTTTATCTCGTCCAGCCCCATCTCCGCAGCCATAACTCCTGCAAGGTGGGCTACTTCGAGACTGTGTGCAAGCGCGTTCTGACCGTAACTTGTACGGTAGCGGAGCTGTCCTATTATCTTTGTAAGTTCGCCGTGCATGTTCTTTATTCCTGTCTCAAGCAGAGCCTGCTCCGCTGTTTCAAGAATCTGTACCTGAACATCTTTTTCAGCGCGTTCAATTATTTCTTCTATGCGCGCGGGGTGTATGCGTCCGTCTACGACAAGTCTTTCAAGCGAGAGACGGGCAACTTCACGCCTTACGGGGTCAAAGCTGCTGAGTGTTACCGCTTCGGGGGTGTCGTCTACGATTAAATCAACTCCGGTAAGAGTTTCGAAGGTTCTGATATTACGTCCTTCACGCCCGATTATACGACCCTTCATTTCATCGGATGGCAGGTTCACTACGCTCACAACCACGTCCGACGTAAATTCCACGCTGCATCTCTGAACGGCGGTAGCTATGATTTCCTGTGCTTTACGGTCGGCTTCGCGTTTTGCACGTTCTTCAAGCTCCTTCAGTCTGAGCCCTATAAGGTGGTTCGCATCGGACTCGACTTCCGCCAAAAGTACTTCCCTTGCTTCTTCGCGTGTAAGCTGAGCTATCTGTTCAAGCTTGGTGATAAGTTCCTGCTCGCGTTCGCCGAGCTCGTTAAGTTTATCCTGTGCCTGCTCGTGGCGCGCACGCAGTTCCTCTTCTTTACGGCTGATGTTTTCCAGTTTTTTGTCAAGATTTTCTTCTTTTTGTTCAAGTCGTCTTTCGGAACGCTGGAGTTCGTTGCGGCGCTCCTTGATGTCTCTGTCGACTTCCTGTCTTAAACGGTGAATTTCTTCTTTTCCCTCTGAAACCAGGTCTTTCTTTGACTGTTCGGCCTTTTTCATTGCTTCGGAAATTATGCGCTCGGACTCGGATAGAGCCCCTTTAAACTTTTTTGCTTCAATATTTCTGTGGTATGCGAAACCGCCCAGGACTCCAACCGCAAGTCCGGCGACCGCGCACAATAGTGCTGTCAGTAATAACATTATCAATGTCACCTCAATCTCAATTGTCATGGTTCGTTTTAATTTTTCAGTGCGAAATTTCAGCTCTATTTATATTTTTAAATATAGCCATTATTTTGTGTTACACGCCGATGCCGATATTGTACATAAAAAATGTTGTATTCACAAGTGCTTATGTTAGCGAATAGGGGTTCTTCTCTACCCGATTCCAAGGAAGTCACCTGTTTCAGCATCAATTTTTACTTTCAATTTCGGGCTTGAAGTGAGGTTTATATCAGTCGCCGCAATATAAGCAGCATCTTCTTTCGCCTCTTTTATTAGTTTTATGTCCTTTGAGAGGTCTGCCGTTTTAAATCCGCAATCTCCGTGCTGATATGAGCCGTTTATCTCCCCCGCACCCCTTTGCGCGAGGTCTGCTTCTGCAATTTCAAAGCCGTCGCAGCTTTTTTCCAATACGCGCAGCCGTTCCGGCACAAGGCTCTCTTCCCGCACAAGAAGGATGCATACTCCGCGTTTTGTCCCGCGTCCGACACGTCCTCTGAGCTGGTGCAGCTGCGACAAGCCGAATCTTTCGGGAGATTCTATGATTATCAAGGACGCGTCCGGCACATCCACTCCGACTTCTATTACCGTGGTAGCTACAAGTATTTTTGCCTTGCCGTTTTTGAAGTTTTCCAGCGCAGAATTTTTATGCTCTTCGTTCATTGCTCCGTGCAGAAGAGCCACACCGAGCGCTCCCATCTGTTTTTCGAGATATTTGTATCTTGTTTCGGCGGATGCGGCAGTTTCCTCGCCGTCCTCGTTCACCCTCGGACAAACCCAGTATATTTTGCCTCCGCTTCCTGCCTCATCAGCAACGAATCGCAGCAATGTGCGCATTTTTGAAGTGCCTGCAATTCTTGTCTCTATTTTTTGTCTGCCGGCCGGTTTATCTTTGAGCACTGATATATCGAGATCTCCGAAAAGGGTCATTGTCAGCGTTCTCGGAATCGGGGTGGCGCTCATCATCAGCATGTGCGGCACGGGTGTTATCTTGGCAAATCTGCCCCTTTGCGCGACTCCGAATCTGTGCTGTTCGTCTATTATTACGACTCCGAGCTTTTTGTAGGGTATGCTTTCCTGCAGCAATGCCTGTGTGCCAACAATAATATCCGCAAGGCCCGACTCTATTTCCGATATTATTTTCTTTCTTTCCTTCGCGCTCTGAGAACCTTTAAGCAGAACGACTGACGCACCAGACTCGGAAAGATATTTTTTCATCTGTGCAAAAAGCTGATCTGCCAGCACCTCCGTAGGAGCCAGCAGGGCCGTCTGAACTCCGCTGTCTGAGGCTGCCGCCGCAAGTCCGACTGCAAGCAGAGTTTTCCCGGCGCCGACATCGCCCTGCACAAGGCGCGACATAGGCGTACCGGATGAGGTATCGGCAAATATTTCCGAAAGAACTTTTTCCTGTGACTCTGTGAGCGCAAAGGGGAGATTGGCGCGAAACGAAGAGTACACCCCGCCTTTGCAATCAACTAATGCGGCGGATTGCTGCGATTTTAGTTTTGCTCTGCGTACTTCCATTGCGGTCAAGAGGACGAAAAGTTCTCCGTACGCTATCCTGCGCCTGGCATTTTTCCAATCTTCGGGAGATTGCGGCCTGTGCATTGAGATGAGCGCGTCTTTCAAGTCCGGGAATTTTCTCTTCTCTTTTATAAAAGGAGGTAATTCGTCATCGGCGAGAGGAGCGGCTTTGCGGACTACGTCAAAGGCAAAATTTCTGAACCATTTTGCGGGAAGTCCGGCCGTTGACGGGTATATCGGCATTATGCAGCAGAAATCTTTTGCGGCTGCCCCTGCGGATAGAAGCTCAAACTCAGGGCTCGCAAATTCAAGGTATGAACCATGAAACGAAGGGACGCCGTATAAAACAATCGGAGTCCCCTCTTTTAGTATGTATTCAAGTCCTTTTCTGTTAAACCAGACGGCGCAGAAAGTTCCCGTTTCATCCGAAAGTTCTGCTTTCACGAGTTCCAGCCCTGGTTTTTGCAGTTTTCTGCGTTCGATGCAGTCCACTGAAGCATAAACAACAGACGGACGCCCCGGGACAAGAGAAGAGACTTTTGTAACATTGCGTCTGTCTTCATAGCGTCTGGGGAAAAACCAAAGAATGTCCTCGGCCGTTTTTACTCCGAGTACGGAAAGCAGCCGACTCCTCGCGGGACCGACACCTTTAAGCGATGTGAGCGGTTCCCTCAAGAAGTCTCCCATCTCGGCCTATTTATCCTCGCCGTCTCCGTCTGCATCCGAAAGTATTTCTTTGGGGTCCACTCCGAGCATGTTGTATGCGGCTCTCAATGTTTTATCATCCGAAACAGTTTCCTGTCCGCTCGTCCCATCGCTGTCGGAGTCTCCGTTCTCCGTGGGCTCAAGGACGCTCTCAACGGCAGCGCTCAGGGTTGAACTTGCCATTGTCTGATTCAGCATATTGTCAAATTTAGCGAGCATACCGCGAAATTCCTGCTCATACAGGTCTCTTATGTTCTTTATCTGATAGACGCCGCTGCGAAGTCTGTCAGCTTCCTGCGCGGCATCAGCGCAAATTTCTTCGGCTCTTGTTTCGGCATCGGAAATAATCTTCGCGGCCTGCTCCCTTGCGTTGCGAATTCTGTCGTCGGCGCTCCTTTGAGCCATTATCAGCGCTTCGTGAAGTACCGTTTTCATTTTTTCATACTCGGCCAAGCTCTCCTGTTTTGCGCTCAGCTCACGCTCAAGGTCTTTCGTCTTTTGGGCATAGACCTGCAGAGTTTCCGCAATAGCGTCGAGGAATTCGTCTACCTCTTCCGCATCATAACCCCTTATGCTTTTTTTAAAGGACTGATTTACAACATCAAGCGATTTCAAAAGTTCAGCCATTATTAGTCCGCCCTCCCGGAATATTATTTGTACTCTCTTTTGCCGAATATGGCAGTCCCCACACGCACGATTGTACTTCCCTCTTCTATGGCAATCTTGAAATCTCCGCTCATTCCCATAGAAAGTTCTGGAATTTTAAGCCCCGTATTTTTTCTTACAGATTCCGCAAGCCCACGCAGCACAACAAAGGCGGCCCGCACCGAAGCAGAATCATCCGTATTGGGACCTATGGTCATAAGCCCTTCAACTGAAAGCCTCGGACAGTATTTTGCAATATTTTCCGCAAGCGACTCCGCATATTCCGGTTCGACACCGCTCTTTGTAAGCTCTCCCGATGTATTGACCTCTATAAATATTGGGTATGCGGAAGCCTCGGACTCAGCAAGGATTCTGTCGAGCACCCTTGCAAGATCCAAGGTATCGACACTCTCTATCACGTCAAATGTCTCAAGAGCCTTTCTCGCCTTGTTCCTCTGGAGATGGCCTATCAGGTGCAGCGGCGTTTTGTTGTCCGCAGGCCATCCGAGTCTCTTCGACTGAGCTTCCTGAACCTTGTTTTCCCCAAGCAGATCCACAAACTGAGAAGCTTCAAGCATCATTTCAAGCGGATGATATTTTGAAACCCCCATGAGCTTTATGTCGTGCGGGCTGCGTCCGCCTGCTTCGGCGGCTGCTTCAATCTGCTCTCTGATTTCATACACATTGCGGCGAATGTCGTCTACCATAACTGAATCCTTCCTTCCCGGGCAGAGGAAGCAGTCTCAACTATAGCGTCTCCCACAGATATGCCCTTAGTAACGATAAACTTACCGTCCTCAATAGGTTTGCCCTCTATCGATTTCAGTTCGACACGCGAACCTCTCACCATGTAGATGGAATACCCTCCGTCGTCCTGCATGACAGCGGATATCGGGACTATAGCTCCCTCCGTGCTGCCGGCTTCGACAGTCAGGGTGTACCGCCTTGATTTTATCATCTCCATAGGAAACCATGGCAGCGTCAGGTACATTTTTGTCTTGTTACCGGTTTTCATGGCGACTCTGATATCTGCCTTTGAAACGGTGTCAACTCCGTCCATCTTGACTCTCAATGTATTATGTTTTATCTGTTCGCCCATGTCCCCGACCACGTCCGTATACCCAACGAAACGAAGTTCCTGCGGCTGCTCTATAAGCTTGCCGACAGGCTGTCCCTTGCCCACGACAAAACCGTTTTTCACCATCGCAACAGGCTTAGGCACGGGCAACGGAGCTTTTCCGGGCCAAATCTCAGCGTATCTCCAAGCAGACTCAAGCCCGTCAACACCCGCCATAAAATAACCCTGCTGGTATGCCTTGACGTCCTTTGCCGCGGAACCGGAACTTATGCGCGCAACGACAGCTCCCCTTGCCACTCGAACAGGTCCCGTGCCCTGTGGGTACGAGACGACACCGGACATACTTGCCCTTACCGGGTTTTCCTTCCACAGAAGCGCTCCGGGAATTTTTACTATTTCCGTATCTATGCCGGGAACAGCCCAAGTTATTTCAGGGTGAAGATAGTCATAGCGGTCAAAATAGAGTTTAAACCCCCAAATCCACAGAATAACGATCACAGCTACGGCAATCCAGTATCCGGGACGAAAGCCTCTGTTTTGTTCCTCGGGGTCAAAACGCCTAACCATTGTGCGCCCTATGCTCCGTTAGAATATTTCAAGCAGCGGTATTTCTCTGAGGTCGCGGCAAACTCTTCCCGCTCCGGCCGCAGTCAGGGCTTCCGGGTCAAAGTTTCCCGTCGTCATGCCTATTCCGTAAGCTCCCGCGGCAACGGCGGTTTTCATATCGATATCCGTGTCCCCTGCATAAATTCCTTCGGACGGAGAGATTCCAACCAGTTCAAAACCTTTAAGTAAAGAATCAGGCGCGGGCTTTGGGCGTTCCACGTCCTCAAGCCCGACAACAGCATCCAGCAACTCTGTCAGCCCCGTTGATTCCACCGGACGTTTTGCGTAGTACCTGTTGGAAACGACTCCGACCTTCACTCCGCGGGAAGAGAGAGTTTTGATAGTCTCGACCGTACCGGGAAAGAGGCGTATCATAGACTGTTCCACTTCTCTGAAGTTTCCGCGGTAGTATTCGAGCCACTCATCTTTGTAATCTCCCCAGAAGAATTTCCAGCTCACATCAATGGGAAGACCTATCGCGCGAAGTACTTTCTCCCTCGGCACCTGAGCAAGCCCAAATTTTGAAGCCAAAAGATTGGTGCAGTGTTCTATCGCATAACTTGTATCCGCAAGCGTCATGTCAAAATCAAACATGACGGCCTTTATACTGTTTTTTGCATCATTCATTGCTTCTGTACCCCCAAAACAAAACCTTTAAGATAATCTGTTTCCGGAACGCCCGACAGAGCGGGATGGTCCGCAGGCTGGTGTATTTCCATCGCGATACGGCAGGAGACACCCTCGTCTCTCGCCGCTTCGTTCAGAGTGTCAAGCAGCATATCTCTGGTAAAAGCGTGGCTGCAAGAGAGAAATACCAAGTGCCCGCCCTCACGAAGCCGTTTTAGCCCGCGCAGCGCAAGTTCCTTGTATCCGCGCTTTGCGGAGTCAAGCTGCCCTTTGCCCGGAGAAAAGGGCGGTGGGTCCATTATAACAAGGTCAAACCTTTCGCGTGCCGCGTCCATATCGCGCATTATGTCGAATGCGTTGCCGCACATCCATGTCATTTTCTCCGGCAGATTGTTGATTGCAAGATTCTCCCTCGCACTGTCTATAGCGCCCTGAGACTGCTCTACAGCAATGACTTCGGAAGCTCCTCCCGCAAGAGCGTGCAGGCCGAAATGCCCCTGATAGCTGAAGCAGTCCAACACTCTGGCATCTTTATAAAGAGCTGACAACATGCCCGGCACATGGCGCACATCAAGGTACGCCCCGGTTTTTTGACCCGCTGAGACGTCCACAAGTTCGTACAGCGAGCCTATTTTCACTTTCAGCGGTGAGGTGGGCATCTCTCCCAACACGGCTCGAACTTCTCTCGGAATGCCCTCTTTTTCAAGATGTTTGGTCTCATTCCGCAGAACTATCGCAGACAGCTTACGCACCTTTCTGAAAATGGCGGCAACTTCGTCAAGATGTCTGTACCAGCCTATTGTCGAGAGCTGCAAAGAGAGCACGTCACCGTAGAGGTCGGCCACTATACCGGGCAGTCCGTCCGCCTCCCCGTGAACCCAGCGGAAGGCTTCCTCACCGGGACACCACATTTTTCTCCAATTCAGAGCTGCGGTAAGCCTCTCGCGAAGAAGAGCCATTTGGTCGGGCTCCTTGCTTCCGAACGTAAGGACTCTGATACATAGCGCGCTGTCGCTCCAAAGCCCCCAGCCTTTTATAACTCCCGCCCTGTCGGTGAAGGCTACGAGGTCTCCCGGATTACAATGCGGTATTTGACGCAGGTTTCCTCTGAACAGCCACGGATGAAGCGACCTTACCCTCTCAAGTCCCGAATCGTCCAGCACCGCGCGCCGCATCAGCTTCTTGGGTGACGTCATTAAACCTTGCTCCTCTCAACGCTCGCAAACGCGTCGTGGTTGTGAATACTTTCGTGACTCTTTACGTAAACTCTGTACCAAGTCACACGGCTCTCCGCCTCCATCGCAAGAGCCAGTTCGCGTACAGAGTCCTCAACAAATCTCGGAGTTGTATACGCCATTTCGGTAACAGCCTTTTCGTCCTCGCGCTTAAGAAGGCTGTATATGGGAGCGGAAGCGCACTTATCCGCGATATCGGCAAACTCTTCCACCCACATGAAGGAATTCAGCCTCGCGGCAATTCCGGCGTGAGCGCGTTGATTATGAGCCCCAAATTCGGAAATCTCTTTGGAACATGGGCAGAGAGTCTGAATGGGGGCCGTCAGTTCTGTAATGAGGTCAAATTTGTCGCCTTTAAGCGACGCCTCAAACGAAACGTCATACCTGACACGCCCCTTTGCTCCGCTTACCGGGGCGGATTTCGTTATGAAGTAGGGGAAGGAGAATTCCGCATGAGCTTCATCGGCGTTTAGTCTGTTCTTTAAAGCGTAGAGAAGCTCCTCCATGTTATGAAACGTGACCTTCTTTTCCTGCGCGCTGAGCACCTCCACAAAGCGGCTCATGTGAGTCCCTCTGTAGTCACGCGGCAGAAATACGGACAGGCTTACTGTGGCAACGGTCTCCTGTGTGGCATTTGAACGGTCGAGAACCTGTATCGGCCATGAAAGTCCGGAAATACCGACCTTATCTATGGGAATATTACGAACATCCGGTTCGCTCTGAACATCGCGCATATCAGCAATCCTCCCTCCTGCAAAATACGGAAGAACCCTCCGTCTCCCAAACACGAATCTCATACAGTCTGCAGTTTGGGCGCTGTATGCTCTCATCAAGAGACTTAAACACCCACTGCGCGATGTATTCCGCAGTCGGCTGCGGAATAATATCATTGATATAAGCGTGGTCCAGCTTGGAAAGAACGATATCATTAACGTGCCTTTTCAGTTCAACAAAATCGTATATCATACCTTCGTGGTCGGGCTTGCCCTCAAGCACAACGGACATGTGGTATGTGTGTCCGTGAAGCCTCTCGCACTTGCCATGATAATTCACCAGATTGTGAGCCGCGTCAAACTTAAAATCTCTGCAAAGAAACATCTATCTTCCCTCCGAATAATTCTTTAATGATTTTTAAATTGTACCATTATATTTTAAGATGATATATAACCTGTGCGATAAAAGCTAGGATAAAAGTACGTTTATTGTTCCGTATTAGGGTCCGATAATTTTTCAAGCTTAGAATCCGCCCGCAAAAAAGCCCCGATTCGCAAACCAAATCGGGGCTTTTCTATTTTGTCGTTATGATAATTTTTTTCCGAGATAAAAAAACAGAACTCTCTTCCGTGCGCAGGGATATGAACTTTTTGATGCGCCTACAGCCCTTTTCTGCGCAGGTTCACATAAAAATTAGCAACAGCCGCTATGTTCAGAACAAGCATTACAGCAAGCCCGGTTCTGTAGCCCGCAGCAGCAAAGTGTCCGTTCACTACGGGGAACATGCCAAGCAATATGCCGATAAACCACTGAACCGCAAACGAGAAAGTCTCTATTACAAAATTGAGCAGCGAAAGCGCTTTGCCCACTTCGTTGGAATCAAATATTTTTCCCGTTATAGAGAAGGCTATCATATTAAGGGTAGCAAACAGCATCAGCATAGCCCAAAGCGGCGCCGTGTACGCATTATGCATAAGAACTATAAGTGCAAGGCAGAATGTAAACGCTCCGCCCGCGTACAGGTAGAAACGCTCCCAACTCATCCAGCCCTTTCTCTGGAACATGTCGGCCCACACTCCGCTGAACAGATATCCCGCAGCGGACGTAGCCGTCACCATAACCATCCAGAATTCGCACTGAGACGCACTGAATCTTGCTATGTCATTAAACCACGGCCCCATCCAAAGAAACACGTACGCGAGCATTACGCTTTGGGTCGTAGTCGCCAGAGGAGCGGCGTACAGAAACCTTTTGTCGAAGGCGAGCTTCATCATTGCGCATGTATTTTCTATGAAGGAAACAGTGCCGCCTTCATCATCTGCGGAGCACGACGGTACAAAAAGCCATACCAGCGCGGCATTCAAAAAAGCCGCCGCGCCGAGAATACAGAACAGAGTGCGCCACGACATAAATCCCAGAGCAATAGCTATCGGTTTTGTCGCAAACATCAGGCCGACTCCGCCGACAAGACATTGTATGCTGAATACAAATGCGAGCCGTTCTTTGGGAACCCATTCGGTGTATGCTTTGAACGCTGTGATCATCGAACCGGAAAATCCCGCGCCTATCATTATTCTGGCAGCAATAAGAGTCCAATATGATTCGGAAAGTCCAAAAAGAACCGTTCCTGCACCGGCAAGCATCAGCATCGGAACATGCGTCATTTTGGCGCCGTATCTATCAAGAAATATTCCGAGCGGAATTTGCGCTACAGCGTGCGTTATGAGAAAAAGTGAGGACATAAAACCAAGGTCGGCAGGCGAAAGGGCAAACTCACCTATAAGCTGAGGCGCGAGAATGGAGTTCGCGCTCCCTATCAAGAGGGAGAGAAAATGAGCCAATCCGAGAGGAATGCACATCTTTATAAAAAACGGTGTCATCAAGGAAATTTTACTTGTCAATCCTACACCCTCTTTGCGGTTTTTTGTTGTTCGGTCCCGCCGCTATAATATCACGTATAAGGTGAAAATAGGCGCGATACTCATAAAGACATAAACAGCAAATACGTCTATAATTTCGATATTTCGCGGCTGCTCTTTATAAGCCGAAAAGATAAGGAGCGTGTTCTAATGGACGCAGATAAAAATCAAATATCCCTTTTACAGCAAAGGGAGATAGAAATTAAAGTAATCGCTCCGCTTATCAGAGCTTTTGCGGAGGAGTTCGGCAAGGAGAGAACCTACGGCATAGTTCGCAAGGTCATAGAATCTCTGGCGTTATCCGCAGGAGAGGCTGCATCTGCCGCAAACGGAGCAGGGCTCGCTTCGCTGCAAAAAAACTGTATAAAAAACTGGAACACAGACGGCGCTCTCAATATGAAGCAGATAGAGGAGACTGACGGCGTGCTGCGTTTTGATGTGACGCGCTGCCGCTTTGCGGAAATCTACAGAGAGCTGGGATACGGAGACATCGGCGAGCTTGTCTCCTGCGATCGTGACATCGCATTTATAAAGGGTTTTGACCCCTGCATAGAATTCACAAGGACAAAGACCATAATGGGCGGAGCGGACCGCTGCGATTTCTGCTACACAGCAAAGGAAGAAAAATGTTAGAAAAAAAACTAGACTGCCTCAATGAGTACATAAAAGGGCTCGGCAAGGCGGCTGTCGCCTTCTCCGGCGGAACTGACAGCGCCCTTTTGGCATATACCGCAAAAAAAGCTCTGGGAGACAATGCGTCAGCTTTCACAATATGGTCGCCGCTGCTCTCGGACAAAGATAAAGAGGATATCTTGAATTTCACTGACAGCTATGACATAGCGCTGGTCAAAATTCCCTTTGATGAGACAAAAGACCCGTCTTTCTGCGAGAACTCAAAAGAAAGGTGCTACTTCTGCAAGTCAGCCAGAGTAAAGGCACTTGAGGCACGCGCCGCGGAGCTTAATATCCCGTGGGTGCTCGACGGCTCAAATACCGACGACTTGGGAGATTTCAGACCGGGAATGAAAGCTCTTGGAGAATCGAAACACGTAAAAAGCCCCCTGCTTGAGTGCGGCTTTTCAAAATCCGAAATAAGAGCGGCATCGCACCTTTTCGGCCTGCCCACTGCGGACAAACCCGCTGCGGCTTGCCTTGCCTCAAGAATACCGACCGGCACGCCTGTCCGCAAAGGGCTGCTCGAATCCATTGAGATGGGGGAAAAAATTTTAAGAAACTACATCCCTTCAAAATACCAGCTTCGTATGAGATTCGACGGTGAAACGGCAAGGATAGAGACCGATTCAAACTGCATAGAGATAATTACGAACCACCTTGCCGAAATATCGATAAAACTGGCGGAAGCAGGAGTAAAAAATACGATTATCTGCAAAGGCGGCTACAAAATGGGCGGAGCCGCTCTCTCGGAACAAGACTTGACCGCGGAGTAGGCGATTGATTTATCTGTGGGTCTTTTCTATTCTGTTGATAGGCATATCCACATTCACGGGAGTACACCTGGGAATACCTCTCTCAGCCGTACTGGTCCTGTTTTCGGTATTTGTTCTGAAACATGGGAAAAGCACGAAAGACTTGCGCGCGTACATTAAAGACGGATGTATCAAAGCGGCAATAGTGGCCCGCATTTTGATTATGATAGGCATAAACACTTCGCTTTGGCTCTCCTCGGGCTGCATTGCCGGGATAATCCACTACGGCGCGCAGTTCATCGCGCCGCAATTATTTCTGCCGATGACATTTCTCCTCTGCGCATCGCTCTCCTTTATGCTGGGGAGCGCATTTGCCACAACGGCAACTATGGGAATAATCATGTATATAATAGGCTGCGCCGGAGGAGTGCCGCCTGCAATGACGGCTGGCGCCGTGATTTCGGGAGTGTTTGTAGGAGACAGATGCTCTCCCGTGGCATCGTCGCTTGTGCTGCTCTCATCCTTAAACGGCGTTCATCATGACACGGCATTTAAGATTGTACTCAGGACAACTCTGACTCCCCTTCTGCTCGCCTCTCTGGCCTACGCGCTTCTTTCGCACTTTTTCCCCGCGAACATGTCCGCGCTTGCACGCCTCGGACTGCTTGAAAGCTCATTTACTATCAGCCCCATTGTACTCTTGCCGGCCGCAGCTCTTTTGCTCTCGTCGCTCCTAAAGTTCCGAACTCTATGGACACTCTGCGCAAGCATCGCGGCGGCGGTTCCCATCGCGCTCTTCTTCCAGAATGCAGAACCAGCTTGGCTGATAAATTCTATCCTTAACGGATTCAGACTCCCAGAGACTCACCCGCTGTACGGTGTGGTACGGGGCGGCGGAATTATTCCCATGCTCTCTCCCATATACATACTGCTAGTTTCATGCTCACTTGCCGCAATAATAGAAAAGGGCGGAGTTCTCAGTCTGCATTTCAAAGCCCTGCTTCGATCTGCAAAAACGAGAACATCTCTCTACATAAGGTCTGTCGTAATCGGTACTGCATCCGCAGCTATCGGCTGCAACCAAACTGTCTCCATCGTAACAACAAGTACGCTTATGAATGTCCCATACAGACGGGCGGGATTCGCCAACGACGACAGGCTTCGCGATGTCAGCTTCGCAAGCGTTGTGATGAGCGTAATTGTGCCTTGGACTCTGGCTGTATCTGTTCCGCTCTCCATGCTCTCTTTCAAAGGCCTTTCCTATATGCCCTACATGTTTTTCATAATAATATGCCCGATTTACAACTTGCTATGGACATTCACCAAACAAGCAGACGAAAAAAACAGAAATACTTAATAGCAGCAAACAGAAAAATAACTTGCAGCTATGCCCTTCATATTGTACAATTATTCATAATATCATGATTTAGGGTTTTATGGTTATTAACAATAAAAGGGAGGTGGCTATGGTGTCGCAGCATGACTGCAGCAAATTTAAAGCTGCATGCCAATCGGCAGGGGATAGCGCGAAATCTTTCGCAGCAAAAGGCGAAAGATGGGCGAGGCTTGCGACTCTGACCCCGCGCGAATACCAAGCATTTCTCATACTGCTTGAAGGATACTCTCTCAAGCGCTCCGCAGAAGCAATGGGCGTAAAGTATCCGACCATGAGCACGTATGCCTCTGCCGTATCAAAAAAGCTCAAGGTCAACTGCCGTTCGGAACTGATTATAAAATACCTCAGCATAGCTCTTGAGTGTAAAACTTGTTGCGAGTGACGGGATCCCGCAAAAATTTTATTTGCCGGCTTGAGATAAATATTTTCTCCGCGCCACTACGGAAGCTCAATTCTATGACAGAGCCGGGCATCGCGCTGTTCGGAGCTTTTTCTTTGGCGGCAGCATAGGCAATACCAAATTATCGCCTTTTATTCTGCTTTATTCTGTTTTTCGAAAAGTTTTTACCGATAAATCCTTCCAAATATTACCGTTTTTCTGCTAGAATAAGAACGTATACCTTTCATTATTGATGTCTAAGAATGGAGAATACACCTTAGGGTTTACGAAACGGTTCGCACTCTTAAGATAAAAAAACCAATCGGAGGAATGTAAATGCTCAAGTCGTTCACCAGGAATTACGAAGATAACAGCACTGAAGCAGGATTTCAGTTCACTTTTTACTGTGATATTTGTAATGACGGATACAGAAGCTCTTTCGTTGAGTCCAAGTCGCACAAAAAAAATTCCACTCTGAGAGGTTTCGGGCAGGGTGTGCTTGCCATAACAAATCTGTTCGGCGATAAGCTGGGTGATATCGGAGTTGCCGTGGGAAGAGGTACGGACATACTTTCGGAACGCTTCAACGGAATGACGGCCGAATGGCAAAAGGAGCACGAGGCGGCGTTTGAAGCCGCAAAGAACGAAGCAATACCGCATTTTCACCGCTGCGAAGGCTGTCACAGATGGGTCTGCCCCGCGGATTTTAACGAGGATGAGGGTTTGTGCGTAGAGTGCTCACCCAGAGAGAGCGTTGCCGTTACAAAGGCAAAGGCTCAGGCAATGCAGCGCAATTTGGACGAAGCGGCAGAGACCCAGACGGTATGGAGCGGCAAACTTGAGACAAAAACAATTGTATGCCCGTCCTGCGGCAAGCCATGCGGAAGCGGCAAGTTCTGCAATAACTGCGGCGCGAGCCTGAGCGCGAAGAAGTGCCCCTCATGCGGAGCTGACGCGCCCGACGGATCGCGTTTCTGCTCCGAGTGCGGACACAAACTATAATTCTGCGCCTGCAGGCGCAACATTTTTTGCGCAAACAGTCCCGTCTGAATTTAAAGTTTGTTCAACATCCGAAAGGCGTGATTTTTAAATTCAAACAGCAGCGTATGTATATCCTGTTTTGAATTTATACAGAGCCTCACGGCTGTCTGTTTTGGGATTCGCGCCAGCCGGACCACTGAAAAAGTTTGAGAATAACGCACGAGAGTCTGCGGAAGATAGTGATTCCGCAGACTCTCGTGCGTTTGGATTACAATACTGTATCTTAAATTTCGCCGAGTTACATTCCGACGGAGATGAAAAGAGTCTGCCCGTCCCTTGCAACTAAAAGTCCGAGCGCCTTGTTCTTAGCTCCCATTACTCTGTTCCAGTCGGCAATGGTGGACATTTTCACCTTATTAACCTCAAGTATAACGTCTCCCTGACGCACCCCAAGTTTCTGTCCCTGCGAACGCTGCTGAACACCTACAACAACAACGCCCTCGCTCTCTCTGAGTTTGTAGCGATCTTGCAGTTCTTTGCTGTTCTCGGCCACGGTAATGCCCATCTGAGTAGCTGTCTTTACCTCTCCTTGCTTAGGTTCGGCAGATTTCTGCTGCCCTGCGGAAGGGCGTCCTCCGTCGATATCACCGAGCGTAACGTCTATGGTTTTCTTTTTACCGTCACGGTAAATTTCAAAGGTTACCTTTTCACCCGCAAGTTTATTGCGAACAAAAAATACAACATCCTGACTGTTCTTCACCTGTTTGCCGCCTATCGAAACTATGACATCACCGCGTTCCAAACCATACTTGTGCGCGGGAGACCCCTTCTGCACATCGGCTATTATAGAACCTTCCTTGACAGGTATTTTGTAGGCTTCAACAAGCGATGACGTGAGCGGCTGAACCGTTACTCCGAGCCAACCTCGCCGGACTTCACCGTGCTTGATAAGGTCGTCCATTATCTGTTTTGCCATATTGACCGGTATGGCAAATCCGATACCCTGAGCGTAGGGGACAATGGCCGTGTTAATGCCTATGACTTTGCCGCTCATATCAATCAGCGGACCGCCGCTGTTGCCGGGGTTTATCGCGGCATCTGTCTGCATAAAGCCCTGGAAATTCACTCCGGGAGCCTGAAGTGTTCTGTTTTTTGCGGAGATGACTCCGGCGGTTACGGAATTTTCAAAACCGAGAGGGTTTCCTATTGCAACAGCCCATTCGCCGACCTGAGTCGCGTCGGAATCTCCCAACGTGAGCATGGGAAGATCCTGTGCCTTGATCTTTATTACGGCCAGGTCAAAGGTAGGATCCTGACCAACCTTTTTAGCGTCGAACGTCCTTCCGTCAAGAAGAGTGACCTTAATCTTGTCCGCACCGTCTACGACATGGTTATTGGTAAGTATGTAGCCCTCTTTATTGACAATAAATCCCGATCCCTTGCCGCGGCTTGGGACAACACGCTCCTCGCCTCCGCCGAAAAACTCTTGACCGAAGAATTCTTCAAAGAATGGATCCCCGCGAAACGGATTCGGAACGGAAGTCTGCTTTACCATAGTTTCCGTATCGATATTAACGACCGCGGGAGAGCTGTTCTTTACGATACCCACTATAGGATTGCCCGAATAGACATCCTGGGCATACGCACTTCCCATCTGCGACACTGCAGCGGTTTCAGCTTCCGTATTGGCAGAGGAGAGAGCCCGATGCGTTGCAAAATACGAGCCGAACGCCCCTCCGGCAAAAAGAATCAAAGCCGCCGCACCGGCCGCTCCGAATTTCTTAACAGTGTTACAGATTTTTTCTCTGTCCATCGAAACACCCCCACATGATATCTTTCGTAATGTTATTGTTTAAGTTTGCACTATGGTATACAAATTATAGTCAGAATACATCAAGAATTTTACCTAAGTACCCATAAGCAAAAAAACAGACGAAAAGGAGAAAGCCCGGCACAACCATTTTGCCGGCCGCACCGATAATGTGCAGACAGGCAGAAAGGCGCATCAAACACGAACTTTAAGGTTGAAGCAGAGGCTGATATGGTATTCGAAAATTACCTAAGTGTGCGCATTTGTATCCGGTGAATCTGCCGCTGTTTTATAAGTTCTGTACAGCCAGACTCCCCCCAGAACAACCGCGACTCCCGACAAAAGATGACCCGAAAAAAATGCGTGTCCCTGCACCGGCTCACGAAGGCAGTCAAAAAACATTCTGTAGAAACCGAACAGCAGCAAAAATATCGGAAATAGAATTGCGCCGCACTTCGGGTATTTTTTGTAAGAGCGGAGAACATATTTCTCAAGCAAAAGGAGAGCAGCCATTATCACAAATGCGGCAAAGGCTTCGGACAACTGAGATGGATACCTGTAAAAACCTATAGGGTCTGTCGGAAAGTGAACACCCCACCATGGACGTGCCGAGAACACGCCTCCGCTGCCCAAGCAGCACCCCTCCAAGAAGCAGCCGTTTCTCCCTACGGCAATAAGAGCCGCAGTGGGAACAGAAACAGCATCGGAGAAGAGATCAACGTCCATACCCAGACGTCGGAGCCTAAAAATACCAAACAGCCCTCCGAACAGCAAGCCGGGACCTGAGGAAAGCCCTCCGTCCAAGATATCGGCAAAGCTTCCGCCGCCGGATAGGATGAACGGAATTTTTTCTGCGGCATTACCGACAAGAGCGCCTGCTATAGCGGCAAAATAGACCCACATTATCACAGAGGATACTTTATCAAAATCCATTCCGTATCTTTCAACGGCACGTTTTCTCGTCCAGAAGATAAATATAAGCAACGCAAAAGCCCACAGCAAATAGTAGCTGCGGGCTTCTATAAACGAAATTTTGAAAATTACGGGAAACATTCGTCTCCTACCGATGCGGACGGGGACGTCTCTTATGTCCTGCTTTATTCGATGCTGAAGAGGAAGTTGGGCAGACGAGGACGCGTCTCGTAGGCTCTTCACCTATTGAACGTGTCTCGACGTCACTGTTGTCGCGGAGAGCAATGTGCACAACACGGCGCTCCCAGCTTGACATCGGCTCAAGACTCACAGGTGTGCCTTTTCTCAGCGCCTCACGTGCAACGGAACCAGCCAGGCGTGAGAGAGCCTGCTCGCGGCGTCCGCGGTATCCTCCGCAGTCAAAACGAACGCGTCTTGTGGACATATCATCGTGGCAGACAAGGTTTGTTATGTACTCCAAAGCTTTAAGAGTTTCGCCGTATCTTCCGATAACGACTCCCGCATCGTTGCCGACAAGGTTAATCATGCCGTCGTCACAGAGTTCCGGGATAAGGTCCAAATCCATTCTGTCAAGGACTTCATTGACAAAGTGGCATGATTTGATGTACGCGACAGGAGCGAAAGGGCGAATATCGACCTTGTATGTGCTTTTTAGAAGTCCGAACAGTTTCTTATCCTCAGAAATCACTGTCGCTTCGATATCATCCGGCTTTATGCCCCACATCGAAGCGCCCTTCTCACGCGCCTCTTCAATTGAAGCGCACTCAACGGTAACAGATTCAATTTCGGGAATCGGACACTGCTCTTCTCTTTCCTCTATCATATCTATTTCTTACCCTCGCTATCGTCATCATCTTCGTACTCATACTCATCATCGTCATCATCTTCATCTTCGGTAACAGGTTTGTTTTTATGAAGATTCGGCTTAATTTTCAGTTCTTCCTTTGTCTTCTTCATAACAAAATACTGCTGGACAACTCCGATAAGGGAAGAGAGTCCCCAGTAGAGCATAACTCCGCCCGGCATGGAAAGACAGATAAACGCCATAAAGAACGGCATTATCGTATTCATCATTTCCATCTGCGGGTTACTGTTGCCGGAAAGCTTCTGCTGCGCCCACGTAAGGAAGGAAATTCCGATGAGGATAATCAAGTTGCCTGCATAGAGCCCCACGTTTACAAGTCCCGCAGGATTTTTGAGAATGCCGGACAGCACGGCCATAATCCCGTATGTTCCTGTTGCCGGATCCACCGGAACGCCTACAGCCTGAGCAATACCTGACGTAGTTGAAGCTCCGAGAAGCACTCCCATAAACGAAGTACCTGCGAAGTCGTATGTGCGAAGCACGTTAAACAGCAAAATAAGAATCGGAAGCTGCACGAGAAGAGGCAGACAGCCTGCCGCAGGATTGACTTTATTCTCTTTGTAGAGACGCATAGTCTCCTGATTCATTTTTTCTTTGTCGTTGCCGTATTTCTCCTGAATAACCTTTAATCTGGGCTGAATCTTCTGCATCTGCTGCATGCTGACCATCTGTTTCTGGTTCAGAGGGTAAAGCGCCAACCTGATTAAAATAGTGAGGATAACAATTGCAATACCGTAAGAATTCGTTATTCCGTAGAAAAATTCAAGAACTTTGAGAAGTAGTTCGCTTGCTCCGTTCCAAAGTGAACTCAATGCTTCCACCTAACCTTTCGGGGTTCTTTTAAGAAACTTACCTATCCAAATCCGTATGTCAACATCTTCCGCTTCGGGTACGGGGTCATAGCCGCCTTCGCTCCAAGGAGCGCAGCGGCATATCCTCGCCGCAGTAAGAGCAGAACCGTAAAAAACACCGTAACGCCGAAACGACTCGGCCGCATAAGCGGAACAAGTCGGATAAAACCTACATTTGCCGCCTCCGAGAATAGGAGAGAGAACAATTTGGTAAAACTTGATAAGGAATATGGCAACTGCGGAAGCCGGTCTCATCTACCGTTTTGCATCGACTTCCCAGTCGGGACCGGGCCAGTCCGCCTTCATAAGCCCTCTTCTCTTTAGCGCTCGTCCCATATCGAGGTAGACATCTTTCGACGACAGCGAAAGTGCGTTTTCACGCAGGGAGGCTACTACCCACACCCCGTCCTTTATCCACGGCAAAAGTCTCCGGAACGACTCGCGCATCATTCTGCGCCCTCGTGTCCTAATTGCGGCCTTTGCCATTTTTTTTCCGACAGTAACACCCAATAACGTTGGTTCGGATGGTTTTTCGACAAAGAACAACCGCACCAGCCCGCCTGTTTCACGATGTCCGGTGCGGAATACAAGGTCAAACTGCCATCCGCGCCTCAGTCTGACGGCGGATGAAAAGCCAAAATTCACGGCTATTTAGACGGCGAGACGTGCTCTACCCTTGCGGCGACGATTCCTCAGAATACGGCGTCCACTCGGGGAGGCAGAACGTACGAGAAAACCCATTGACCGCTTGCGTCTGGTATTGTGCGGCTGATATGTTCGTTTCACAGACTACACCTCCTGTGGTAATTTTCATCATCAATAATATCCTATTCAACAACCTGAATAATATAGCATACACTTTACTGCACGGCAAGACAATTATAGCAGTTCAGGTAAGTTGCCTGGATATTTTATACAAAAACAATAAAAATTGCAAACAGCTATTGCCGAATAAGACATGTATGTGATAAGATATTCGCTGTCTTTTGTGAAGGAGGTGACGGCATTGCCAAATAAGAAGTCTGCGAAAAAACGAGTTCTGGTCACTGAAAGAAACCGTATCTACAACCGCTTTTGGAAAACACGCTGCAAGAACGCAGTGAAGAAGTTGATGGAAGCAGTTGCACAGAAAGATCCCGAGCTTGCAGCGAAGAGACTGAACGAGGCTCAGGGTGTACTGGATAAGGCGGTAATTAAGGGCGTCGTCCACCGTAATACAGCAGCTCGCCGCAAGTCAGGTATGGCTGCACAGGTTAAGAGTCTTTCTGCATAACATTACTTGACCGGATTTAATTTACAATTAACAGCGAAGCTCTCGCTTCGCTGTTTTGTCGTGTCTTAATTTATACGTCTGATATGAAAAATAAACTTTTACGGCAGCACGTCTCACGTGCTCAAAAAATCCAAAACAACCGAACTTGAAGCCGAATCAGCTCCGATGTTTCGGCTTCAATATTTTCCGCCGTCAGATGCGAAAAATATTTTTTATTTGCTCATATATGTCTTGCGGAAAGGGTTAATTTCTCTGTATCATTTTTTGATATCGAAATTTGAGCGATTCTTATTTTTCTCTCCCCATAAGTGATATCAGCATCGTCTCAAGACCGTTCCAGCCTGCACTTGTTCCGCTCTTTTCGTCTATATTAAGTTTTATAAGCCCCGTCACAAACAGCGAGACTGCTTCCGCCCCGTAGAGCTTCGCAGCTCCGCACGCCATTCTCCATGCGTAGTCCCTGGCGCCCAAAGCATTTGCATACATGGCTCCGCACCTCGGGTTGAGAGCTGCGTACCAAGCAAGCCTCATTCTGTTGTGCATGGCCGAAACGAGCGGTATAAGGTCTCCGTTTTTTGCTATGGCACGGAAGCTCTTCATCACGGACGAGACATCTCTTGTGCAAAGACCGTCCAAGAGCCGCAGCAGGTTTCTGCTTCCATCGTCCATACACATGGAATCCACATCATCGGCCGTAAGGGCTCCGCCCTTTTTAAGCATGGAAAGACTCTGGAGCTGCCCGCGTATCTCTTCCGGATCATCCAAGAGTTCCACAATGAGGGCGACACCGCCTCTGTCGATATTGACTTCCATTTTTTTTGCAAGTGCCGCCACCCACGCCTGACGCTCCCTGGGCCACCTCGGGAACTCTTCGGGTTTGAGCACAACGCATTTTTTCTGTACTGCTTTCGGTATCAGTTTTGCCGGGTCTGTTTCATAGACGAGAAGAATTATTACAGGGGACTCCGAATCAACGAGGTCTGAGAGATTTTCCGGCATAGCCCCCATGAGAGCGGCCGAGTCAACGACAACAAGGCGGTTCTCATCAAAGAGACCGCCCGATATATTATCGGAGAGAAGGGAGTTCCACTCCCCTCCCTCCTGTCTTCCCGATAGTACGTATCCTTTTTTTTCAAGCGATGCGACTGTCTCCTCCAGAAGGCGCCGCTGGCCCGTGCCGGAGGCGACAATCAGGCGGAGCGCCGGCATCAGCCCTTCACCACTATATTGACGAGTCGGCCGGGAACGGCGATAACCTTAACTATCTCCTTGCCCTCTATGCGTTTCTTTGTCTCTTCGCGTCCCATTATTTCAGTTTCCAACTGCTCTTTTGAAAGCCCCGGGGCGACGCTGAATTGCTCCCTGACCTTTCCGTTTATCTGCAGGACGATGGTGACAGAGTCCTCCACGAGGGCGCCCTTATCAACCTCAAACCACTTTTCCACGGAAAGGAACGTGTCGTTGCCGATGAGGTGCCAAAGTTCTTCCGTAAGGTGCGGAGCAAAGGGTGAGAGACAGCAGAGCAGAGTTTCGACTCCCTCTCTCATTATGGAAGCGTCCTCCGAATCCTTCACCTTGAAAGCAGCAAGGGCATTGGTAAGCTCCATAAGTCTTGCAACAGCGGTGTTGAACTGCCTTTCGTCCCGAATATCCTTTGTTACTCTTTCGAGAGTGCTGTGTATGACGCGCTTTGCCGAGCGGGTTTCGGAGTCTGTTATTTCTGACATCGGAACCCTGGTTTTGGAAGCATCTTTAAGCACATCAAGGTTCGATTCGACAAGTCTGTGTACGCGGCTCAGGAATCTGTAAGCGCCTTCTACCCCGCGCTCAGACCAGTCAAGGTCTTTTTCGGGAGGAGCAGCGAAGAGTATGAAAAGTCTCGCCGTATCCGCACCGTACTTCTTTATTATCTCGTCGGGATCCACAACATTGCCTATGGATTTTGACATTTTTGCCCCGTCTTTTATAACCATACCCTGAGTCAGAAGCCTCTTAAAGGGCTCTCTCATATCATGAGGAAGCAGTCCTAAATCCGCGCAGACCTTGGTGAAGAATCTGGCATAGATAAGGTGCAGGCAGGCGTGCTCAATGCCGCCGATATACTGATCTACTGTCATCCAGTAAGAAGCGTCCTCTTTGTTGAACGGAACATCCGTGCTCCACGGCGAGGTGTAACGGCTGAAATACCACGATGAACAGAAGAACGTGTCTATCGTGTCAGTTTCGCGTTTGGCGGGCGCACCGCAAACAGGACATGTCGTGTTAACCCAATCCTCACGTGTAACAAGAGGATTACCGCCGTTTTCGGGCATCTCTATGTCGAGCGGCAGTTTTACGGGAAGCTGATCCTCCGGGACAGGAACTACTCCGCAATGTTCACAGTAGACCATGGGAATAGGTGTTCCCCAATAGCGCTGGCGCGAGATGAGCCAATCGCGCAGACGGAACTGAACTTCCTTTTTGCCTATATTCTTGCTCTCAAACCAATCTCCTATTTTTTGAATAGCCTCGGGAGTAGGCAGCCCGTCAAACTCACCGGAGTTGCAGGCTACGCCGTCAGCCTCAACAGATGCCGGCATCGTATCTCCGTCGGGAGCGGGTCCATCGACGGGGCGCACGACTGTGATAACAGGAATATTGTATTTGCGCGCAAAATCAAAGTCACGCTGGTCATGGGCAGGAACACCCATAATGGCTCCCGTTCCGTAGTCCGTGAGAATGTAGTCCGCTATCCAGATAGGAACCTTTTTGCCGTTTATAGGATTCACCGCAAAAAAGCCTGTGTCCATACCCTCTTTGTCAACGCCGACAGCAGTGCGCTCTATTGCGCTGCGTGATGACATCTTTTTCGCAAAAGCGCGAAGTTCCTCTGCTTTTTTGCCTCCGACACGATTTGCGAACTCTTCAACATAAGGATGTTCAGCCGCCATAGCCACGAATGTTACGCCGAATATCGTATCTATGCGTGTGGTGAACGCCTCTATGTTAAGTTCCGTATCGGCTATATCCATTTTGAAATGGACTCCTTCGGAACGGCCTATCCAGTTTCTTTGCATCGTAACAACGCGCTCCGGCCAGCCGCCCAAATCATCCAGACAATCGACAAGCTCCTGTGCGTAGTCGGTTATTCTGATGAACCACTGATCAAGTCCGCGCTTTGTGACAGGTGTTCCGCAGCGCCAGCATACTCCATCGTCTACAACCTGTTCGTTGGCGAGCACAGTTTTGCAGCTCTCGCACCAGTTTACAGGAGCATGCTTGCGGTAGACCAAACCTTTTTTATAGAACTGGAGGAAAAGCCACTGGTTCCAGCGGTAGTAATCCTCGCTGCAAGTGACGACGCGCCTGCGCCAGTCATAGCTGTAACCGACGCGCTTGAGCTGATTCGTCATGTATTCGATATTGCCCCATGTCCACTCCGCAGGTGGAAGTTTCTTTTTGATAGCTGCATTTTCGGCAGGCATTCCGAATGCGTCAAAACCCATCGGATAAAGTACATTCAGCCCCTGCATTCTTAAAAAACGGGCCAATAGGTCGCCTATAGAATAGTTCCTCAGGTGTCCCATGTGCAAAGCACCGCTGGGGTACGGGAACATTTCAAGGCAGTAGAATTTTTCCCTTGAAGAGTCGGCCTCTACTTCAAAAATCTTGGAGTCGGCCCACTCCTTCTGCCACTTCGGTTCGATGTCGGCAAAATTGTACGGCATTTATAATCTCTCCTTCTTCTGTGAAGAAATATCAATCAGCAATCGGATTATTATATACCGATGAACAAAAAGAGAGCAACCCCACGTCACAATGATAAAGTCAAAGGGGGCGGATAAATCCGTCCCCTTTGACTTTATCATTTCTACGTGATTGTTAAAAATCAGTCAGCCAAGTTTACCAGCCTTGCTTTTACGTCATCGATCGAGTTCAGTTTTGCTTCAAGAGCTGCGGATGTAGCCTCTTCGCAGCAAAGCTGAAGGATAAGCAGCCCCTGCGGGGAGCAGACATTGCCTGCGGGCTGGTCGTGAAGACCGAGCCTTGTACGAATGGAGCATCCAAATTCCGTGAGTACTTTCTGAACCTCAATAGCTGTTTTTTCCCTCTGACCAAGACGCACCGCCATTATCTGCAAACAGTTCATACAATCTCTCCTTCCTATTCTCTGTACAGGTAAAAACCGTACTGTACAGTATGAACCAGACGCGTCAAAAAGCAACGGTAATTTGCTTCATCTGCATCTTTATTAAACAAAAAAATATTTATTTCATATCCAGAAGCACAAAAGATATCCAAAGCTCAAAAGCGTCTTTGAAATTCCAAGGGTCTTTGCCTGTAAGAGTTCTTATTTTTTTGAGTCTGTACTGTAAGCTGTTTCTGTGCATTGACATTTTTTCCGCCGCCTCGCCGCTTGCAAAGGGGGATTCGCACCAAGTGAGAAATGTTTCTTTTATATCCTCATAGTCCACTCTGTCTATCAAATTCTTCAGTGTACTCATGGCAAATTCTTCTCGCTGCGCGTGAGGCAGCAGATCAAGAAGAGTTTCCGCCGTAAAGGAGCGCGCAGTGATTATGCCGTGCGCTCCCAACTGACGAGCCAGCCTCAGCACGTTCCTTGCGGAACGAAGTGAGCGGGCCAGTCCCTGTAAATCCTTTGCGGGAAAACCTATGGCAATGTCTATATCTATATCCTTACACTTAAGATTTTTTATAAGGTCGGAGGAAAGTGACTCGGTCACTTCGCTCACATCACTCTCCCCCGTAGCCGAGCTCGGCGCGAAGAGCAAGGTTATTCTGTAATTTTCGTGAAAACAGACCACGTTGCGCGGATTTGAGAAAGAGCTTCTGACTTCCCCCTGCAGGACCTTGAAGGCCGCCTCGCCCGAAGCGACGTCCCAGTGTTTCATCTCTATTATCATTGCAATACGACACCAAGCGAGGTCATACCCTAGTTCTTTGCCCTGCATTAGAATAAGTTCGTTGTTTCTGTTTCTTACGTCAAATGAAGCGACATTCTTTATAAAGTCCCTAAGTTCTCGTTCCTTAAGCATACTGGATTCGAGATACGCCTGCTCTCTCAGCATTATCTCGGCATGTTTTTGAACCAAACGCCCATACCTTGCAACATCCTGAGGCGCACCTGTTATGGATATCGACCCCACCACATTATTAAAAAGCTGAATCGGGAGGGTATAGCCCGGAAGCACATTCTTCAGTTCACTTGCCTCTTCCTCGGTCGTTTCAAAAGGAGCGTTATCCTGCATAACCTTCACCGACGGCTCATGAAATTCTCCAAGCCGCCCCTCATCGCTGCAGGCTATGATAAACGCGTTCTCGTCGGTGACAAGAATACTGCAGCCGATTATCTCAGCCGCACTTTTTACAATGTGTTTCGCTAATCTTTTAAACAAGGCGCCACCCTCTCTTTATGCTACAGAATAATTCACGTTAAATTATACAACATTTTTATATTCAAGAGAATAATGAATAAAGAAGTGATGCCGTATACAATGTAAATTGTAAGCAGTATGTGAAAACAATTTTTAAGTTACTCCGTCCCAGGCACAAAACCGAGGCGGAATTTCAAAGAGGAGGAATGGGTAATGAGACTTGAGCTGCACAAAGTTCACATCACAGGACTCGCGTTCGCAGACACAACACATGTGTCCGGCGGGACTCTTTACGTCAACAAGAGTGAAGCAGAGGAACTTGTCAAAGAGGACAGACGTTTTGCAAAAGTGTCCCTCGACCTTACTTCACCCGGAGACAGTGTGAGAATCATCCCTGTCAAAGACGTAGTTGAGCCGCGCGTCAAAATCGGAAAAAACAACTATTTCCCCGGCTTCTGCGCACCAATGCAGAAGGCAGGCACAGGTGAAACACTTGTACTTGACGGAGCCGCTGTCGTAACCTGCGGACCTATCGTCGCTTTCCAGGAGGGCTTCATCGACATGTCAGGCCCTGCCGCCCCATACTCACCGTTCTCGGCAACACACAACGTAGTTCTTTCTGTTGAGCCGGTAGAGGATCTTGAGAAGCACCAGTATGAAGCCGCTCTCCGTGAAGCCGGACTGAAGCTCGGCGTATACCTTGCAAAATGCGCAGCGGAAACAGGCGCAAAGGCCGATGAGGTAAAGGTTTTCGATAAAGGCGACACCTTTGAAGAGAGCCAGAAATACCCCAACCTTCCCAAAGTTATCTACGTCTGCATGAACATCACACAGGGACTCCTCCACGACACATACGTGTACGCGAACGACCTTCGTCCCTCACTTCCCACACTTCTCCACCCGAACGAAGTTCTGGACGGAGCAATGGTATCGGGAAACTGCGTTTCAGCATGCGACAAGAACACAACATGGCACCACGTTCACAACCCCATCGTACAGGCTCTCTATGCCCGTCACGGTAAAGAAATAAACTTCCTCGGAATGATCCCGACACAGGAAAGCACCGTCCTTGCCGGAAAACTCCGTGCAGCGACAATGAACCTCTCAATCGCTCAGCAGCTCGGAGCAGACGGCGTTATCGTCTCCGAAGAGGGCTACGGCAACCCCGATACAGACCTCTGCCTCAACGCCAAGTACTTTGAGGACGCAGGCATCAAGTCAGTAGTCGTTTCCGACGAATCATCAGGTACGGACGGAGCAAGCCAGAGCCTTGCAGACGCAACACCCGAACTCACAGGATTCATCTCAACAGGAAATGTCAACGAAATGATCGAAGTTCCCGCAATGGATAAGGTCATCGGCTACAAAGAAGCTATCTCCCTCCTCTCAGGCGGAGCGGAAGAGAGCCTTCGTCCGGACGGATCCATGTATGTTGAGCTTCAGTCGATAATCGCATCCACAGCAGAGATAGGCTTCAACAAACTCGGCTGTGAGTGGATATAGAAAGGGGCCGGTGACAATGACTTTCAAAATAGTTCATTACATTAACCAGTTTTACGCCGGTATAGGCGGAGAAGAAAAGGCCGACCACAAGCCCGAAGTACGCGAGGGCATAGTCGGACCCGGTATGCAGCTTGCCAAACTCTTCGACGGCACAGCAGAAGTTGTAGCTACAGTAATATGCGGCGACGGTTTCTACGGAGAGCACACAGACGAAGCTCGCGCGGCATGCCTTGAAATGATAAAGAAGTACAGCCCCGACCTCTTCGTCGCAGGACCTGCCTTCAACGCAGGCCGCTACGGATTCGCCTGCGGAGACATCGCAGCCACAGTCGGTGCGGAGCTTGGCATACCTACAGTAACGGCAATGTACCCCGAGAACCCCGGA
>CAZBYL010000007.1:0-55162 GCA_964496275.1 uncultured Synergistaceae bacterium | reverse complement strand
AGGTAGGTAGATAGTTTGGTTATTTATGATGTCTACTTTAGGGGGTGCACTACACACCATAGCGGTCACGGCTGTCTTGTGTTACGATTCCGCAGCGCAAAAATCTTTGACGTATCCGATAAATTTTTGAGTAGCCGGTGAGCAGGATGCAAGTGACGGCACACCGAGTATGATAGTCCTTGTAAAAGGCGGATCTATGGGAAGGGTCGAAACATTTTCACTGTGCCTTTTAAGTATCAGCTCCGGAAGGACGCTTATTCCAAGCCCGTTTTCGACCATAGATATAACAGTGTACGGATCTGTCGCAGAGACCTTTTTGTACGGCATCTCTCCGTAGCGTTTTTGAAATTCCTCAACAACACTGTAGCAGTCGTTATCATAGTAACTTGCGGATACGATAAATTCTTCATCTTTGAAGGCGGAAAGCGGAAATGCTTCTGCTGTTTCGTCGTATCGTGTCGGCGGCAGAACGGCCAAGACCCTATCTTCTTTCAGAGGAATAACATCGAAAGCCTGCCCTGCCCTCTTTGTCAGAAATGCAATGTCGATACTTTTTTCCGCAATCCATTTTTCAATTTCTGTGACGCCTCCCTCGATAACCTCTATCTCGATTTTCGGAAAATCTTTGCTGAACTTGCTTATTATTTTGGGTATCCAGTGGTATGACATGCTCGAGTAGCTTGCTATTTTTATAGTACCTATTTGCAGACCGTTGAGCATTGCCGCAGTTTGGTAGAACTGTTTCTGCCAATTTACCAGTTCCCTTATAATCGGAAGCATTCGTTCCCCCTCCCGAGTCAGCTCAACCCCGTTCTTCATTCGATGAAAGAGAGCAAAGCCGCAGTCATCCTCAAGTTTTTTTATCATCACACTTATTCCGGGCTGCGTGTAGCCCATGATCTCCGCTGTTTTTGTCAGGCTGCCGCACTCGACTGTTTTTATAAAAACTTCATACTTACCAATCTCCATAGCTTTACCCTCCCCTACATAATAACAGATTGTTATGTCACACATAAAACATAGTTGTTTTACTTATGTGTGCTTATATTATATCCTCTTTTACAGAGAGCAACACAGTCGGCCTAGGCGAATAAAATAAAAATGGAGGTTGGTTAAAATGGATGGAATGTTAGTTTTGAGTGTACTTATGGCATTTGTGGCAGCACTAAGTGTTTTGTTTGCGTTTAAACTGGCTTCTGATGTTTATTGGCGGGCAGAATCCGCTTGCTTGGACGAAAAAGGAGATGTGCCATGTAAGTGGCACAGGCCGGAGTATCTTTCGTTCTGATTCCGGTGCATAGTTTTAGATAGGACATCAGGGTCTTACATGGTACAGGCGCGCCCCTCTCTCCGCGTTTGTACAGAGGACATGAAAGCCCGGTTCCCAATAGAGCAAGGCGGAAGTTATTCCGCCTTGCGTTTTTTTTACCTTTTTCGGAAAACTCGGCTTATTTAGTCATGCAATGTTATTTGCAGTAATTGCAAGTTACACCTGTAAGCCGGTGACTACCGATATCCCGCCTCTGCGCAATGGATTTTTCTTACTTGTATTTTATCTTCTACTCATTCCTGATACAATACCTCAAATGATTTATGAATTGGCAATGTTGAAATGCGTGATGCTCGTGCTGCGTCTTATATTCAGTTGCCGCAATGTTATTTCGCAAAACACTGCAGGTTGTTTTGTGACGCACGGACATGGGTAGTTCTGACGTTATAATATGCTGTTTTTCTGTTAGACTTATACGTCGGTTTGTGCTCTATTTTTTATATTTCTCTCGAATAATAAGGTGAAAAAATGAATATTATAAATGCTGTCTTATCATCGCCAATGCCCTTTATGAGTCTTTTGCTGCCGTTAGCGGTCTCAATTGTTATTTTTTCTCTTAGGCTTTACCATAGGTTTATAAGAGAGAAGACCGGCCGCTCGATGTATGTTGATAGGAAGTTTTTGCGAATAACTTTTCTTTTTGTTTTTGTTATCAATGTAATTTTCACTTTTATAATATGGATAAACTTCGTGGAGAAGGGAACCGTCTTTTATATTTTGAGCAGTAACGGTTGGACTAACACCATAGGCGGGGAGTCTAAAATTCGCGCTCTTTTACAGGTGGATGCGATCGGAGCAGTTTCGGCTGTTATGATGGGGTTGGTTGCTCTGTCCGCCGCTTTTGCCGCTTTGGCCGATAAAGCAAACCCTCTATCTCCGACGAAGGCGGCATTTTTTATGCTTACTCTTTGCGGTATACAGGGGATTTTTTATTCCAACGGTCTTATAGCTCTTTCGATTTTTATTCTTTTTGGTCAGATAGGTGCGTCTGGTCTTTATCGCGGTGTGCCGTCAGGTAAAGGCGATTTCAAAAAATCTTTTTGGTACTATTTTTCTCGTGTTGTTGTAATTGTGATGTTTTTTACCGGTACGTTTTTGGTGTTTCAAAAGTATGGAACCGACAATATAGCGATACTGTCAAATATAATCGTGTCAGGAAATATGGAGCTTACCGCGTTTATTTTGCTGATCGTTCCTCTGCTTTTTCTCTTTCTCAAAAATTCTGCGTATGTAAAAGATTCAGGGCGGAGATGTTTTTTCGGAATAAGAGCGCAGGCCGCATTTTTTGTTATTTTCAGGATTATTTTTTCTCTGTATGGTCCGATGCAGGGGCTCGAAAAAATTCCCGCACTGTTTATTTTAATAGGATTTCTCTCGCTCTTCTCATCGTTGATTCTCTCACCTCTGAGCTATGACCCTTTGAGTTTTACAGAGAAGATGGAAATGTATCTTAAATCTTTAATGCTTATCACACTTGGATTTTCTATGAACGGAATGTCCTCCGCGGAGTCGATGACAATGTATGGAATAAGTGCGATTGAGAGTATGATATCGGTGTGGATACTTTATCTGCCTCTTTCCGCTGCGCTTTCCGTTCTATGTGTAAACTTGAAAAAACGTGAAGGGGATTATGAGCTTTGGGAGTATGGTGCGCTGTTCAATAAGATGCCGGCAACGGGCTGCATCCTTTTTCTTATAGTCTGCATCATTGGAGGACTTCCTCCCTTCTGCGGTTTTGCCGCGAAGCAGTTTCTTTTCAGAGCTGCCTATGATGCCAACCCGCTCTATATGGTGGTAATTTTTGCGGCGTCATTCTTTATTCTTGTGTACGGGGTGAGGTATGTGTCCGGCATTATGTTTATACGGAGAGGAACCGGAGCACACCTGCCCGACGTAAGAGAAAGGTCTATCGCTCTCCCGCTCTCTCTGATTGTGCTTATTTTTGCGGTTACGTCAGTAGCTCCGGGCTTTTTCTTCGACAAAGGAGTGACTCCGTCGGTCAGCACTCTTATGAACAAAACTCAGGTAATAAGCGCATCGCCGCAGGGAGGGGATCAAAAGTGATTTTTAATCTTGCTTCGGGATACTTTTCTTGGAATTTCCCATCTTGGATTTTCCTTTTCTCATTTTCGCTTGCAGCGATTTATCTTTTAATCGACTATTTATCAAAAGATGTAAAATGTGCCGCCGCCGATGATGAGAGTTGTGTGCAATCCGTCGAAGATAATGGTTCAAGCGGTATTTTCAATCTTTTGTCCCTTTTTATGGACTCTTGTATAACCCCATGGCTTGCGGTTCCGGAATCTAGAATTTTGGGAATTATTATACTCGTCCTATTTTTCTGCGCCGCAGTTTTTGTAAAATAGATAGGAGAGGTTGGCTTGCTGAATCTGATTATTCTTTTGCTGAAATACCTTTTTGGATGGCTTTTTATCTGCTCCACAATCGCATTAGCGCTCGCATCGGAGTTGCTTGCTTCGTATGTGTTCAAAATTGTATTAGGTGGTCAAAAGGGCGGACTGACATATCTGACAGGCAGGCTGCGCTCGTTTTATTACGAGCGAGGCCTATACTGTTCTTTTGCCCGTGTGCTTATATACGCGCCGGCAATCGCGCTTGCCGCGCTTTTGCCGGTCTGCGCGGCTGTACCGTTTTTTTCTTTTTTCCCAATACTAAATAACGGAGCTGATGTGTTGCAGATAATCCAATTTATGCTGCTTTCCGATATCATTGTCTTTGCCGCTTTTTACGCGGTTGCTACGGAAAAATCTTTTTTAGCAGCAAAAAAGCAGATTTTGAATACGACGCGTTCGATTCTGCCTATGCTCATTTATTTTGTTATGCTTGTTTCGTATGGAGAGGCACTTGGCAACAGATCCGATATTTTCAGTATCAATTCTTTGTCGGGGCTTACAATGTCAGCCGGTTCTTTTTTGTTTTTTGCTGCTTCGGTTCTTTTTGTACTAGCCATATTTTCCGGAATTCCACATCTTAATGAATCATATGCCGTCACACTTCTTGAAAATGGAGAAGTTCACGGGCTGTTTGGCCTTCCTAGGTTTATTCTTGAGGTTTGGGCAATTTTCAGAGCGTTTATCGTTATTGCGATTATGGTGAATATTCTTTTCCCATCCGCCTTCTTAAACCACTATCTTCATATAGGCGGGCAGCTTTGGCTGCACCAATTTGCACTGTTTTTATGTTTCTGGATTATTACTGTATTTACAAGAGTTTTCATCGTTCCTCTGTGTTGGAAAGTTAGTGACAGTATGGCTAAATTGCTGCCCAAGCCTTTCTCTGACTATGTCTTGTGGATTTTTACAGGCAGTGCCGCTTTGCTTATGTTTATTGAAATAGCTAATATATCTGCTGAAACAGCCGCATATTGATATCAATTTTTGATTCCTGCTGAGCGATTTTGTTTTCTACATGATAGAATATGCTGATAGTCAAATAGGGTCGGTAAAGCTATATAGAGATATTGGAGGTTAATATAAATGGCAGGAGATACAAGAAGTCTTAATTTTCTGGAAGAGATAATAACAAAGGATATTGAAAGCGGTGTTGTAAAATCCATCGTGACTCGTTTCCCGCCCGAACCCAACGGGTATTTGCACATCGGTCACGCTAAGTCAATATGCTTGAATTTCGGACTTGCCGAGCAATTCGGAGGCAAGTGCAACCTGCGTTTTGACGATACAAATCCCGCGAAAGAAGAGACGGAATACGTTCAGTCGATAGAGAATGATGTCAAATGGCTCGGATTTACATGGGAAAATCTTTGCTATGCTTCCGACTATTTTGACCAGTTTTATAAGTGGGCTCTGGAACTGATTGCTTCCGGTAAAGCCTATGTTGATGATCAGAATGCCGAGGAAATAAGGCTTAATAGGGGTACTCTTACCAAACCCGGCGTTGATTCTCCCTTTCGTAACCGTACTCCCGAAGAGAACATCAAGCTTTTTACCGCCATGTCGAACGGAGAATTTGAAGAGGGAAGCCATGTCCTACGCGCAAAAATAGATATGGCAAGCAACAATCTGAATATGCGCGACCCGGTTATATACCGTATTTTAAAACGCGAACACCACAGAACGGGTTCCAAGTGGTGCGTATATCCAATGTATGACTTTGCTCATGGATTTGAAGACGCAATAGAAGGCGTGACACATTCGATATGCACTCTTGAATTTCAGGACCACAGGCCGCTGTATGACTGGTTTATCGCTAACGTAAGTACACCTCATACTCCGCACCAGTACGAGTTTGCGCGCCTCAATCTTACGTACACCGTTATGAGCAAGCGCAAACTTCTTGAACTTGTTACTCTCGGAATTGTTTCGGGCTGGGATGACCCCAGAATGCCGACAATATGCGGATTCAGAAGGAGAGGCTACACCCCATCTTCAATAAGGCGCTTCTGCAAGGAGATCGGGGTTGCCAAGGCTGACAGCATGGTTGAGGTTGAACTGCTGCACCACTGTCTGCGTGAAGAACTGAACAAGACTGCGAGACGCGGCATGGCAGTGCTTCGTCCTCTGAAGGTTGTGCTTGAGAATTGGCCGGATGATTTTGTCGATGAGCTGCCGGCGGAGAATAATCCGGAAGATGCGGAAGCAGGAAGCCGCAAAGTGAAGATAGGCAAGGTTGTCTATATAGAGAGAGACGACTTTATGGCGGAGCCTGTCAAGGGATTTTTCCGCCTTGCCCCCGACAGAGAAGTGCGCCTTAAGTACGCCTATATAATAAAGTGCAAAGAAGTTATAATGGGCGGCGACGGTGAAGTTGCGGAGCTTCGCTGCACCGTGGATATGGACAGCCGCGGAGGAGACGCTCCCGACGGACGTAAGATTAAGGGAACTTTGCATTGGGCGTGGGAAGGAGATGCCGTCCGTTCAACAGTCAATATGTACGGACATCTGTTCACACTCAGAAATATGGGTGACATGGAAGAGGGTAAGGATTATAAAGATTACCTGAACCCTGAGTCACACATAGTCATGGAGGATGCCCTTGTAGAGCCTTCACTTGCCTGCGCTGGTGCTCTTGACCACTTCCAGTTCCTACGCCACGGATATTTCTGCGCTGATGCCGAGTCAACTTCGGAGAAGCCGATATTCAACCTCACAGTCTCATTAAAGGACTCCTGGGGCAAGGAGCAGAAAAAAGCGTAGATCCGATTTGCATCACTAACAGACCATGATAAAGAGGGAAGCCCTTGATTTTACGGGCTTCCCTCTTTTTAACTTTTATTGTTGTGTCAGAAAATCAGTTTGCCAAGTTATAGTACTCCAGCCTTTTGCGGCACTCATCGCGGCCCAACTGTTCCGCAACCTCAAACACACCCGGGCTGACTTTGCGTCCGGTAAGAACCCAGCGCAACGGTGTCGCGGTTTCTTTCATGCTGCTTTCGTTTGCGGCTACCCATTCTTTTGTAAAAATTTCCATTTCACCTGCGTTCCAATTTGCGATGCAAAGGAGCTCATTGTAAAATTTCTTGAGAACAGGACGGCGCTCTTCTTTTATTTCTGAAGCGTCGTAACGTTCTTTTACTGCGTCAAACGATATGAAATAGTCGCTGTATTCGGCAAGTTGTATCGTTGTCTGTCCTCTTCCTCCCATTGTGCGGAGCGAGGATGCCAGATAGTCGTCTGAGAACCCTGAGAGGTCCAGCCCCATCTGTTCCCAGAACGGACGTATGACTCCGAGAAGTTTTCTCGGGTCCATAATTTTCATCTGTTCTTGGTTGATGTGATTAAGTTTGTCAATGTCCAGGACGGCGGCTTTTTTCGTTACGTTTGAAATGTCGAAGAGCTCGACAGCCTCAGCGCGTGAAAAAATTTCCTGTCCGTTTTTCGGAGACCAGCCGAGGAGCGCCAAGAAGTTAAATACTCCGTCAGGGAGGTATCCCAGATCGTTGTATTCAAAAACACTTGTTGCGCCGTCTCTTTTAGAGAGTTTTTTCTTGTCTTTCCCTAAAATCATGGGGAGGTGAGCAAATGTCGGAGCCTCAAAACCAAGAGCATCATATATCAGAAGCTGTTTCGGAGTATTGATAATGTGATCCTCACCTCTGATGACGGTGTTTATGTTCATGGTGTGGTCATCTATTACAACGGCATAGTTGTATGTAGGCATGCCGTCGCGTTTCATTATCACTATGTCTTTTATCGTGCCGTCCTGATTGACGCTTGATTTCTCGCTCATTACCTCGATATGTCCGTACACCGCGTCGTCAAACGTGAGTTTTTTCCCTTCAGGAACTTTAAAGAAAACTGCTCCGTCCTGTTCGTATGCGTGTCCCGACGCAAGGAGAATATCCGTGTACTTACGATATGAGTCCATACGCTCCGACTGTCTGTACGGACCGTAATCGCCGCCTTTATCGGGTCCCTCATCCCAGTCCAGACCCATCCATCTCATGCCATCCATGATAGTCTGTTCATACTCTGCTGTGGAACGTTCTCTGTCCGTGTCCTCTATTCTGAGCACGAAGGTTCCGCCTGTGCGGCGTGCCCAGAGCCAGTTAAACAGCGCGGTATGGGCTCCGCCGATGTGGAGTGACCCTGTCGGGCTCGGCGCGAACCTAACTCTTACTTTATTTGTCATATTCAGACCTCCATTAGGCTATAATATCCAATGTAAACACGGCTATCGAATTGGTGTTTGCCATGCAATTTTTTTATTATAGCGTAATATTTGCGGTGCGTCAGCATAAGAGCCGCTATAATTGGGTTATAAATTTTTGGCAGCGGAGCAATAATACAGAGGAATGGTGACAATGGATAAAAAAATGATTCTTATTGACGGGCATGGACTGGCTTTTCGAGGTTTTTACGCTCTCCCCGAAACCTTGACAGCACCTGACGGCACGCCTACCAACGCAATTACAGGTTTTACGAATATGCTTATGAAGTGCATTGACGACTTTGGTGTCGATAATGTCGGTATGTTTTTTGACCCGAAGGGGCCGACTCGGCGTCATGAGATGTTTAAGGAGTACAAGGATGGAAGAAAGCCCACACCTGAATCTTTTAAACAGCAGCTTCCCATTATTATAGATATTTGCAGAGCTATTGGGGTTCCTGTATTTATCCGCTCAGGTGTTGAAGCAGATGATTTTATTGTGTCCACGGCGGAGAACGCTTCAAAAAACGGTTGGAATGTGACTATTCTTTCGGCAGATAAGGATCTTTTTCAGGTTATTAACGACAAGATTAGCGTTATGAGACCTATGAAAGGTGTATCGGAATTTAAATCCTACGACGAGCAGTTCTTTGTGGACGAGTTTGGATTTGAGCCTAAACTGATGGCTGATTATTTGGCTCTTGTCGGAGACAGTGCAGATAATATTCCGGGTGTGCCGGGGATAGGGGAGAAGGGAGCCAAAGAACTGGTTTCAAAGTACGGTGCACTTGAGGATATATACCGTAATCTTGACCTTATGCCAAGGGGCAGAAGAGCCAAACTTGAAGATGGTTATGACCGTGCGTTTAAAAGCAGGGAGCTCATCGTCCCCCAGCCCACCGATAGTGTGCCTGCCGACGAAATAAAAATGTCGCAGCCTGATTACGGCACACTGCAAGATATGTGCAAATGGCTTGGTTTAAAAAAAGTATTGCAGAGATTTGCGCCAAGTTTCGAAAATAGCAGCGGCGGAGAAAACGGAGCAGGAAATTTTTCTTTGGAAGATATTGTAAGCAGCACTATTGCCGATGCACACATTATAGAGATCCCCCTTTCCGAACTATTGGAGATAAAAGATCTTGTTCTTATGAAAAAAACTCCGTCTATGGGCGTCGTGTTCGCTCTGTCCGACAGGGCAATGCGCACTGCGTTTCTTCATGCGGACAATGAGGCGGAAATTGCCGCTTTTTCTAAATGGGCAGAAAGCGGAGTCTTAACACTGTATGGATGCAGGTCTCTTATGGCACGTTTTACAATTCCTCTCCCTCCCTTAGAGAGAATTCATGACGTTGAGGCCGCACACTATGTGCTGCACCCTGATAGGGGCGGCGATGCCGTTGCAAAGACCATAGGGTGCGCTCTGCCGTCATGGGAAAAGTGCGGTCTTTTACTATTTAAGCTCTGGGATTTATTTTATAAAGAAGTGAAATCACGAGGGCTTGAGAAAATAATCACTGAGATAGATATGCCGCTTTGTCCAGTTCTTGCCGCCTTGGAGCGAGAAGGATTCCGAGCCGACACGGAAAAACTCACGTCACTAGGAGAAGATCTGCGCGAGAATATTAAATTTACCGAAGACGAAATATCGAATATTGCGGGCGAAAGAATCAACTTAAACTCACCCAAGCAGGTCTCGTGGCTTCTGTTTGAACGTTTTAAGCTGCCGCCGATAAAAAAAATAGCCAGCGGTTTTTCCACCGATGCCGGCGTTCTTGAAGAACTTGCAGGATTGCCCGAACCTCTGTGCGAAATTCCCAAAAAACTTATAGAGTACAGAGAACAGTCGAAAGTGCTCTCCGGATTTGTCGAACCGTTTGCCGCTATGGCAAAAGACAGCGGCGGTTTTATCCACTCCACGTTTGACCATCTTAATACCGGAACAGGAAGGCTTTCCAGTCGTGACCCCAATGTTCAGAATATGCCGGTTTTCGGTGACTGGGCTGTGAAATTCAGAAGCTGCTTTGTGCCGGATAAAGGTAAAATTTTTGTCGCTGCGGACTACTCACAGATAGAGCTGCGCGTTTTGGCGCATCTCTCGGGAGAAGAGAGGTTAATAGAGTCTTTCAAAGAGGGACGTGACATACACTCGGAAACTGCTTCGTGGGTCTTTGGTCTGCCTGTATCCGATATAAACGCTGAGCAGCGCCGTTTTGCAAAGACAGTCAATTTCGGACTTATATACGGAATGAGCGCTCATGGTCTGGCGCAGCGTCTCGGTGTATCCCGTGTTCAGGCCGCCTCCATGATGGAGCGTTACTTTGGAGTGCTGCCCAAAGTGAGCTCATATTTGCGTTCCAGCGTGGCGGAGGCTAAAAGCAGAGGGTATACAGAATCAATATTCGGGCGAATCCGTCCTCTGACTGAACTTTCCACAGTGGAGGGCAGGGGAGGGCATCCAATCGATAGGGTCGCACAGAACACCCCCATACAGAGTTCCGCGTCGGACATAGCAAAAATTGCGCTTATAAGATTTTTCGAAGTTATAAAAAAAGAGTTCGGCGGCGCAAAAATAATTTTGCAGATACATGACTCAATTGTCTGCGAGTGCCGCGAAAATGATGCTGATATGGTTGAGAAGAGGCTGGTTGAGACTATGGAAGCGGTCGACGTCCTTTCCGTGCCGGTGAAAGCAGAACCAAAAAGGGGATATTCTCTCAACGCTCTGTGATATTGCCTGTTACATCAGCTTACAGATGAAGTAAAATATAACGCGTTGTCAGATAAATAGTGTAAAAGATTATATTTTATCCTTGCGTCTTTCAGCGACCTGCAATATAATATGTTGCTGTATGTTAGGCGTACAAGAACATCTGGAGGTGCAATACATTGAAGAAAGACATCCATCCGAAATATGAGACATGTAAGGTCACATGCGCTTGCGGCAATACATTTGAAACCAGGTCAACAACAGGAGACATGAGAGTTTCAATATGCAATGCCTGCCACCCGTTCTACACCGGCAAAAAGGGCCGTGTAATCGAAGCAGGGCGCTTGGAAAAGTTCCGTCAGAAATATGCAGGTGTCGACTACGGTCAGAAAAACGTCGAAGGCACAGCAGAATAGCTTTTGCCCAAAGAGGGGAGCTTTTAGGCTCCCCTCTTTTTTCTCTGGTCTTATGTTGTCTCAAATTATATAAATGCCCTAGGGAGGTATCATAATGGCGATATCAGTACAGCTTATAGCCGGTACGCCGCACGCTTCTCAGATAGTTGCCGCGGCTGCAAAGATATGTTACAGCTCTTCAGGGGCTGCCGATATATTGGAAGGGCTTGACCGCGATAAAATTTCAAAATTTTTGAAGATGCTAAACGAATCAGGACATCTTTCTCCGTTTGAACACGTCTCCTTTACGTTTGCGATAGAGGGTATAAGCCGGGTTGCCACGCATCAGCTTGTCCGCCACAGAATGGCCAGCTACTCGCAGCAGAGCCAAAGGTATGTTTCGGTAAAGGCGCCTTCATGTATCCTGCCTCCGTCCGTTATCAAAAATGAAGAGGCAGCCCGCCTGTATAAGGAACAGGCCGAATCTGCGTGGAACTGCTATGAACGTCTTGTCGAACTTGGTGTCGATAAGGAGGATGCTCGTTTTATACTCCCGCATGGAGCCGCAACAAGAATTGTCGTAACAATGAACGCTCGGGAGCTGCACCACTTTTTTGCTCTCAGACTTTGTAAAAGAGCGCAGTGGGAGATACGTGATTTGGCGTGCAGAATGCTGAAACTTGTGCGTGCCGCGGAACCTGACCTTTTTGCCGTTGCAGGACCGTCGTGTGTTGTTAAAGGCGAGTGTACAGAAGCTCACTCCTGCGGATCTCCGTACCCTGACATGGATACGATGCTTTCAGAATGAAGATACTGCTTATATTTCAAATATTTGGTTTCGCGTTTATGCAGCTTGCACCCAAAAGGATTCCTGTCGGAGGACAGGCCGTCATTGAGGGTGTCTTGATGAAAGGTCCCGAGCATTGGGGGCTTGCCGTCAGAGAGCCCGGCGGCGGAATATATCTTAATGCGTGGCTTGGTTCCGAGTGGCTTAAACATGGTATATGGAAGCTGTTCATAGTACGCGGTTTTGCTACTATGGTCGAGATGATGCGCATCGGTATGAAAGCTCTTTCGCTTTCGGCCGATATAAGCTTAGGTGAGGAAGAGAAAATATCTCCGCTTGAGATGGTTGGTTCGGTGGCAGTCGCTCTTTTGGCGGTTGTGGGGCTTTTTGTGGCTCTCCCGATGTTTGTGTCTGAGTATTTGACCTCCCTTATGGGGTTCTCCCATATATGGAAAAACGCGGCAGAAGGTGTTATGCGCGGTGTCATATTTGTCGGTTATGTCGCAATTATAGGCTTGTGGAAGGATATTCAGCGTGTTTTTGCATACCACGGAGCCGAACATAAAACGATAAATGCTTATGAGAATGATGCGCCGCTTACTCCCGAGTCGGTTGCAAAGTATTCTCGTATACATAGGCGCTGCGGTACCTCGTTTTTACTGGTCGTAATTTTTGTCAGCATAATTGTGTTTGCGTGTATAGGCGGGGGGTCTGTGTTCTGGAGAGTCGGCAGCCGAGTAATCCTCTTGCCGTTTGTGATAGGTGTGTCGTATGAATTTATACGAGCCGCTTCCAATTCAGATACATGGGGGCGGATGTGTATCATGCCTGCCCTGTCTCTGCAATATCTGACAACTCGCGAACCGTCTGAGGATCAGTTAGAAGTAGCCCTTACTGCTCTCGACTTGGCTCTCAATCCTGAAAAAGCAAATCAGAACTCACAGGTGGTGTAAGATATATGGATTTAATGCAGAAGTTAAAAGAAATTGAAGCTAGTTACAAAGAAATAGAGGCCCGTATGGCAGATTCCGACGTTGCCAACGACCCGCATGAGATGCAGTTACTTGGCAAAAAGCACGCCGACTTGACCCCTATAGTGGATGCCTTCATGGAATATGAGAAGGTGTTGAAGGGAATTGAGGATGCAAAGGAAATGGCCGGCGGCGATGACCCTGAAATGAAGGAGCTTGCCAAAGAGGAGCTTTCTTCCCTTGAAGAGCGTCTGCCGGAATTGGAACACGATATTCAGATACTGCTTCTTCCGAAGGACATTAACGACGACAAGAGTGTTATGATCGAAATAAGGGGTGGCGCGGGCGGAGAAGAGGCCGCTCTGTTTGCAGCAAATCTTTTTCGTATGTACACACGATTTGCAGAACGCGAACGCTGGAAGACGGAGATTATTTCCGGCAACGAGACAGGGATAGGCGGATACAAAGAAATAGTATTTCGAGTCGATGGAGTCGGAGCCTTTAGCTCTCTGAAATTTGAGAGCGGAGTGCACAGGGTTCAGCGTGTACCCGAGACGGAAGCCAGCGGCAGAATACACACATCTACCGCGACAGTTGCAGTCCTTCCCGAGGCTGAAGATGTGGACGTAGAAGTCAGGACAGAGGATCTCAAAATCGATACCTATCGTGCGAGCGGAGCGGGCGGGCAGCATGTAAATATGACGGATTCGGCAGTGAGAATTACCCATCTCCCAACCGGCATCGTCGTGACGTGCCAGGATGAACGTTCGCAGATAAAAAACAGGGCAAAGGCGATGCAGTTCCTGAGAACAAAGCTCTATGATGCGCAGCTTCAAAAGCAGAATGCAGAAATGGCTGCCGAACGCAAGGGGCAGGTTGGAACCGGAGACAGATCGGAGAGAATCAGAACATACAATTTCCCTCAAAACCGTCTTTCCGACCACAGAATAAACTTAACGCTGTATAAATTGGATCAAATAATGGACGGAGACATATACGAACTTATAAGGTCTCTTTCGGAAGCTGACCAAGCGGAGAAATTAAAGGCTCTTTCCGTATAGCACAATGAAAGTTGCGGAAATAAGACGCAAATGTGTAGAAAAGCTCAGGTGCGCTGAAGTAGAAAGACCCGAGTATGTTACTGATATATTTCTGTCAAGAGTTTTAAATATATCTCGTCCTTTGCTGATAACAAAGTATGATGATGAGCTGTCGGCTGACGAGTCCGGCGCATTGTATGCGATGTGCGAAAAACGTGCGAAGCGTGTACCGCTGTCGTATATAATAGGTGAATCCGAGTTTTATGGCAGGATATTCAAGGTAGGTAACGGTTCTCTCATACCGAGACCCGAGACTGAACTTCTTGCAGAGGCGCTGCTAAAGCTTGTACCGAACGCTGAGAAATTTGCGGATTGGTGTACCGGCAGCGGTTGTATCGGAATAACTCTTCTTCTTGAGATGCCGCGGGCGGTCGCTTATGGTATCGATTCGAGTACTGACGCTCTTAAATGGGCCGAAGCTAACAGCAATATGTATGATCTCGGCGCAAGGTTCTCTCTTATCTGTGAATCCGAACCGTTGATGTGCCCTATCGAGCCCGGCTCTTTGGATTTTATCGTGTCAAATCCGCCCTACATTCCATCTTCGGAAATTGCGGGGCTTATGAGTGACGTGCGTGACTACGAACCTCACGAAGCCCTGGACGGAGGCGCCGACGGATTGGACATTTACCGTAAACTTATCCTTGCTGCCTCACTCTTTTTGAAGCCCGGAGGATATTTTGCGGTGGAAACGGGAGGAGACTTTCAATCTGGTCAACTGCTTAAAATTGTGGGGGGTAATTTTAGTCTGAGCAACAAAATCTATGATTATAATGGAATATTACGTCATTTAATATGGCAGGTATTCTGATTATGATATAGAATGTAAGAGTTACTTAAAATAACAACACATCATGGAGGCGTAGTAACATGGAAAAAAGAGAACTGGTAATCATCGGAGCCGGCCCTGCAGGGCTTTCAGCGGCAATATATGGTCGTCGTGCGGGACTTGATGTTCTTATCCTCGAAAAAGGAACACCCGGCGGGCAGATCAATATCACGGATGAAATTGAAAACTGGCCCGGAGTTATCCACTCGACAGGTTCCGAACTCGGAGAGTCCTTCCGTAAGCATGCCGCACACTTTAACACAGAATTCAGAGATTGCACGGTAAAATCCATAGACACCAAAAACGGCAGCAAGATCGTCGTAACGGACAAGGGCGAAATTGAAGCCGAAGCTATTATCTTGGCAACAGGAGCCAGCTTCCGTAAACTCGGATGCCCCGGCGAAGCAGAGAAAACAGGCGCAGGCGTCAGCTACTGCGCGGTTTGCGACGGAGCGTTCTTTGAAGATGAGACCATCGCAGTCGTCGGCGGCGGCAATGTCGCGGTCGAAGAGGCCGGTTACCTTACCCGTTTCGCAAATAAGGTTTACATAATTCACAGACGCGATGAATTCAGAGCCGACAGACTCGCAATCGAGCAGGCACTTGCCAATCCCAAAATCGAGCCGGTATGGAACAGCGTCGTTGAGTCCATCGAAGGTGACGGACTTGTTGAGAAGCTCGTGCTCAAGAATGTCAAGACAGGCGAAATATCCGACCTTCCCGTTGCCGGAGTATTCGTGTTTGTAGGCACGGAGCCCAACGTAGCGTACCTTGGTGAGCCGGGTTCTGTCGTCAAACAGACACGCGGCGGCTGGATCGATACGAACGAAAAAATGGAAACATCGGTAGAAGGTATATTCGCGGCAGGCGACATTCGCGATAAGTTCCTCCGCCAGGTTGTAACAGCTGCCGGAGACGGAGCAATCGCTTCCATGGCGGCATACTCATACATCACAGAGCAGCTTCACCTTCGTTCGGTTCTTATGGAGCCGGAGCATGTGTTTGCGCTTCTTACCTCAAGCATAGACCAGGCTCAGGTAACACTGCAGGTCGAAGCTGAGGCGTATGCAAAGGAAGCTGGCAAAAAGCTCGCTTTTGTAGACGGATACCGCAACTCCAGAATGGTAGAAAAGCTCGGATTGAAGGCACTCCCCGTTCTTGTTGAACTTAAGAAGGGTGAGATCGTCAATACGTCAGAGCCTAAGAGCGTGGAAGACGTTAAGTCATTCATAGCATAAATTAAAGAACAAATACGCACCGCCAAAAAAGAGACCCCTCATACGGGGGGTCTCTTTTTTGGCAGTAATATACCCCTTGTTTCAATTCTCAAGAATAGTATTATAGACGTCGGAGGTGATGCGTGTGATGAATAAGAAAATGATACTTCCTGTCTTGGGCGCGCTGCTTTTGATTTTTGCCCTGTTCACTCCATCCGCTTATGCGGATGCTTCTCCCACTCCTACGGCAAAAACAATAAAACGAGAGATAAAAATCGGCAACAAGGCTTCGGCGGAAATAGAGAAGCAATATCCGAGAGTCCTGGATCCAGACAAAGAGGCAAGACTAGCGATGATAGCCGCAAAACTCACTCCGTTTATGGAACGCAATCTGGAATATGATGTAAAAATTATAGATATGAAAGAACCTAACGCATTCTCCTTGCCCGGAGGTAAAACCTATTTTACGACGGGAATGCTTACCTTCCTGAAAAGCGAATCCGAGATAGCTGCGGTAATGGCTCATGAATTTGTTCACGCTGACAGAGCGCACGGCATTGTCCAGGCAGCGAGGAACAACAGGCTGAGTATTCTGACCGTTGCCGGAATAATTGCAGCAACACAGGGCGGAGGCGGAGCTGCAATGCTGCTTTCAAGCGCGCTTCAGACGGCTATAATGAATTCTTACAGTATTGATTTGGAAAAAGAAGCCGACGCCAAGGGAATTGATGCATTGCGGAGAGCAGGCTACAACCCTGCCGCTATGCTGACCATGATGGAACGGCTGAAGATAGAAAAACTCAAGCGTGCCTATGTAGACCCGGGAATATTTCAGACGCACCCCGAGAATGAAGAGAGGGTTGATGCGGCTCTGAAATATATGAAGGATAATGGAATCGAAGTACAGAGAAAAGATGTTGTACAGTCATTAAAAGTAGCTGTTGTAACCGTATCAGGCGATGTCCGCTTAACCGTTGACGGGGCTGCTCTTATATCGATGACTCAGAATGACGAATCCGAATCCTTGCTCCGCCGTCTTGCATCAAGGTTGGAGGACAGACTCGAACTTGAGTTGGCGCCGTATGATGTTCAGGTAGGAAGTATAAACGGTGTTCAAGTCCTGCTTATGCGGGGAAGGGAAATTATCAGAAGCGATGAACTTATAGAGGGCATGCCATCTTTGCCTGAACTGAGAAAAAGAATTAATGATGCGCTTAATAATGCGAGAAGGGGTAATCCTCTGACAGATTATTTCAAATAATTTTATATTAGCTCAATGCCGCTTATTTACTGTAAAATGTAGATGCAATTACAGGAGGGTTATCATGTATATTTCTCTTTATCGTAAATACCGTCCGCAGACTTTTTCTGACATGGTCGGACAGAGTGCTGCCGTAAGTGTTCTGCAGGAGTCTCTGAAAGAAGGGCGTCTTGGGCATGCTTATCTGTTTTCTGGGCCGAGAGGCTGCGGAAAGACATCTGCGGCTCGTCTTGTCGCCAAAAGTCTGAACTGCCAAAACCCGCTCCCCGACCATGAGCCGTGCGGCAAGTGTTCCGCGTGTATCGGAATAGCATTGGGCGAACACCTTGATGTTATAGAAATTGACGGTGCATCAAACAGAGGTATCGGTGAAATCAGGGATCTAAAGACACATGTAAACTTAAAGCCGTTGAGTGCGCAATATAAGGTGTACATTATAGACGAGGTGCACATGCTTACCGACCAAGCGTTTAATGCTCTGCTTAAAACGCTGGAAGAGCCGCCTTCGAACGTTGTCTTTCTTCTTGCTACGACAGAGCCTCATAAAGTTCCGGTCACTATACGCTCTCGCTGTCAGCATATACCTTTTCACAGAATCTCCGTTGCGGATATGATTGCCAGAATAACCTATGTTTGCGATTGCGAAAACATTCCTTATGACCGTGAAGCGGTGTGGGAAATTGCAAGGCAGGCTGACGGCGCTCTCAGAGACTCTCTGTCTCTTACAGAGCAAGCCATAGCTTTGGGTAAGGGCAGCCTGACGCTGGACAGCGTTAGGGATCTCACCGGAGGCAGCAACAGAACGGAACTTGAAAAATGGACAGTCAATATGCACAGCGACCCCGCAAAAGCAGCGGTGGATTTGAGTAAAATGCTGGCGTCCGGTATGTCGCCGGAACGGTTTTGCGAATCACTCTTTGCAATTTTCAGAGATTTATGGATATACAGCCTTTGGGGAGAAAAAGGTCTTGAAGCCCTTGAGCTTTCGGATTCAGGGCGTGAATTTTTAAAGAACGAAGCTGCACAATGGAATGCTGAGCAGCTTCGTTCAGTCTGCATTTTTTGCAATGAATTGTTGCCTCGCACAAGATATGGGATGAGAATCGACGTTTTCTCCGGCTTAATAATGTTAGAAATTACCAATATAATATCCGGATACGGCACAGATAGGACTGTTCGGCAGAAACCTGCGCCGCAGCCGGCCGCACATGAACCTCGAAATAACATTGCTATGCCGATACACACGGAAGCTCCCAGAACTCCTGAACCTACCAAAGTCTTTGCCTCGGCAAATACTGTTTCGGAACAGAACGCCGCAAAGACCGATAATAAATTTGTGTTTGATGCGGTGAAGGCGGCAATGCCGCCCTTGTCATCCATAAAATTTGATTCTGATGCTATGTGTGCCGAGATGGGCGAATCTGATTTCTCAAAGTTGATAAATAGTTTGGAATCCAAGAAACTTCTTATTGCCTCTGCTTTGCTGCACGCCGACCTTGTGCGCACCGAGACGGGTTGGGATTTATCAGCTCCCGGTGAGTCTCTTGCGGAACTTATACTTTCTATGCCTCAAAACAGACAGATACTATCTTCGGCGGTATATGAAGTTTGGAATATACAGGATGAACATAGTGTTAAGGCCGCTCAGCAGACACAAGAAACTTTTAAGGAGATTGTTGTTCCGCAGACAAAAGAAGAGAACGCCACTGTTGAGGCTGCCGACGTTAAACCTACGGACAGGGTCAGCTCACCTATTGCCGATGACATAGGTCATGTGCTCAAACGGATGGGCGCAGACATATTATATGTACATGACGCCAATTTTAACGGCGATGAAGAAGAAAGTTGTGAGCGCCATGGGTAATAAACCATTTGTACATCTGCACGTCCACAGCGAATACAGCCTTTTGGACGGTGCGAACAGATGTAAGGATCTTGCATCTGCTGCGAAAGAGATGGGAATGAACTCTGTTGCTATTACAGACCACGGAGTTATGTATGGCTGTTATGAGTTTTATACCGAGTGTAAGAATGCCGATGTAAAACCGATTCTCGGCTGCGAGGTCTATGTCGAACCAAATGGTTATACGTGCAGGGACAGTAAGAACTCATACCATCTGATTCTGCTTGCGGAGAATCAGGAAGGCTACCAAAACCTTGTGAGGTTGGTCTCTGCTGCAAGCACCGATGGTTTTTATTACAAACCGAGGATAGACCACGACCTTCTTGCCAAACACAGCAAGGGCTTGATCGCCTCGTCGGCATGTCTTGGCGGAGAGATACCCAATATGATAATTCGCGGTGATTTTGACGGCGCCGCTGCGAGAGCCGAGTTATACAGGGATATAATGGGAGATGGCAATTTCTATCTTGAGCTGCAGAGCAATAGTATTCCCGAACAGGCTATAGTCAATAAAACACTCGTAGATATTGCAAAAAGGTCAAACTTTCCGCTTATCGCGACGAATGACTCTCACTACATGAAGCAGAGCGATGCGTCATGGCATGACATACTCCTTTGCGTTCAAACCGGAAACACAGTCGATACCCCTAATAGATACAGGTTTACAGGCGATGACTACTACTTCCGCTCACCGGAAGAGATGTGGAATATATTCGGCGCGGAGCTTCCGGATTCTCTTACAAATACGCAGTTGATCGCTGACAGGTGCAACGTAGCGTTAAAAAAAGATAAATACTATCTGCCCGAATTTCCATTGCCTGAGGGTGAGACTCTCGAATCGCACCTGCGCCGCCTTGCGGGTGAGGGGCTGAGAAAACGTCTTAAGACCGATACTCCGCCGGAAAACTATTGCGAGCGTCTTGACTATGAACTTGGCATAATAGAAAAGATGGAGTTCCCCGGATATTTTTGTATAGTTGCAGACATAATAAGTGCGTCAAAGGCGCGCGGCATACCGATAGGTCCGGGGCGAGGCTCAGCCGCGGGTTCGCTTGTCGCGTGGTCGCTCGGTATCACGGATCTTGACCCGATACGCTATGATTTGCTTTTTGAGCGCTTTCTGAATCCGGAACGAATCAGTATGCCTGATATTGATACGGACGTATCCGATAAGAGGCGGGATGAGCTTATCGCATATATCGTAGAGAAATACGGCAGTGACAAGGTTGCTCAGATAATTACATTCGGATGTATGAAAACAAAGGGAGCCATTGCAGACGTAGGGCGTGTGCTCGGAATGCCTGCGGTTGAGGTGCGCCAAGTCACTAAACTTATACCAAACTCAATTAAGTCAGGTATAAACTCAATTCCGGAGGCTATAGAAGCGATCCCCGACTTAAACGTTCTGTACAAAAGCAATCCGCAGATAAAAAAACTTCTTGACATAGCAAAAAATATTGAGGGGCTATCAAGACACTGTTCCCAGCATGCCGCAGGTGTTGTGATAACACCTAAGCCGCTTGCGGAAATGGTGCCTATACGTAAGTTCGGGGAGAGCCAGATCGTCACTCAGTATTCGATGGAGCCTGTTGAAAAACTCGGATTGGTTAAGATGGACTTTCTCGGACTTCGTACCTTGTCGGTGCTCGAGGGCGCACTGGGAAATATAGAGGGCAACGGAAAGGGTATCATTGACCTTAACGAAATACCATTGGATGATATCAAAACCTATGAAATGCTTCAGCGCGGCGAAACTCTGGGTGTATTTCAGTTGGAATCTCAGGGCATGACCGCACTGGTAAGAAGAATGAAACCGGACTGCTTTGAAGATCTCATAGCTCTCGTAGCGCTTTACCGTCCGGGGCCTCTTGAAAGCGGTATGGCTGACCAGTATGTCAAGTGCAAACATAAAGAAGAACCTGTGCACTACCTGCATCCAAAACTTGAAGAGTCAATGAAGGAGACTTACGGCGTCATCCTGTATCAGGAACAGGTCATGCAAAGTGCATCGAAGCTTGCAGGCTACACATTGGGAGAAGCCGACTTACTTCGCCGTGCTATGGGTAAGAAAAAAGTTGAGGTTATGGCGGAACAGAGAGTAAAGTTTGTAGAGGGTGCGGTTAAAAACGGAGTCGAAGCCAAAACCGCCGGTAATATTTTTGATATCATAGAAAAGTTTGCCGGGTACGGTTTTAATAAATCCCACAGTGCCGCATACGCCCTGATAAGCTACAGAACCGCATGGCTTAAAGCGAACTACGGCCCTGAATTTTTGGCGTCCTATTTGACAAGCATCATCGGCTCCAAAATGGATGTTCTCGGACAATACATAAGAAGCGTCCGCGAAGCGGGATATCCCGTGCTTCCGCCGGACATAAACGAATCCAGGGAAGACTTTACAGTTGTCGGTGACGTAATAAGGCTTGGTCTTTCTGCCATAGCAAAAGTGGGTCAGGGAGCCGTTATCAACATTCTTGCATCAAGAAAAGCAGGGGGAGCTTTTATTTCCTTCTGGGACTTCATGTCAAGAATAGATACGCGCCTTGTCAATAGAGGAGTAATAGAAAACCTGATAAAGGCGGGAGCTTTTGACAGTGTAGAACCCAACAGAGCAAGACTGCTGCATGCGTTGCCTATATTTTTAGAAGCAACAGCCAAGCACCCTGTAGACGTAAATCAGTGTTCCCTCTTCTCCGAAGAGGACAGCAAAGATTTGGAACCGGCAGTTGAAGAATGTGAGGACTTTACGACAAGAGAAAAGCTTGACTTTGAAAAAGAGAGTATGGGGCTCTACATATCGGGACACCCATTTGATCAGTATCTGCCTCTTGTTAGAAATTACATAACATGCCCGCTGGCTGAATTATCTAATTGGAAGCCGGAGCATATCCCTGTTGTTTGTGCCGGGCTTTTGACTTCTTCCGTGGAAAAATTCACCAAAAGAGGAGATCCTATGGGAATATTGACAATAGAAGATGCTGATACCACAGTAGAAATTGTCGTGTTCCCAAAGAGCTGGCCCAAATATAAGCCTTTTTTGATAAACGGCGCGCTGATCTTTGTGAAGGGAACTCCGCGTTCCGATAGGGGTGTTTCTGTGATAGCCGAAGAAATATATACAGAAGAGGATTACGAGGATAACCTCGATAAGTATATAACACTCACAATGCAGCCCGATGGAATTAACGAGGATTTTTACCGTGAACTTTTTTCAGTTTTTGAGAAGAATTCAGGAGATCATACTGTGATACTGAAAATGTTATCAAATGACCAGACGATAGTATCCATGCTTCGTCAAACTAAGATTGCTCCGACAGATGTATTTTTTGTTGATTTGGACAATTTCTCAAATGGCAAAATTACCGCTGAATAGCAACAATATTTTTGCGCAGAAAAGAGGCACATTACGATGACCTACGAAAACACAAAAGATAATACGACACTGGGCGGAGACTATGTTGTAGTTAAAGCACAGGAAAACGGTGTTACTGTTATAGGAGTTACACGCGGACTTGAAAATAAATTTCTTCATACAGAAAAACTTGACGAGGGTGAAGTCTGGATTGCTCAGTTTACGGAGCATATTTCCGCTATGAAAATAAGAGGTTCGGCGACGGTGCTGACCAAGTACGGCGAGATAAAAAGCGGTAAATAAGGAGAATAAAAGATTGACAATGAAAAAAGAAGAACGCAAGGCTAAAATAGTATGCACCATAGGACCTGTCAGCTCGTCTGTCGAGACACTTACAAAGCTTACGGAGGCCGGAATGAATGTTGCCAGACTTAATTTCAGCCACGGAAGCTATGAATCGCACGAGTCGACATTAAACAATATAAGAATTGTCGAAAAAAATAACAAACGCCCCATTGCCGTGTTACTTGACACAAAGGGACCGGAAATACGCACAGGGCTGCTGAAAGATGGAAAAAAGGTTAAAGTTGAACAGGGCGCAAATTTTGTTTTATGTTTTGAGGACAGCCTCGGAGACGAAAACCATGTCTATGTCGATTACCCAAACCTCTCAAAAGAAGTCGAAAAAGGGCAGAGTATTTTTATCGACGACGGCTCGATACACCTCATTGTCGAAAGCACGTCCGATTCGGGAGTTACATGCCGTGTGCTTGCGGGCGGAGAACTGGGCGAACGCAAGGGCATCAACGTGCCGGGCGCGGAGCTCTCCGTTCCCACTCTGACAGAGAAGGACATATCCGATATCAAGTGGGGAATAGAGCACGAAGTGGACTACATAGCCGTCTCATTTGTTAGAACAATGGACGATGTTATGGAAGTGCGCAGGATCTTGGAAGAGTTCTCGGGCAACGCAAAAATTATAGCGAAGATAGAAACTCGCCACTCTGTAAACAATCTTGATTCAATACTCTCTGTTGCAGATGGAATGATGGTTGCCAGAGGAGATTTGGGTGTCGAAATCCCTACGGAAGATGTTCCGATGGTACAAAAACATATAATCGAAAAATGCCGTCTGAAAGGCAAACAAGTTATAGTTGCAACCCAGATGCTTGATTCCATGATAAGAAACCCACGCCCGACTCGAGCTGAAGCAAGTGATGTTGCAAATGCCGTTATAGACGGAACAGATGCCGTTATGCTATCCGGTGAAACTGCCGGTGGACTCTATCCTGTTGATGCCGTGTCCGTAATGGATAAGATTGTTCTCAGGACAGAAAAAGAGATAAATACGTGGCAGCAGAACTGCTCTGCCTTAAAGGATACTAATGTAACTGCCGATGCTGTCAGCCATGCGGCTCGTGACATCTCAAATTCAGTAGACGCAGCGGCAATAATCTCCCTTACCGAAACAGGCGGAACAGCCAGAATGGTCAGTAAATACAGACCTCTCTGCCCTATAATTGCTGCGACTTCCTCCGTTAAAACATGGCGTCAGCTTTGCCTTGTTTGGGGAGTCACTCCCATTATTTGCCCCCTTGCCGGAGACCTTGAATCCTCTGCTGCTTTGGCTATTGCGGCCGTAAAAAAGGACGGCCTTGTGGAGGAAGGCGATACAGTCGTCATCACTTCAGGTGTACCTCTCGGTGAACCAGGCAGCACCAATATGGTGCACGTCAGGACCGTAGGAGAGATTTTGGGCAGAGGAGATTCCCTCATCAAACGCATCGAAAACGGAGAAGTCTGCAAAGCTTCAAGCGCAGAAGATGCGATAAGGAAAATCCGTAAAGGTGACATCCTCGTAGTAAGAAGCGCATCCAGCGACTACTTGCCGGCAATAAAACTGGCAGCGGCCGTGATAACCGAAAAAGGCGGACTCACAAGCTATGCCGGACTTGCAACATTGAATCTCGACACGGTCTCTGTGTTGGGCGTATCCGGAATATATGACTTGCTGTCAGACGGAATGGTCGTCACTGCGGATGGTGTCAGAGGCCTTATATACAAAGGTCGTATTGCGTAGTGGCTTTAATAGGCGCTCATATTTCTACTGCAGGAGGGCTTTGCAAAGCTTTTGAAAGAGCTGATGCCATTGGCTGTGAGTCAATGCAGATTTTTACGAGAAACCAGCGGCAATGGCACAGCAAGGAACTCTCTTTTTCCGAAATAGAAGCATTCTATCGGGCTTCTAATACAAGTGGTGTAAAAAGTGTTGTTTCTCATGCGTCTTATCTTATAAATCTTGCGGGAGATCAGGCCGTAAGGGAAAAAAGCGAGGGCGCTCTGATAAGCGAAATTAAGAGATGCCATGCTCTCAGTATACCGAATATTGTTTTACATCCGGGGTTTTCGGGAACATCGGATGCTGAGGCGGCACTCAAGCTAATTGCGGATTCACTTCTGCGAGTGTTTGACCTTACTGCAGATATGAATGTCTCCGTTTTACTTGAGACTATGGCGGGGCAGGGAACCGCAATAGGCGGTGAGTTTTCTCATTTCTCAACGCTTTTGGATCTGATGTCGGACCATCCGAGGGCAGGGCTGTGTGTGGACATGTGCCACATCTTTGCGGCCGGCTACGAAGTACGGTCATACGAATCTTACGATAAAGTAGTCTCGCTGCTTTGCAAACATGTCGGACTCGGAAGGATAAAGTGCTGGCATCTGAGCGACAGTAAGATGGAGCGCGGCAGCAACAAGGACAGGCATGCTCACCTCGGTCAGGGTGAAATCGGACTTAATCCCTTTGCCATGCTGGTAAGTGACGCACGTTTTGAAAATATTCCTGCTATACTGGAGACGCCAAAAGATGGCGGAGGGGACTCGGAAAATTTATCCATTTTGAGAAAATTGAGAGGTTATAAGTGATAATATTAAATAATCATAAGCAATGGGGGTGCTTTGTTGCCGTTTTTTGACCTGCGCTGGCAGGATATCCCGGATATTATTATCGTCGCTTTTATAATATACAGAGTATTGATGCTGTTGGTAGGTACAAGGGCCATGCAGCTGTTGCGCGGCGTATTGATAATAGGTCTTATTGGAGCCGTTGCAAACATCCTTGAGCTTCGCAGCCTTTCTTGGATTATAGAAAAATTACTCAGTGCTTTTATCATTGTTATACCAATACTTTTCCAACCTGAACTTCGTCACATGCTCGAAGAGCTCGGCAAGGGACATCTGTGGCGTGCCGGCAAGGATGGCAAAGAGATCGATGAGAGGGCAGATCAGCTTGTAAAAGCAATGGTTTACTGCCAGTCGCAGAGAATAGGCGCAATTACCGTCTTGCAGCGCAATACCAGCCTTAAGGAAGTGTGGCGTACGGCAGTTCTTCTTAAAGCGGACATAACAGAAGAGCTGCTCGTTTCAATTTTCTGGCCCGGCACGCCTCTTCATGACGGAGCGGTTGTTATAGACCAGCAAACTCTAATAGCGGCCGGATGCTACCTTCCTTTAACAGATAAGACAGATATATCACGCTGGTACGGAACAAGACATCGTGCAGCGCTCGGTGTTACCGAGATGTCAGATGCGTTTGCTTTGGTTGTTTCAGAAGAACGCGGAGAAATTACGATAGCGGTCGGCGGTCGTCTTTCAAAACCGTTGAGCGAAAGCCAGCTAAGACGCATATGCAATCACTACTTCAGTTCAGAAGGAAATAACGACGCTTCCTTCCTCGAGAGGCTTAGGGAGGAAATAGAACAGTGGTCTGGGAGTACAACAGATGAAAAATAAATATTATTTATTTGTTGAAAAACTATTTACTGATTTTGCGGAGCAAGCGGGCAAAATGGCAAGGATGATTCGCTTGAACGGAGATTCTTTTATTCAAACTAGAATTGTCGTTGCCGCTCTGTCTCTCTTCATTTCCATTGTGATATGGGCATTTGTTGCCTGGGACGGCAATACTGAAGGTACGAAGAGTCTGTCTGTACAAATACAATACAACAACCTTCCGCGCGGATACTCAATTTTTGCTCCCGCAAAGAATATCAACATTAAACTGTCAGGTCGTATAAACGCTCTTTCAAGTGTTGAAGAATCAGATGTGACCGCAGTTGTTGACATGGAGGGGCTTCTGGTTGGTAAGTATAACCTTCCGATAAAAATAGAAGTCCCACCTTCAGTTCGGCTCAGAAGCTGGAATCCTTCCGTTTCTGAGGTTGAAATATACAGACACATTGACAGAACTATCCCGCTAACATGGAGAATAAATGGTGATATACCAGATGGAATGGCGATATCAAAGATAGAGCTTTATCCCGAAAAGGTTATGCTCAGCGGTCCGGAAGGAGATGTCTTGGATGTCCAGTCCGTGAACGCTATAATTCCTACGGATAAACTGCTCTCAAAAGAAGAGATAAGTGCAGAATTGGAGATTTCCAACTACGACGCAACTCGTAGTCGGCGAGTTAATCTTTCTCCCGCAAATGTTAGAGCAAAAATATTCTTAGAAGAAGAGATGCTTGCCGAAAAAATTCCTGTAAAAGTTTCTGTTGTAGGACAGCCTGCAGACGGGTATCAAATTGATTCCGTCAGGGTTATACCGGATCGTGTGTCTGTGAATGGAAGAAGTGAATCTGTTAAAAAAATGCAGTCAATTGTCCTGCCGCCGGTTGACATTACTGGATTGGATCAGGACTTGCAGCTGATGATACCTTTGCAGCCTACCGACATTGACCCGGACATCGAAATCAGCGGTCCCGACAGAGCGAGAGTAGAGATAACGATCAGAAATAAAATGACAACCAAAACATACACTAATCTGGGAATAGTTGTCATAGGCTCGCCGGAGGACAAAGAATGGAAAATATCACCTCCTTCTGCGACAGTAACCATTGAAGGTCCTGTTGCCTCAGTTGCGGCTTTGCAGAGTGGCATTCCTCCGCTTACGCTTTATGTTGACGTCTCAAATATCGTGTCTAAACAAATAGCTCTGCCTGTATTGACTAAAAACCTGAAGAAAGATCTTTCTGTCGTTAAGATTGAGCCTGAACAGGTCACGCTTATGTCTTTGGACTAAATGCTCGTGTATAAAAGGGTATCAATTACTATTGTCGAGAGGGGCGTTTTTTTGTGGATATAAAAAATAAAACCAGACAATACTTCGGTACGGACGGGGTGAGAGATGTTGCCAATGAAGGAATGATGACTCCTGAATTTGCCCTCAGTCTGGGGCGTGCTTTTGTCCTTTTCCTGAATGGACTCGGAGTGGAGCATCCGCATGTTGCAGTTGGAAGAGACACCAGACATTCGGGAGCTATGGTGCAGTCTGCTCTTGCGGCAGGGATAATGTCAGCAGGAGGAGACGTGACAGATCTGGGTGTTATCCCCACTCCTGGAGTCAGCTTTACCGTAGCAAACAACCCTTTTGACGCGGGCACCGTAATAAGCGCATCTCATAATCCATACGAATACAACGGAATAAAATTTCTTGATCAGAATGGATTTAAACTTACTGATGACGATGAACTTTGTATAGAGAGTATGCTTTTAATTAAGAACGACGTAAGACCTACACACGGAGCCATAGGTAGGCTTACCGACGGCAAGGGTTTTTGTGCCGGCTACCTCGCTTCCCTCTCAGATATATTGTGTGATGTAAAATCTAAACATCTCCCTTTGGTTGTTGATGCCGCAAATGGTGCAGCATCGGAATTAGTGGCTCCGCTCTTTGCTGCATGGAAGGGCAAAGTAACCCTTCTTGCAAATACGCCTGATGGAATAAACATAAATAACGGTGTCGGCGTGACTCACATGAGTTACCTGTGCTCGGAAACCGTCAGGCATGATGCAAAGCTCGGAATAGCGTATGACGGAGACACTGATAGAGTGCTGATGTGCGATTCGAAGGGCAGAATAATTGACGGCGATATTATGTTGTGGGTAATAGGACGTTGGCTTGCGTCAAAGGGAAAGTTGGGCGCTGGTGTTGTCGCGACCGTTATGAGCAACATGGTGCTTGAAGATTTGTTGGCTGAAGCAGGAATAAAAGTCTTTCGATGCGGAGTAGGAGACCGATACGTTCTTGACACAATGCGCAAGGAGGGTGCTCTCTTGGGCGGGGAACAGTCGGGGCACATTATCGCATTGGACCATGCAAACACCGGTGACGGTCTATGCTCAGGAGTTTTGTTCTTGAGAGCGGTTGAAGAACTGGGAGAAAATATTTCTACGTTAGTAGATCGTTTTGACAGATATCCGCAAGTCCTTACAAATGTTCGCATCAAAGACAGGGATAGCTTGATGAAAAGTCCTGTCCTCCAAGACGCAATAGAGAGAGCGGGATATCTTTTGGATGGCAGAGGAAGAATGCTTCTGCGTCCTTCCGGAACAGAACCCCTTCTCAGAATATTTGTGGAGTCACGCGATGCCGAACTTATGGAAGAAACTGCCAGAATGCTGGAAACTACAATCAAAAAAATTATAGCGGAGGAAGAATAAAAATGGGGTTTTCCGTGCCGTTCGAACCGGTAACAAAAGCCGTCTTTCCTGTCGCCGGGCTTGGCACGAGATTTTTGCCTGCGACAAAGGACACTCCCAAGGAAATGCTCCCTCTAATAGACAGGCCGTTGATACACCATGGAGTAGATGAGGCTGTCGCTTCTGGGTGTCATGATATCATCTTTGTAACAGGCAACGGAAAAGAGTCTATACAGAATTATTTCAGCCACTCTGCCGCGCTTGAGGAGCACCTGGCGGAAAAGGGAAAGGATGACATCCTGCAAATCATTTCTTCCATACCTGAAATGGCAAAGTTTTACTACACGCTTCAGGATAAACCTCTCGGGCTTGGACACGCAGTTCTCTGTGCCGAAGAATTTTGTTCGGACCATTATTTTGCTCTGTTGCTGCCCGATGATGTAATGGTTGCCACGCCTACGGTTTTAACACAGCTCGATTCTGTGCGAAAGAAGTACCAAGGCTCTGTCCTGTCTTTGGAGCGGGTAGATTACAATGACACTGGGAGATATGGTATTGTTGATGCAGATGAGGTAGAGCCCGGAATATACAAGATAAAAGGCCTCGTTGAAAAACCAGACCCATCAGCGGCGCCGTCGGACTTAGCCGTGATGGGCAGGTACATACTTTCGTCGTCGATATTCAAACATCTCAAGAGCATCAAACCGGGAAAGGGCGGAGAATATCAGCTTACGGACGCGATAAACGCTATGCTTGAGTCAGAGCCTGTTTACGGATTCCTTTACAGCGGCAGAAGGCTTGATTGCGGCGTACGTGAAGGGTGGATAAAGGCAACGCTGGTAAAGTCTCTGCAAATTCCGGAGCTGCGAAAAATAGTAATAGACACACTCAAAGAAGAGAAAGTGCTATAACATGTCAAATATAAGAAGAGGCACAGACGCAAATAACTGAGTCTGCACCTCTTCTTTTTCTGAATGACTAATTCTTAGAAACTTTATCGTCAAAGTTATGAAATGCTTTCTGTGGTTCTGTAACGAACGGATAATATATTCTAATGTGTGTTAAATTCTTAAGTGCCGTGTCTTTTCTTCCCGATATATCGGGTAAATTTTCCCAATTGCCGCCGTTAATCCTTGCCAATACGAGTGATTTTCTTCCGTAAGTTGACCAAACATCCCAAAGTTTCTCTTCGGAAGCTGTTCCTGGAACAAGTCCGTACTTAAACAGCGGATAGGTTGCTCCAAGCGAGGATTTACCGTTCGGTGCGGCTATTATCAGCCACTGTGCCATATCCCAAGCTCCCTGCATCTCTTTCGACGTAAGAGCGTGATCCCATGGGATTATCTGAAAGCCGCCTATCTTACCAACCGGAGACGTACTTATATCTATAACACCGCTGTGGTTGGCTCTTATGGCTCCTATTCTCTGAAATAATGTTCCTTCAAATCGGCCTGTGCCTGATACAGCCCTTATAACTCTTCCTGCAGTATTGTAGCCACCTTTATCCCAAACAGTGACTCTTCCGCCTGGACGATTCTCGATTTCAACCATGTAAGGAAGATCCAGCTTTTGCACCATAATCACTATCTCATCACCCGGTGAGGGGAGATTCGCCTTTGAAAGGGCGGCCATTTGCAGTGAACCGTTTTTTTGAACAAATACGGCAGAACCTGCTGGAGGTGCCCACGCGCCGAAGATACCCTCTCCGGCTTTTGATGATATAACGACAGATGCTCCCGCTCCTGCTGCAGGCGCTATTGTCTGCTGAGGTATAATGCTCATCGTGCGTCCTTTTTTATTCTCTACGGAAACAAGCATGTGAATTGCATTAACCGCCGATGCACAAACTTCTCCCTCGCCTCCCCATGCGCTTGCAGTGTAGCTTGGATACCGCGTTTTTGTGGGAAGAGCATTTACTTTGCCGATATCGTACACATTACCGTCGAGACTTGCTGTAACGTTAGCCCCGACTGTGAGCGGTATTCTAAGAACAAATAAGTTGCTCTCTTCCGCAAAAACCGTTTGGGCTGTAAGCAAAAAGAGTCCGATCGCAAATATAACCGATAAAAATTTTCGTGATGAGCATGAATGCAAATCAAACACCCCTTATCTTATAAATGGAGAAGGAAAAAACCATATCGCCCAGACATTCCCTAAGAAGTGGAAAACTATGGACGGAAATATATTGCCGTATTTTTCTCTCAGCGCGCCCATTACGAGCCCGGGAAAAAAAGTCGCCAAAGAAATAACATATGGAGCTACAATCAGATGTATGGGAGCAAAAATTAAATTGGTTGCTGTTATTGAGAATATCGGGCCAAAGCGCTTCCTAAACATAGTTTGCACCCACCCTCTGAAAAAAGTCTCCTCAATTACGGCGGCGGCCAGTCCCGAGCCAAGCATCTTTAAAATATATCCGATTGATCTGCTGTGGGGTAAGTCGTCCCATGGCCAGAGAATGGCAACGGGGGTCAATATAGACAAAACAATTGCAGACACCCCGAGTGTCTGCAAAATCGACCGCAAGTTATAATCCATAACAAGCCCGTAATCGGCGGTATCCTCTTTTCTGAACCAGCACCAAAGATATGGCCAGTACAAAAATCCCACTCCCGCTGCTAAAGAAATATAATCTCCCATTTTGCCGCTGAAGACTTACTGTATACTAACGCAATCGGAGCATAACCCATAGAAGAATATTTCTGCATGTTCGATTGTGCTTATGTCGTTCTTAGCTGAGGAAGTGGATTTATATAGACTGCCTTCGTCAATTTCGATGTCGATTATTCTCCCACATCTCTTGCACAAGAAATGTCCGTGTGTACCTACAGTAGGATCGAAGTAGACTCTCTTGTCGTCGATGCTGAGAATCTTTATCAGTCCCGCCTCTGCCAAAAGCTGCGCCGTACTGTAGACTGTTGCCACTGACATTGTAGGAAAATCTACAGCGAGCTCTTTATATAACACATCGGCTGATGGGTGGTCGGTGCGTCCTTCTAACTGCCTTAGGATGGCTATTCTCTGTGCTGTAATCTTTGCTCCGCGCTCTCTCAGCACAGAAATTCCGTCATTTACTGTCCACATGACCGTTACCTCCGGTATATCAAAGTCATTATTCCAAACTGTAATCATTATAAGTCATTTGCAATATTTTGTATATTGTTGTAACAAGATTCACTATTTCTACTTGCGCATTTTTGACTAATGACGCTATAATGTCCGTCGAGTGTTATTATGGGGTGTAGCCAAGCGGCAAGGCAGTGGACTTTGGATCCGCGATCGATGGTTCGAATCCATCCACCCCAGCCATGAGTTCTCTGGAGAAGGTTTGACTGGCCTCCTCTGTTTGTTTTTTTGTGTGTGTATATATTTGTCTCTGGAGGGACGGCAGTTATGGATCATATTCAAAAGCAGTTCTGTTTGTTGGTGCTTGCCGCCGGCAAGGGAACTAGGATGAGGAGCAAAACGCCTAAGGTGCTTCAGACACTCCTTGAAGAACCTCTGTTGTATTATCCTCTTTCTGCCGCAGAAGAAGCCGGTATCAGTGATATTGCAGTTATGGTAGGCTTTGAAGGCGAAAAAGTTGAATCATGGCTCTCTGAACGTTTTCCAGATTCGGAGGTCTTGTGGCAGAGAGAACAGCTTGGGACAGGGCATGCCGCCAGGCTTGCTATGTCTTGGTGGCAAAAATATGACAATGTTATGATTTTAGCAGGAGACACCCCCCTCATAACTTCCCGCACAATAAAGAGTTTTGCTGAGTATCACTCTGCGTCAGAAAATAAATGTACCTTGCTGAGTTTCGAAACAGATAACCCTGCTGGATATGGCCGTGTGATAAGAGACGACGCCGGTGTTCATATTGTGGAACACAAGGATGCCAATGAGGAAGAACTCTTGTGTCGTGAAGTGAACAGCGGAATGTATATATTTGAAACAAAAGCACTTGCATCAGTGATAGAAAAAATATCATGCAAAAATGCACAGAAAGAGTATTATCTGCCTGATGCGCTCTATCTCATATCACAGTCAGGCGGTAAGGTAAGTGCTGTAAAGTCTGAGTTCCCTGATGAATTTATAGGTGTAAACGACCCTGTACAGTTAGCGGAAGTATCTGCTATCATGAGAGACAGTACCGCGCGTAAGTGGATGCAAAGAGGGGTCAGAATTATGGATCCCGCGTCGACTTGGATTGCGCCCGGTGTTTCTATCGGCGAGGACACTGTCGTTGAACCTAACGTGCAGTTGTGGGGAAGCTCTTCTGTGGGGTCTGGGTGCAGGATAGGCAGCTTTACTGTGTTGCGTGACGCTGTTTTGGCAGATGACGTAAAAATTGTAGGGCATGTTCGCCTAAATAATGCCTCGATAGGCAGCGGTTCTTCGGTAGGACCGTTTGTCTTTATGCGGGAGAACACAGTTTTGATGGAAGACGTCCATGTGGGGCGTTTTGTGGAGATTAAAAAAAGTACAGTAAAAAGAGGTTCAAAAGTTCCGCACCTTTCCTACATAGGAGATGCTTCTGTGGGGGAGAGGACAAATATAGGCGCAGGAACTATAACTTGCAATTATGACGGTAAGAAGAAGAACCCGACAACTATAGGAGACAATTGTTTTATCGGCAGCGATACGATGCTTGTTGCCCCCGTTGTTCTTGGCGACAACGTTACCACTGCGGCCGGTTCTACAATAACGAATGATATTCCTGACGGAGGCCTCGGTGTCGGAAGAGCCAGGCAGATTATAATAGAAAATTGGTATACCCGCAGGAACAAAATTAAGGGAGGAAAGTAACATGTCGGCAGGTTTGAGAGAGGTAAAAATATTTTCTGGCAGCGCTCATCCGCAGTTTGCGGAGAATGTGTGCGTAAACCTCGGTGTTCCTCTTTCAGCGTCAAAGTTATTCAGATTTTCTGACGGTGAAATAGGTGTTTCAATTGAGGAGAGCGTACGCGGTGCGGATGTGTATGTTGTGCAGCCGACATGCGAGCCCGCGAACGAGCACCTTATTGAGCTTCTGATAATTTTGGACGCACTGAAAAGAGCCTCTGCTTATAGAGTCAATCTCGTAATGCCATATTTCGGTTATGCGAGACAGGACAGAAAAACACGTTCTAGAGAGCCCATTACGGCGAAACTGATCGCCAATCTTTTGGAAAAGGCCGGAGCGGACAGGGTCATTTCAGCAGACCTTCATGCGGGCCAGATACAAGGTTTTTTTGATATTCCTGTAGACCACCTTACAGGCGGCCCTCTCCTTGCTTCTTATTTCCGCAGAGTTCTGCAGAAGGAAGCCGAGGCGGGGCTCGTTTCCGTTGTTTCTCCGGATATCGGAGGCGTAGTCAGAGCTAGGAAGTTCGCAGAACAGATAGGCAATGCTGACCTTGCAATCGTAGACAAGCGCCGTTCACATGAAGTCGCCAATACCTGCGAAGTAATGGAGATTATCGGAAATGTAGAAGGAAAGACGGCCGTGCTTGTTGATGATATAATTGATACCGCAGGCACAATGGTCAAGGCAGCCGAAGCTCTTATGGAGCGTGGAGCAAAGGAAGTCTATGCCTGTGCTACACATGGTGTGCTTTCGGGACCTGCGATCGACAGACTGAGGAGTTCGTGCATTAAAGAAGTTGTTCTTACGGATACGATACCTCTTACGGAAAGTAAAAAATTTGAAAAGGTAAAAGTCCTTCCGATTGCACCACTGTTCGCAGAGGCACTGCGCAGAATACACTCTGAACATTCAGTGAGTATCCTGTTTCGTTAAGCAGAGTTTTCTTGCGGTAACGGTTCGTTGACCGCATAAGGCTTGTTTATAAAATAACCACCAATAGCAAACAATATCTGAGGAGGAAACATCATATGGCGTCAAGAAATGAACAGGTTAAGGTAGATTTTACAAAGAGAGAGCAGATGGGAACAGGAGCATGCAGAAAGATACGTTCCAAGAACATGATTCCTGTCGTTCTTTACGGCCCTGAACACAAAATGGGACTTCCTGGTGTGGTTGCGGCCAAATCAATTGTGGCACTTGTGAATAGCTCGCACAGAGAGACGACGCTTGTCGAACTTCATATGTCTGGCGGCACTGTGGTATCCTCGCTTATCAGAGATGTGCAGCGCCACCCGCTTACTCAGAATATTCGTCACATTGACTTCTACCAGGTAATTACTGGGCACATGATCAAGGTTGAAATTCCCATTCACATTCAGAATAAGGATATTTGCAAAGGCGTTAAGGACGGCGGCATCCTTAACATGGGAACGAGACTTCTTCATGTATCCATTCAGCCTAAGGATATCCCCGATCAGATTGACGTGGACATAGCCGGGCTTGAAATAGGTTCCGAAATATTTGTCAGAGACCTTGCAATTCCCGAAGGTGCAGAACTGATCACTGATCCGGAGACCATGGTTCTTCATGTCCTTCAGCCGAAAGATTCCCTCGATGAGGAAGAAGTAGTGGAAGAGGGCGAGCGCGAAGTTGAGGTTGTAGCTAAGGGTAAGGCAACAAAAGAAGAGGAATAATGGATTGCTGAGCTTTCTCCTGATATGAAGCTGATTGTAGGGTTGGGTAATCCCGGCACTGAGTATACATGGACAAGGCATAATGCTGGGTGGCTCATTGTTGATTCTTTGGTGAGCCGCCTTCGTCTTGCCGAGCCTCAGATGAAGTTCAAAGGTGCCTTTTGGGGTTCCGTTATGTTTGAAGATGAAATAAAGATATCACTGCTAAAGCCCTATACCTTCATGAACCTGAGCGGAACTGCGGTTATTGAAGCAGTAAAGTATCAGAACCTGGATCCGTCCGATGTGCTTGTTATTTTTGACGATGCGGCACTGCCTTTTGGGCGGGTAAGAATGCGCGAATCCGGTTCGGCAGGCGGACAGAAGGGCATGATGTCAATATTGGGCGCACTTCAAACCTTGGATGTTCCCAGACTTAGAATAGGTGTGGGAGCTCCTCCCGGAGAGCGTCCTGACATGGCCGACTGGGTGCTTGGCCGTATACCTCAGAGTCAGCGAGTTCAATGGCATCAGCTGGAGGATATCGCGTGGGAAGCTGTTTCTATGTGGCTAAAATACGATATCCAAAAGGCTATGAGCAAAATAAACGGGCTGAGATTGGAAGAAGAAAAGAGGGCGTGACATTGTCACGCCTTTTATGTGTCTACTAACAAAATATGATAAAGTGAAAATAATAAAATGACTAATATCGAAAAATACGCGGCGAGCAGCCTTTTTTTACTTGATAGTGATGCATGGTACAGGAATAAGGCAGTGCATCTTATTTCAAAGGGAGCGATGCGGCCTTGGAGTTGCAGAGACGCGGACTGCCCTTTGCTTGTCTTGCTTCCTGATCAGCGTCAAACCCGTGATTTTGTTGCCGATAGTGAAGTTATGGAGCTTTTTCGTAATATCTCGCTTCTTCCGGAAATTTCCCTTTCCGAAGATGAAACGAGGTCACAGGCGCTACAGATATCAAGAGGCGGAGTACTTGAAAAATTTAAAAACAGCGGCGGTATTTTGGCCGCTACACCTGCATCTTTACTGGCTCCTTTTTCTTTTTCGAGTGATTGGTTTCGCTTTAAAACAGGCGATGAAGTGGGCAGAGATGCGATAATCGCTTGGCTTACGCGCAGCGGGTATGAGCGGAATGATATAGTTTGGTCTCCGGGGCAATTTGTCTCGAGGGGGAGCATTGTGGATGTCTTTAGTCCGTCAGACCCATTTCCGCTGAGGATCGAATTTTTTGATGACAGCGTTGAAAGCTTAAGGTTCTTCATGCCTGAGACTCAAAAAAGTCTTCGCACCCTGAGCGAATCATCAATTCAAAGTCTGTGTTCCAAAGGTGACTTTGAACCTACAAATTATTTCCCAGACAATATGCGCGTTGTGTTTTTCGACCCCAACGGCCTTGACACTACGGCTGAAAATGCAACTTGGCTTTGGAACAACCTTGACAGAACTATACAAAGCACAGTCCCGTGGCAGAAATGGGAGGATTTGTGCAAAAAATTGGGCCGCTACAATCGGCTGAGAGTAACAGCAGATGTAAAAAATACCTCAGTGCGGATGCCTATACGCCAATTCCCGTTTTTCAGAGGAAAACTAAAAGAACTTGAAATTTACTGCGCGTCTCTTATTGACGATGGGTATTCCATCTCGATATATTCGGAGTCGCAGCGGAACATAGATTGGGCTGACGTAAACTCATTCAAAAGTGTCAAAGGGACTCTCTCTGAGGGTTTTATCGATTCATATACAAAAGAAGCAGTCATTACAGACCTTGAACTTGCCGGAGTGAGTGTGCCGCGCCACAGACTTGAGAGCCATGCCCCAAGTGACTGGGGTGCCGGGTTGATTCAAGGGCAATATGTGGTGCATGATGATTATGGCGTCGCTCTTTACTTGGGACCGCAAACGGCCGAGACCGCAGATGGAACTCAGGAATATTTGGTGCTTCAGTTTGCCGACGATCGCAGACTTTTAATTCCTGTAATGCAGTTTTGGAAAATATCCTCATGGTCTCCGATGCCCGGACAGGAAGCAGTTCTCGATAATCTGAAAAGTTCGCATTGGAAAAAATCAGCGGCAAAAGCTCGTGAGATGGCTGAAAAAGCTGCGAAGGAGCTGGTAGAAATTTATGCCGCAAGAGAGCTGACACAGGGCTTTTCATTTGCGAATAATAATAGCATGATGAAGGAGATAGAGGGGAATTTTCTTTACACCGAGACAGCGGATCAGCTAAGAGCCATCGCTGACGTCTTGTCAGACATGCACCGGCCTGTTCCGATGGATCGTCTGATTGTGGGAGATGTAGGATTCGGAAAAACAGAAGTAGCTCTTCGTGCAGCGGCAATGGCAGTCTTCAACGGCAAACAAGTTGCTGTAATGGCTCCTACCACTCTTCTTGCTCAACAGCACTATGAAACGTTTTTTATGCGATTTGCCAATCTGCCCATAAGAGTCGAAGTAGTTTCCAGGTTTGTGCCGGTAGCCACCCAGAAAAAAATCCTGCAAGACCTGCAGGAGGGTAAGGTTGACATAATAATAGGAACACACAGGCTTATCAGTGCCGATGTATCCTTTAAAAATATAGGCCTCGTGATAGTTGACGAGGAACATAGATTCGGTGTCATGCATAAAGAGCATCTCAAGAAGGTCGCTCCGGAAGTTGATGTGCTGATGCTTTCGGCTACGCCTATACCGCGCTCTCTCTCAATGTCTGTAAGCGGTTTGAGGGACATGTCCGTTCTTCAGACACCGCCCCAAAGACGCCTTCCCGTGATAACCGTTGTACGTCCCTGGTCTGAGGAACTTCTCAAAAATGCGGTGCTCAGAGAGAAGAATAGAGGAGGACAAATTTTCTTTGTTCACAACAGAATAGGAGACATACAGGAGCGGGCAACAATGTTGAGGAGGCTTTTCCCTAAACTTAAGATAGCCGTAGCTCACAGTAAAACACCTGAATCTGCGCTTGAGAAAACAATGATGCAGTTTTCTGCCGGAGATATAGATATTCTCATCTGTACCACTATCGTCGAAAGCGGTCTTGATATTCCACAGGCAAATACATTGATAGTGGACGATGCCCATGAACTGGGGCTTGCGCAGATGTATCAGCTACGAGGACGTGTCGGAAGAAGAGAAGAACAGGCCTATGCCTTTTTGTTCTATCCTCAGGATGTGCACCTCTCAGTAGATGCGAGCGAAAGACTTGAGGCCATTGCGGAACTGGATGAACTTGGTGCTGGCTATCAGCTTGCACAGCGTGACTTACAAATACGCGGTGGGGGAGATTTAATCGGTATTGCCCAACACGGCAACTCTGGGAAAGTCGGTTATCAGAAATACTGCGATATGCTTGCGGAGGAAATAGCAAGAATTCGAGGTAAACTTCGTATGTCTGCGGAAGTACAAATAGAGTTTCCTGCTACTATACCGCAAGACTATCTCCCCCAGGAAAATTTGCGCGTCACTCTATATAGACGCTTGCTGAAAACCGAGCATCCAAATGAAGTTACTGAGCTGCGGAATGAGACAGTGGATAGATTCGGAGAGTTGCCGCCGAGCCTGAATTTCTTGTTCAACATGGCGTATGTAAGATCTGCGTCGTCCGACTTTGGTATAACCCGTATTGTCTGCGGACGAGACGAAACGATTGTGAAAGGGGAGCCGGAAGGATTGTGGCAAAATTTACTTCCCGCACCAAAGTGGATGCGCCGCCTCGACGGTTTGATAGGCGTCGGTGGTTTTGCGGGAATGGAAACTCTTTCCGCAATAATCGAGAAACAATATTTGCTAAATCTGATAGAATAGACGTATGTTAGGGAGGCGTTGACAATGTTGGATTCTGCTTCTGCCGCTTCTAAATTTACAAAGCTTGTAGGAATTATGAAGCGTCTTAGAGCCGAGAACGGATGCCCGTGGGACAGAGAACAGACATACCTGACCTTAAGGCGCTATATCCTCGAAGAATCGTACGAATTAATCGAAGCGATTGAGAATGATGATATAGCAAATATGCGCGAAGAGTGCGGAGACTTGATGCTGCAGGTGGTCTTTGTTTCATGTATAGCCGAAGAGCGCGGTGATTTTGACATCTGTGATGCTATCGACGGGCTGACTGCAAAACTGATAAGACGGCACCCTCATGTTTTCGGAGAAGTTACGGCTGAAACATCAGAAGAGGTGCTCAAAAATTGGGAGCAGATAAAGGTTGCCGAACGTAAGGAACGTAAATCGGATTCTTCTGTACTTGCCGGTATCCCGCGCGGATTGCCGGCTCTCTTGAGAGCATACAGAATCCAGGAACGCGCGGCAAAGGTTGGATTTGACTGGGAAAAAGGGGATATAACCCCCGTTATGAATAAGGTAGACGAGGAAGTCTCAGAGCTGAAAGAGGCCATAGCAAATAAGGATCTGAATAATATCTCCGAAGAGCTGGGAGATCTTTTGTTTGCGGTCGTAAACCTCTCAAGGCACCTGGATAATGATCCGGAGTCGGTTCTTCATATGGCCTGCATGAAGTTTGCATCACGCTTTAGGGATATTGAGTCTTCGGTTGCCGATTCAAAAAGAGCATGGAATGAATTCTCCTTGGAGGAACTTGATCTTTTATGGCAGAAGGCTAAATGCAAAGAAAATAAATAAAGAATAAACAAAAATCAGGAGGAATTGAAATGACAGTCAAAGAAAAAGTAATGGAAGTTATCGACAGCAAAATATCGCCCTTGCTTCAGTCTCATGGCGGAGATGTTACGTTTGTGAATTTTGATGAAGCGAGCGGCATTCTTTACGTCGAGCTGGTAGGCGCATGCGGCACGTGTCCGTATGCTCAGGAGACGCTTAGAATGACGGTCGAGAGTGCAATCAGGGAAGAAGTGCCTGAAGTAAAAGCAGTCGTCAAGGCATAGATTGTACGAATAATATAAAATGTCAGATACCGAAAAAACAGTAAATTCGGATTCCCCGCTGAAGCCTATGCTTCGGCGGGAAGAGTCTGTAGTTCGTTTGCTTGCCGGACATGATGAAATTCTGAACCTTGTAGAACAGACGTTTCCGGTCAAGATATACGCACGCGGCGAGCAATTGTCAATAAAGGGCGATGACGAAAAGCTTGTCGCACGGATCGAAGATTTGCTGACACAGTTTGCCGACCTCTCTCTGAACGGGCAAAAGTTAAGCAGTGCGGAGATTCGCTATGGTCTCCACCAAATTTCGGAGGGAGCGGACATTAACCTAAAGTCTCTCTACGATGAGGTTCTGTGTGTCAGCAACAGGGGCAAGCCCATTCGTCCGTTTACCGAAGGTCAGAAAGAATATGCAAGATCGATAAGGGCGAATGACATTACGTTTGCCATCGGCCCGGCCGGCACGGGTAAGACATATTTGGCTGTCGCTCAGGCCGTTGCGTTTCTAAAATCAGCAAAAGTCAGCCGCATCGTTCTGGTTCGGCCGGTTGTAGAAGCCGGTGAGAGGCTAGGCTACCTTCCTGGTGACCTGATGGATAAGGTAGAGCCATATCTTAGGCCTCTTTATGACGCGTTTTACGACCTTTTGCCGGCGGAAAAGTTTAATCGATATTTTGAAAAAGGCGTAATAGAATTGGCGCCTCTTGCATATATGAGAGGGCGAACGCTTAACGACAGTTTTATCATCTTGGATGAGGCGCAAAATACCACCGCAGAGCAGATGAAAATGTTCCTTACCAGGCTTGGCTTTGGCTCCAAAGCTGTAGTAACCGGAGATGTAACGCAAGTTGACTTGCCGGGTAATAAGGAGTCGGGGCTGATTTTTGTTCAGAAAATATTAAAGGATATACCTGGAATAGCCTTTGCGCATCTTAATAATCGTGACGTAGTGCGCCATGAAATAGTCCAGCGTATTGTGAGGGCATACGAAGAATATGACCATAGGGGAAAAGAATAAATCTCCGATTATAAAATTTATATCAACTGTAACGTCAAAATTTACTCTCAATCCGGAAAACAAACAGTACCTTCTTTTCCGCTCGGTTCTGCTTGCCGTTGCGGTGTTGCTTGTCTGCGTTAATTGGTATATATCTGACAGAAGGGAAAACTATCAGATAGGCACTCCCTCAGCAAAGACTTACTTTGCTCTTACCACCGCCAGATATGAAGACAGAGCCGCTACTCTTGAACTCAGGCAGAGAGCTGCCGCAAGAATCGTAGATGTTATGGTCCAGGATGAAAAAATAGCGGCTGAAGTGAATAAACGGTTAGATATGCTTGAAAATGCCGAGTACTCATTACTGTTTAACAAACCACTTTTAGAACTTTTTAAAAGCCTTACAGAACTTGAGAGGAAAAGGATTGTTTCGTCAGTTTCTGAAATAGGAGGCCGAATTCGTGATGAAGCACAAACACGCGAACAGCAGGCTTCACTGATATGGAAATACCTTAAACGGTCTCCGTTATCCCAGGCCGACAGAAATGTGGCATTTCAAATTCTGGATTTAATACTTAATCCATCATTGCAGTCCGATTCTGAAATGACGGCAAGGCTTCGTGAAGACGTTTCCTTGCAGATACCTGCGGTCGTTCGGGAAATTCGCCCCGGTGCTGTGTTGGTTCAAAAAGGACAGGTAGTGACCCCCGCATTGGCAAAGCTTTTGCAGTCTCAGGGTTATCCTGATGCCGCGTTTCCGCTTAAGCACTTGGCATTCATTCTTATCGTTGTCATAGCTTGGAGTTTTTGGCCGATATGGATAGAGAGCGGGCTTAAGGAAAAACTTTCAATGAGAGAGTGGGTTTACGTAGCTGTCGTAATATCGCTTGTGTGGGCGCTCGAACTTTTATTCACAAAACTGGGCGGAAGCTACTCAATGGCCGTACTGGGGCTCACAGGATGGCTTTGTCTGACTCTTCCTGTATCGTTGTCGTACCATATCGTATTCGGTGGAGGAATCATCAGTGTGATGATTACCTACGGCACAAATCCTGGCATCGTTGCCCTTGGGTGCGTGCTGGCATCCTTCTCTGCAGGAATAGGGCGAATCCTTTTCATTGACCCGCCGAATCATCGTATGACAATATGGAAGAATCTCTTTTTTCTGGGTATCTGTTTAAGTACAGTTTCTGTGGTTATGCACTGGGGAATGGGACTCTACTTTACATACAAACTGATGATATCATCTCTGCTCTTCAGCGCATTGTGGGGAGCAATCGTGGTAGCTCTTCTGCCGATGTGGGAGAACGTGTTTGACGTAATTTCCCCGCTGCGCCTTCTTGAGCTAAGTCACCCGTCGCAGCCTCTTATAAAGAGACTGCAAATGGAGGCTCCCGGCACATACCATCATACGCTTATGGTCGGTACCCTTGCGGAAGCTGCCGCCGACAGCCTGAAAATGAATGGGCTTCTTGTAAAAGCGGGAGCTTATTACCATGATATAGGAAAGCTGAAGAACCCACTCTATTTTGTTGAAAATCAAATACATGGGGATAATATACATGATTCGCTCTCTCCGTCTCTCTCTGGCCTTATTCTCATATCTCACGTGAGAGACGGTTTGGAAATAGCCGATGCCACAAAGCTTCCGAAAAGTCTTTGGAAATTTATCGCAGAGCACCACGGAACGACAGTGCAAAAATATTTTTATGAGAAGGCTCTTGCAATGGGAGAAAACGTTACGGAAGAACAATTCCGCTATCCGGGACCTAAACCTCAGTCTCGGGAAACCGCCCTTGTTATGTTGGCCGACTCGGTAGAAGCCGCTGTTAAAGCTCGCAACAAACCATTCGAAACAATACGTGACTTGCGTATATTGGTGGATAATGTAATAAAATCCAAAGTTGAAGCGGGACAGCTTGATAATGTCGATTTTACATTCAGCGATATGAATATTATAAAAACGTGTTTTGTTGATATACTTAGGTCAACCTACCATTCGCGTGAAGTACGTAATGTAAAGGTCGTTGCCGCCGAACTTCAGGCATCAATGAAAAAGGATCAGGATGTGAGAAAATGAATGTAATAATATACATGGGTGAACTTGACGCACTGAATGAAGCTCAAAAAAATGAAATAAACGATTCGTTTATTTCAAGACTTGAAGGTGTCTACACGGAAGCTCTTCAAAACGAAAACAGCATACCATCGGTAGTTGCAGATGTAGAGGTGTCACTCACATTTCTGAATCCGCAGAAGATGGCTGAGATAAACGGCGAGTACCGTGATATTGCCGAACCGACAGACGTTCTGTCCTTCCCCATGTGGGAATCCGAGAGTGGGGATTTTATCCCTCCCGATGATTGGGAGGTGCTCACACTCGGCGACATAATGGTGTGTCCTGATGTTGTTCTAAAGAACGCTGCGGAAAATAACAGAACTTTCTTAGAAGAGACGGTTCTTGTCATATCACACGGACTGCTGCATTTAATAGGCAGGGATCATGATAACGAAGAACGCAAAAACAGAATGTGGGAAGAACAGGATTTGCTTGTAAAGATGTTTTTTGACTCAATCGAACAATAACGGACACATAAAAAGGATGAATATGACATGGAAGCTGAAAAGGCCGTAAAAAGTACATTTAGGGCAGGATATGTCGCACTGCTCGGCAGACCCAATGTTGGCAAGTCGTCAATAATAAATGCCCTTTTGAAGGAAAAGGTTGCGGCCGTATCTCCGAAACCGCAGACAACCCGCAATGCCGTCCGTTGTATTTATACAACTCAAGATGAGCAGATTGTGTTTGTGGACACGCCGGGCATACATAAGCCGCAGCATGCCCTCGGAAACTTTATGATGCAGGAGGCAACTGATGCGCTGGGGCAAGTTGACTTAGTATGCTACGTGGTCGAGGCCACGGACAGAGCCGTTGGAGAAAAGGACGAGATGATACTCTCTGTTCTCGGAGCTTTGAATCTCCCGGTTGTGTTGGTAATAAATAAAATTGACCAGCTCTCCGACCCCGAGCACTATCTGAAAGCGGCGGGCATCTACAGTGAGAGGGTGTCCCCTGTGGCAATAATACCCGTGTCTGCCAAGAGTGATACCAATCTGGATATAATGGCAGATAAAATAAGCGAGCATCTTCCCGTACAGCCGGCAATATATCCGGAGGACATGTTGATGGACTCCACGGAAAGATTTTTGGCCGCAGAAGTTATTCGCGAGAAAATATTCTATTTCACAGAGGAAGAGGTTCCGCACGGAGTCGCCGTGTTGGTTGAGGAATTTAAAAGTCCTGATGAGTTTCCGGAACTTAAAACATGTGAGATAAGAGCTACGATAATAGTAGACAGACCGGGGCAAAAGGGGATAATAATAGGGAAGTCAGGTTCTAAATTAAAGACAATAGGAACCGCGGCCCGTAAAGAGCTTGAAGAAAAGTTCGGTTACCCCGTTTTCCTGCAGCTGTGGGTTAAAGTGAAACCCGGCTGGAGAAAGTCACAGGAAGAGCTTCGCAGATTGGGGTATAGTTTTTGATAAACTTTGCCGAGGCTGACAATCTTGAGCAAGGTTATTACAAACAGTCCGGGACAGTTCTTCAAAGAAGGGATTCCGTTACGAGCGGCGGCTCCCTTCTGCTTTTTTTACGTGACCTGGGACCTAGATGGGTCAGTGCTCCGGCATCGTCGTCAAAAAACAGGTTTGGAGGAGCGGCGGAACCGCTTGTATGGGGAACCTACGAATTGTACCAAAGTCCCGGTAGACTTTATCTGAAAAGTGCTGAGGTGAAAGAGGATTTTATATCGTTAAGATCCAATCCTGCGCGTCTTATAGCCGCGGTACGATTCTATAAAGCGGTAACGAAAGTGACTATGACATCACATGAAAGCAACCATGTACTTAATGTTCTGTGGAGTACTATGCTTCTGCTCAAAGCGGAGTGCCCTGTCAGTATCATTGAGTTCAGGTATATATGGAAGCTTCTGAACTCCGCCGGTCTTGCCCCTTCTCTGTCTGTATGCTGCGAGTGCGGAACACAGATATTAGGGCGTGCATTATGGAAAAAAGATGGTTTTTGCTGCGATAAATGCTCTGTAGGCGAGACTGTTCTTTCTGAAACAGAAATTACTTTGCTGAGGCGTGCCGCACTCTTGGAACACGAAAAGTTTATAAAATGGTCTGTACAGCAGGGAGAATCATCACTTTGCGAAGAGTATACAAAAAAACTTCTTACATTTTTTTGACATAACTTTAAAATGTAGGATAAAATCTATAAACAGAACAGATGTGCGACTAAAGGAGGTTAATGGGAGTGAACTTTCAAGAAATCATTATGCGCCTGGAAAATTTCTGGGCACAGCAAGGGTGCGTAATACAGCAGCCGTATGACATTGAGGTCGGAGCGGGGACTATGAATCCTGCCACTACTCTGCGAGTACTCGGGCCGGAGCCTTGGCGTGTGGCTTATGTTGAGCCGTCAAGGAGACCCACAGACGGAAGGTATGGAGAAAACCCAAACAGACTCCAGCACTACTACCAGTACCAGGTCATAATACAGCCTGCACCTGATAATATACAGGAGATGTACATTGAAAGCCTGAAGGTTCTCGGCATTGATCCCGCTGAACATGATATTCGCTTTGTTGAGGACGACTGGGAAAATCCTACCACAGGCGCTTGGGGACTCGGCTGGGAAGTTTGGCTTGATGGCATGGAAGTTACTCAGTTCACCTATTTCCAGCAGATGGGTTCTCTGGACATGGAAGTTGTCCCGTCCGAAATCACATATGGCATAGAACGTATTGCAATGTTTGTACAGAAGGTTGACAACGTCTATGACCTTAATTGGGTTGGAGATGTGAAATACGGAGATGTCCACCATAAGGGCGAAGTTGAACATTCCACCTACAACTTCGAAGTTGCCAGCACCGATATGCTCTTCCAACTGTTCTCTATGTATGAAGCCGAATCAAAGAAAGTTCTCGAAAGAGGACTTGTATTGCCGGCCTACGATTATGTCCTAAAATGTTCACATTCATTCAACCTTCTTGACGCCAGAAACGCGATAAGCGTGACGGAGCGTACAGGATATATAGGAAGAGTGCGGGCATTGGCCAGCGCATGCTGCCAGGCCTATGTTGATCAGCGTGAATCAATGGGGCATCCGCTGATGGGAAAATTTGACAAACACGCTTCTGCAAAGGAAGGTGCTTAAATTATGTCTGTAAGAGATTTACTTTTTGAAATTGGTACAGAGGAAATCCCAGCCCGTTTTATGCCAAAGACGATAAATGACGTAGCTTCCTATTCTGCGGAAGAATTTTCGGCTTCCCACATAGAATACGGCAGTATTAAGGTCTTTGCCACTCCTCGCAGGATAACTCTCTGCGTGAACGGTCTGTCGGAGGCGCAGCAGGACAGTGTTGAGACGGCTAGAGGCCCTATGAAATCTCAAGCCTTTGATGCAGAGGGAAAACCGACAAAAGCCGCGGAAGGCTTTGCGAAAAGCCGCGGAGTCAGCGTAGAAGATCTTAAATTTCAAACTGTAGGGAATGCTGAGTACATTATTGCCGAAAAACGGGAAGCGGGCAAGGCAACTTCAGAAGTATTGCCTGCTATACTTGAAAAGATAATGAAAAGACTTTCCTTTCCCAAGAGCATGTATTGGGCGGACAGCAGCGTCAGATTTGCCCGTCCTGTACGTTGGATAGTGGCTCTTTTCGGAAACGAGTTAATTCCTGTTACATTTGGAAATGTTACAAGCGGAAACATTTCGCGCGGGCATCGTTTTATGGGCTCAGATTCGATAACAATAACGGCTCCTTCCGAATACGAAAGACTTATGGCGGAGAACTACGTTGTGCTGAATCCTGAGGTACGTAAATCAATGATACTTGACGGAATTACTTCCGTTGAAAAAGAGCTTAATGCTAAAGTTGAGATTGACCCAGAACTTCTCGAAGAAAATGTTCATCTTAACGAATATCCTGTGGTCTTTTACGGTAGTTTTGATAAAGAATTCCTTGATATTCCTGAAGAAGTTCTTGTTCTCTCAATGGCTAAGAACCAGAGATACTTCCCCGTTAAGGACAGTTTTGGAAAGCTTATGCCCAACTTCATAGGTGTAAGCAACAACAAAGCCAAAGATATGAATGTCGTACGTGAGGGCAACGAAAGGGTTCTTCGTGCAAGACTCTACGACGCTGCGTTTTTCTGGAAAGAGGACCAGCTAAAGAGCCTTGACGAAAGAGCCGAAGAGCTTCGCAGCGTAACATATCAGGAGCAGCTTGGGTCTGTGTATGATAAAGTACAGAGAATAAAAAAATTGGCTTTGTGGATGACGGATTTGTTTGGCTGCGAAGAGATAAAGTCTCAAGTTGCACGAGCATCCGATCTTGCAAAAGCCGACCTTGTTACAAACATGGTCTATGAGTTCTCGGACGTTCAGGGCGTAATGGGGCGTGAATATGCGAGAAAATCCGGCGAATCCGAAGAAGTTGCTCTCGCTCTCTATGAGCAATATCTCCCTAGATTTGCTGGAGACGAACTCCCATCGGGAATAATAGGAGCTATTCTCGGTCTTGCCGAAAGGGCAGACACAATCACAGCAATATATAAGATCGGCCTCGAACCCACATCATCGCAGGATCCGTATGGTCTCAGACGAGCCGCACGCTGCATAAATGAGATAATATGGGGGCTCGACCTTGATATTGACACTGACAAACTTATTTCCTATGCATCGGAGTCACTGGAACTTGACGCAGTTACAATGGAGAAAATTTCCACATTTTTGAAACAGCGTCTGCAAGTTCAAGTAAGAGAAAAGGGATTCAAACACGAAGTCGTTGCGCTCGCGCTGCAAACAATCCCGTCGCGTCCGCTTCAAGTCTTCCGCATGTGTGATACCTTGCAAAAAGCAAGCGAAGAAAATTGGTTTGCCGAGCTTATCACTGCAGCGGTAAGAGTTAAAAATTTACTTGTAAAAGCTGGTGAAGTGAAGTATGAAGTAAACGAATCTGTTTTTGTATCTGATTCCGAAAAGGACCTCTACTCAAAGCTTCAGTCTCTTACTGGACTGGCAGGCACAGCGGTGGAGAACAGTGATTGGGAAAAACTCGCATCATTGCTTGCAGAACTAGCTCCTGTTATAGCTAAGTTCTTTAACGATGTCCTAGTTATGGATCCAGATACAAAAATCAGAGAGAACAGGCTGGCACTTTTACAGAAGTGTCAGGAATTTTTCATGAAGGTCGGAGATTTTAGCCTGCTCAAGTAGCAAGTTTTTCTCCACTGTGGGCAATCTGTCGTGCAGCAGAGTCGCACGAACCAATTATTAGGGGGCTGTGTTATGAGCGAAACGAAAAAATATATTTATGATTTCAGCGAAGGCGATGCCTCGATGAGGACGCTGCTGGGTGGCAAGGGGGCAAACCTTGCGCAGATGTGGAAGATTGGTCTTCCCGTCCCTCCGGGATTTATACTTACGACGGAGGCCTGCCATAAGTACTGGGAAGAGGAAGATTTTATCTCAAATATATGGTCTGACGTAAAATCCGCCATTGCCAGAGTGGAAAAACTAACAGATAAAAAATTCGGCGGAACCAGCAATCCATTGCTTGTCTCGGTAAGGTCAGGTGCGCCTGTCTCCATGCCCGGTATGATGGACACAATCCTCAACCTGGGGCTCAACGATGAAACGGTAAAGGCTTTGGCTGAGGCAGCGGGTGACGAAAGATTTGCATACGACAGTTACCGTAGATTTATACAGATGTTCTCGGATGTCGTCCTCGGAGTTGAGCTCTCTAAGTTCGAAAAAAGACTTGAAAAGACAAAAAAAATCGTCGGAGTTCAGGAAGACTATAAAATTCCGGCTGACGCGCTCAAGGTTCTTGTAAAGGATTATAAAGAGATAGTGAGAGCCGCCGGATTTGATTTCCCGACAGACCCATGGAAACAGCTCCGCCTTGCAATTGATGCCGTTTTCAGAAGCTGGAACACTCCGCGTGCTATCACCTACAGAAAAATTAACGACATTCCCGAGTCGTACGGTACCGGTGTCAGCATAGTCACAATGGTGTTCGGCAACCTTGGCGATGACTGCGGAACTGGTGTTTGCTTCACAAGAAGCCCGTCTACGGGAGAAAACAAACTTTTCGGAGAATACCTCATCAACGCACAGGGCGAAGACGTTGTTGCCGGAATAAGGACGCCGGTTCCTATTGCTTCGCTTGAGAGAGAAATGCCCGAGATATACAAAGAATTCTGTGATATCAGCAAACTGCTTGAGAATCACTACAAAGATGCGCAGGATATAGAATTTACGGTAGAAAAGGGCAAACTGTACATACTCCAAACAAGAAACGGAAAACGCACAGCGAATGCCGCTGTTAAAGTTGCTGTGGATATGTACAAAGAAGGTCTCATAGACGAAAAAACACTGGTTTCCAGAGTCGCGCCGGAGCAGGTTGAACAGCTTCTGCACCCGCAGATAGACCCCAAAGCGGAATACAAAAAGCTCGTAAGAGGTCTCCCTGCTTCACCGGGAGCTGCAGTCGGCGTCGTCGTTTTCGATGCAGACGAAGCTGTCGAGCGAGGACAGAAGGGCGAAGCAGTGATACTGGTCAGACCTGAAACAACGCCGGATGACATACACGGACTCTTTGCGTCTCAGGGAGTACTGACCAGTCACGGCGGAATGACGAGCCATGCTGCCGTTGTTGCCAGAGGACTCGGTAAACCCTGTGTATCAGGTGCGGAAACCGTAAAGATTGATCTGGAAGCCGAGAAATTTACTGTAGGCAACGTTGTTGTCGAGAAGAATGACTGCATCACCCTTGACGGAAGCAACGGATACGTAATGCTCGGCGCAGTTCCTCTCGTAGAGCCTCAGTTTAATGATGATTTCCGTTTTATACTTGATACTGCCGATAAATATGCCACCATGGAAGTGTGGGCAAATGCCGATACGCCCGAGGATGCACAGAGAGCCAGATCTTATGGCGCAAAAGGTATCGGTCTATGCAGAACAGAGCACATGTTTATGGCACCGGACAGACTCCCTGTAATGCAGGAAATGGTTGTCGCATCAACCAAAGAAGATCGTCTTGTCCACCTGGCAAAACTCGGACAAATGCAGGAAGCTGACTTCCTCGGAATATTCAAAGCAATGGACGGATTGCCTGTTACGGTCAGGCTTCTTGATCCGCCTCTTCATGAGTTCCTGCCCAAAATAGACGAACTCCAAAGACAGCTTTCGGAATGTGTCCCAGGTAGTGCAAGGGCGCAGAAGATAAGCGCCACCATGTCAAGGGCTCACTCTCTGCATGAAGTGAACCCAATGCTTGGGTTCAGAGGATGCCGTCTTGGTGTTATCTACCCTGAAATATACGAAATGCAAGTGAGGGCGATCTTCAATGCTGCCTGCAAACTCACAGTTGACGGAGTTAAAGTCATACCGGATATAATGGTTCCGCTTGTAGGTACGCGTGAAGAGATGCTCCGTCTGCGCAAAATGATTGATACAATCGGTCCTGAAGTAATCGAAAAGTATAGCTGCAAACTCGAATACAAAGTCGGTACGATGATAGAGCTGCCTCGTGCGGCTATGATTGCCGATCAGCTCGCCGAATTTGCAGAATTCTTCAGCTTCGGAACAAACGACCTTACTCAGACGACATTCGGATACTCCCGTGACGACGCGGAAGGCAAATTCCTTGCACAGTACGTTGAATATGGAATACTGCCACGCAATCCTTTTGCAGTGCTTGACAGAGACGGAGTCGGAGCTCTTATGAAGATAGCGGTCAATGGCGGGCGCTCTGTGCTGCCCGAAATCAAGCTGGGTATATGCGGAGAGCACGGAGGAAACCCGTCCAGTGTCGCGTTCTGCAACAGCCTTGGATTAACCTATGTAAGCTGCTCACCGTTCAGAGTGCCTGTTTCGCGTCTATCGGCCGCTCATGCTGCCCTTGGTCTGATAAAATAACGTAATATACCAGTTAAAATAAAATATCTGCATGTATAATAGGGGCGGAGTTTTCTCTGCTCCTATTATTTTATACAAAAGCAGACCGCGGGTGATAAAAATGGACGCAAGATGTCGTTGGGAAGAAATAGAAAAACAAATACTGTCTCCATACGCTGCTCTCTCATCGCAGAGCAAAGGAAGGAACAAATATGAATTGCCATGCTCAGTAAGAACATGCTTTCAAAGAGATAGGGACAGAATTTTGCACAGCAAATCCTTTCGCAGACTGAAATACAAAACACAGGTACTTCTTCTGCCTGAGGGAGATCACTATAGAACCAGACTCACACACACTCTCGAAGTTTCGCAGATTGCACGTACCATAGCAAGGGCACTGCGCCTTAACGAAGATCTTACAGAAGCAATTGCTCTGGGGCATGACCTTGGGCACACTCCGTTTGGGCACATGGGAGAAAAAGTGCTTAGCAAACTATCCAAACAGCATGGCCTTTCAGGATTTCACCACGCGGCACAGAGTCTGCGCGTTGTAGATCACACAGAGAAAGACGGAGAAGGGTTAAACCTTACATGGGAAGTCAGAATGGGTATAATCCAACACTCAAAGGGGCAGGTTGATGTGCGGTCGGGGTACGATTTAGAAAACCCCTCAACACTTGAGGCATGGGTTGTGCGTATATCCGATTCGGTCGCATACCTCAACCACGACCTCGACGATGCCGTAAGGGCAGGAATGATTCAAATATCCGAAATTCCTGACGAAGTCAAACATAGATTGGGAGAAAGCAATTCAGTAAGAATAAACACCTTGATAATGGACATCCTAAACAACAGCAAAGATGATTACCTAAAATTCAGCCCCGAAACCCTCGCGGCTACGGAAAAACTGAGGACTTTTCTTTATGAGAGAGTCTATAGCCAGGCTAACGCTCTGATAGAAGATTCTCGCGTGGATCACGTACTTACAGCTCTCTTCAACTACAAAATGCAAAAAAATAACGGCAACGCTCAGGCTGCCGTTGATTTTATATCAAGTATGACAGACAGATTCGCTCTCCAACTATTCCAGGAGCTATTTGTTCCGTCACCTTGGCCGCAACACAGGCTGACAATATAACTTACACCTCAATGCAGACTCCTAGTCAGATATCTTGTACTGCCGCAGCAGTTCCTGATATCTGGCTTCCATGTCGCTTTGTTTGCTTGGATCCTTCTTATACGGAGTAGTATCCTTTTCCGGAAGCTTTGCCGAGCCATTATCCTTTGTTTTCTTAGTAAGTACGGGGCTTTCTTGAGCTTCCGGCTGTGCGGCCTGAGGCTGATCCGTATCCGTTCCGGACTGTGTTTCTGCTCCTTGCTTTCCGATATTAAGGGCGTACTTATAATGCGTCATATCGTCATCGATGGGAGCGAGCAAAAGCTGAGGAGCATTCTCGTCTGATTTTGCTGCCGACAATGCCCCTCCGTGCCACGGACACTGAGTAGTAGGCGCTTGACCTGACTGCACCAGAATATCTGTTGCCGGACATTCAGATGTAGCAAGAAATCCTGTCTTTCTGCACACATGCACCGACTCGACGCCGGCATCGGGCGGGAGCGTAAATCTAGCGTTCAAATTCAACTTCTTAACAGCGTATGATACAAATTCCTTCCATACGGGAACAGCCGCAACAGTACCTGTTGTCCTACCTCCCAATGGCTTGTGGTTGTCGTTTCCGACATATACAACCACTACAAGTCCTGGAACACCGCCGGCAAACCATGCATCCGTCCAATCATTTGTGGTTCCCGTCTTGCCGAAAGTCTCGTAACCGTCTATTCTGGCCTTTGCCCCGGTTCCCCACGTTGTAACTTGCTCAAGCAAAGATCGTGTTGCAACGGCCGTCGTAACAGAAATAGCCTCGGTAAGTTTGGGACCATTCTGCTCAATAGACTCGCCTGATTTGGAATTTACCTGCTTTATACCATACGGCTCAACTCTATACCCATTATTTGCGAAAGCGGAATATGCCACTGCCATCTCAAGAGGTGTGACACTGGCGGTTCCGAGAGAAATAGATAAATCCTCAGGGAGATAATTTGTAGTAATTCCGATCCTTCTCGCCAAATCAATAATCTTCGAAACTCCGTCTATCTGAGCAAGTCGCACTGCGACGGTATTCAAAGATTTTGCGATAGCCTCCATCAAAGTTACTTCTCCGCTATACTTTGAAGAATTATAATTGCCCGGTGCCCAGCCGTTTGAGAACAAAAGTGGTGCGTCAAGCACATGGTCAACAGCACGATATCCGTTTTCAATCGCAGCGGCATAAACGATCGGCTTAAAAGCCGAGCCCGGCTGTCTGTATGCCTGTGTTGCCCTGTTAAATTTACTTGCGTCAAAATCTCTGCCTCCGACCAATGCCAAGATCTCGCCTGTATTGGAATCTAAGGCAACCAATGCGCCTTCGTGAGACATCTTTGAGACAAGCTCCTCTGCCTTTCGCTGTAAATCAGCGTCGATCGTTGTCTCAACCTTCATGCCGCCCCTATAAACCTGCTCGGTTCCGTAAGTCGGCAGCAGGTGCTTAAACAATATGTACGACACAAAATGCGGCGCTTCCTTCAGAGCCAAGCCGCCCCTCCTTGCGGCATGCTTTCTCAATCGGGGTTTCTCTGCGACACTATTATCATAATCAGCTTTTGATATCCAATCTAAATCCAACATTCTGCGCAGAACATACTCTCTGCGGGACTGCGAATTCTGCTCGTTTCTGAAGGGAGAATACTTTTCTGGAGCAGCCACAAGACCGGCAAGAATAGCTGACTCGGTAATATCCAAATCTGCGGGTTTCTTCCCGTAATAAACACGTGCTGCAGCATCAATTCCGTAGGCGCCGTGCCCCATATATATCGTATTCAGATACATCTCCAACAGCTTATCTTTAGTATAAATTTTTTCCAATCTCAATGCGAGCACTGCTTCCTTAGCCTTTCTTATCAAAGTTTTCTCCTTTGAAAGAAACAAATTGCGCGCGAGCTGCTGCGTTATCGTACTTCCGCCTTGCTTTGCACCTCCGTGGAAAAAGTCTATGATCGCAGCCCTGAAAATTGCGATTGGCCTAATACCTGCATGATCATAAAATTTATCATCCTCTGCCGCTAAAATTGCCTTCAACATCCATGGAGAAATCTTTTCCAGCTCGACCCATGTCCTATTCTCCTCGAACAGGTGGGTAATAACGTTACCGTTTCTGTCATAGATTACAGTAGCCAAGCTCGGTTCGTGAGACATCATCTCTGTCGATGAAGGGAGTGACTCTGTTATATCCTTCAAGAAAAAAGTAAGAGAAACAGCCACTACTGCTGCCCCTACTATTGAAGCAAAAAGTACAAAAGAAGCGAACCTACGCAGAAAAGAACGCTTCCTCACCTTTGTGTTAGGTTTATTCTCCAAAGAAAAATCCATATCCCTCTTACTTAATCCCATAAGGGTTCCTCCTGTCATCAATCAAAAATCACACCTGCTCAACATACACAAAGCAGGAAATAGGACTATACAATATATGCAACATACGTTCTAGGATTATAACACGCAAAAACTCCGAGGAAAAATAAATTGGTGCTTGCTTTTTTTTGCAATCCGTAGTATATTACCTCCTGTCGCCGATGCGAGTTACACATTCAACAAAAGAGCGACACCGTACCATGCCAATAGAATACAGTACGTAAGAAAATTAAAGCAAGTCAGCGAATGAGATCAGGAATCAAACGGAGAGTTTGATCCTGGCTCAGGACGAACGCTGGCGGCGTGCTTAA
>CAZBYL010000006.1:0-57431 GCA_964496275.1 uncultured Synergistaceae bacterium | reverse complement strand
ACGTATACTTCAAAAAAAGCGCGTTTGTAATAGGCAACGTAGTAGCCAAAAGCGTCTCCATAGAAAAAGGCGCAATAGTCTGCGGCCAAATAGAAATACAGCACGCCGAAAACGTATCGGACATGTTCTCCATAGAATAAAAAAACGAAACTCAACGCTGATTTTCTATTCAAAGCCAAACAGAAGTTCAGCGTCTCTGCATCTGACTTTTGCTGTTAAAGCCTTCTCCTTGTGAGAAGGCTTTAACACTGCCTCCCTATGTGTGCGCTTATCAACATAAACTTGGGTCTCGATATTGCCGACATGGCCGTCATGGCTTATCGGGACAGACCCTTCGTGTCGGCATCGTGATTGCCCTGATAATCCAAAAAACGGACTGCCGACTCCGCCAAAAGAGCCGCTCCTATCACGACAGCGGAATCGTCCGCAGCAAAATTCTTGTGATGCCACGGGAAATTCTCTTCCCCTTCCCTGCCTGTCCCGAGCCAATAAAAGAACGACGGAGCATACTCGCCCAACACGGCAAAATCCTCGGACGCAAGGCTTGGCTGCGAAGACACCACATTATCCTCACCAACAACAGAACAGGCTGCCTGCCGCGCAAGCCTCGTCATCTCTGCGCTGTTGCACACGGCTGGAACCTTCGGAATAACCTCAAGCACGGAACGGCAGCCATATCCGCCCGCCACCTGAGATGAAATCTCAGACAAACGCCTCAGTGCATTCTCATGAACGCTCTCCGAATACGAGCGAATATCGCCGCTCATGGTCAAAAAGCCCGTCGGAAAATTCTCCGCGCATCCGCTGTGAATCGACGAAACAGAACAGACAAGAGTCTCCAGCGGATCCGTATTGCGGCTGACGATAGTCTGCAGCGCACCCACGACCGCAGAGCCCGCGACAATCGCATCAGCATACTTATGCGGCATACCGGCATGCCCCGCAGTTCCGTGAACTTCGATATTAAAATTCGACTTCCGCGCCATAAGAGGTCCCTCCTTGACGCAGACACTCCCCGTCCTGAGCTCCGGCCTGCAATGCAGCCCGAAAAGAGCATCGGGATGCACCTTCTCAAAAAGCCCATGCTCGATACAGGCGCGGGCTCCCGAAGTAAACTCCTCGGCGGGCTGAAAAAGAAACACCACTGTTCCCCGAACACTCTCCCTGCACTCAAAAAGAACCTTTGCTGCGCCCAAAAGACAAGCCGTATGCAAATCATGCCCGCACAAATGGCTGCACCCTTCGTCCGTAGAAACCGCGTCAATATCGGCGCGAAGCATCACGGTACGCCCCGGCAGCCCGCCGCGTAAAACGGCGGCAACCCCAGTATCCATTCCCAAATCAACAAACTCCGCCCCAAGCAAAGCCAAGGCGGAACGAATCCTCTCCGTAGTCCGAAACTCCTTAAAACTCTCCTCCGGATGCTCATGCAGATCATTCTTAAACCCACGAAGAACCCCGTCGAATTTTTTGACACACTCTAAGAAATTCAAGAGAAACACCCCCAAAGAAAAACAGACATCACCGCATATTATGAGTCTCAACCGCCATAAGGTCAAAAATGAAAGAATCTCACGGCAATGAAACAGTGATCATTAAAACACAAAGTTATTTAGTCTCATATTTGGTAAATTTAAAAATAAATATGGCATTTTTGTTGTGATTACGGCTCTTATACTATAAAATCAGACATAGAAAAATCAGTGTGCAAACAGGTTTTGCAATATCAGGGCATCTCTGCCCCAACACGTATCGGAGGGTATAAAATGGGAAAATTCAACAGTTGCATACTTTTCTCCCCTATCGGTGGAACAGATCCTATTTCGAACTACAGAGACGGTGCGATGCTCCATATTGCCCGTAAATACAAACCCTATAAGGTCGTCATGTATTTTTCACGGGAGATGTACGAGCGTGAAAAAAATGACGCTCGCTATTCCGCCACTTTAAAGAAGCTAGGTCAAAAACTGTCTCATGAATTTGAAATAGAGATTATCGATTCGGACATAAAAGACGTCCATAAATTTGATATTTTCTATGACAAGTTTGAGAAGGAGCTGCAAAGGCTCTATGCGGAAAACCCCGAATATGGCCTGCTGCTCAATGTTTCATCCGGCACTCCGGGTATGAAGAGCGCGCTTCAAATTCTCGCTGCTTTTGCGGACATTGAATCCATTCTGCCGATTCAGGTTGCTACTCCTGTTGGCAGGCAAAATGAAAACCATGCGGAAAAAGAGGGCTACGACATAGATACAGAGTGGGAGTGTAATGATGACAACAACGAATTGAAGTTTAGGGACAGAACTTCAATATCCTCAAACCTAAACCTCTCTGTCCGTCTTAGGAAAAATGTTATCTTAAAACATATAAAAGCGTTTAACTACCCTGCCGCCCTTGCCATTGCGGAGGAGATGCCCCTGCACATCACGGCTGACGCAATGGCTCTGCTAAAGGCCGCTGCTGCGAGAGAACAGCTCAGGCTAAAAGAAATCCCCGCTATTCTCAGCGGAACGAAACATAAAATTATACCTGTTGAAGATTTCGATACAAAAATCTTGGCGGAATATATCCTGTGGCTTGATATGAAACTCAAACGTAGGGAATATGCGGACTTTATCCGAGCCATTACTCCCCTTATAGCCGATATCTTTGAGCTATACCTGAAGAAAAAACTTGACATAGATATCGCGGAATACTGCTCTATAGACAGAAACAGTGGTGCTTTGAGGCTTCGCCGCGAAAAACTTGACCGCTGTGAAAAGGGGCGCGAAATTCTGGAGATCTTGGATTCCAATTCACAACAGGAGGGATTCAAAGACAGTTACCTTTCTTCCGTCTCAATGCTTTGGATAATTTGCAGTTGTGCAAAATCACAGACAGTATCAGACCATTTTACGTCTCTTAGGACTATAGAAGAAGCAATCAGAAACACTGCCGCTCACGAGATCGTATCCATAACTCCGGAGCTTATCGAGAGCAAAACTTCCGAAAGGGGCAGAAAATACTCGCCGGAGGGAATCCTTGATGCTCTCCGTTTGGGAGCTGAATATTGCGGACTCCAGCGAACCAGCTACGAAAAGTCATACATTAAAATGAACAGCCTTATAGAAGAAGCTCTTATGCGGTAATGTACCGCCGATAACAATTTGAAATGAAGGTGAGAGTGTGCAGAATACCACAGATACCTGTACTATCGGGGGGCTTCTCCACGACATAGGCAAGGTTATTTACAGAGCCGGCGGAGGGGCAAAGACTCACAGTGAATTGGGATATGCGGAGCTTGGCAAACTTCCGCTGTTCAAGGAGCGGCAGGACTTGCTTGAGTGTCTCCGTTTCCACCACCGCAGTGCGCTTGGAGGGGCTAAGCTCTCGAAAGATTCTCCTGCGTACATTGTTTATGTTGCCGATAATATTGCGGCAGGAGCGGACCGCCGTGAGAATCAGAACGAAGAGGGCTATTTCGGCGGGGCTGTCTTTAACAGGCATATTCCACTTGGTTCCGTATTCAACCTGCTGAACGGAAACAACGGGAATATGAGCCACTCTTTGAAGGAGCTGACGGATGAGCCGAATATTCCTGTGTCCGAAGGCACTGAATTTTCAGAATCAGACTACAACAACATCATGAATAAGCTTATGAACGAGTTGCGTAAAATATGCCCTACTCAAGAGTATATCAACTCTATGCTTTTGCAGCTCGAGAATATTCTAAGCTTCGTGCCTTCCAGCACTTGCACAAATGAAGTGTGCGACATCTCTCTCTTTGACCACAGCAAAATCACTGCGGCAGTGGGAGCTGCGATAGCTTCTTATCTTGGGGGAGAGGGCGTCACCGATTTTAAAAAAGAACTTTTTGACAACGAGGCGGCCTTTATGGAAAAAGAGGCTTTCCTTTTCTTTAGCTGCGATTTTTCCGGAATACAAAAATTCATATATAAGGTCGGCAGCAAAAACGCACTGAAGTCTCTCAGAAGCCGCTCCTTCTTCCTTGAACTGCTCATGGAATATTTCGCGGACGAACTGCTCAATGCCTGCGGAATGTCGCGCGCAAATATATTGTACACGGGCGGAGGACATTGCTATCTTCTGCTGCCGAACACGAAAGAGTGCCGCGAAAGGTTAACAGAATTTGAAAAAGCGGTAAACAAATGGCTCGTAGAGCAATTCGGGACTTCTCTGTATCTCGGCTGCGCATGGACTCCCGTCTCTGCGAATGACCTACAGAATAAACCGTACGGACAGTCACGTTACCCGGCTATATACAGAAGGCTGAGCCGGGAGATATCAGCGCGTAAACTCAGAAGGTACACGCCTGATGAGCTACGGGAACTCAATTCCGACAAGAGCACAGGCGAAAGAGAGTGCAAAATATGCGGCGTATCCTCCCGGCTTCTGCCTAAGGAAGATATCTGCGAGTGGTGTGCAGCCTTTGCGGCAATCTCATCGGCAATACTCAGGGAAAATATATTCTCCGTTGTTACCTCCGATGCTGATATGGGGCGTAAACACCCGTCGGTGAAAGTTCCGTGCCTCTTCGGAGACGAAGCCCGATTTATTGTCTTTGTCGGATATGACGAAGCTCTGCGAATGATAAAAGAGAAAAAATCCATCCGCGTGTACAGCAAGAACAACCCTCACACCGGCTGTGATTTCAGCACGAATCTCTTCATGGGCGACTATGTATACGACAAAGACATGGAGACACTTGCGGAAGAATCGGACGGCATCAAGAGACTTGCCGTTATGCGTGCCGACATAGACGATCTCGGGCGCAGCTTCATAATGGGTTTTCACCGTGACGGACTTTCCGGCGGCTCCAAGAACAGCGAGATATACCAAACACTCTCGCGTACCGCGGCTTTATCGCGCCAGCTTTCTCTCTTCTTCAAATACCATATAAACTATCTGCTTAGAGAGGGCTTTGGAAAGAAACAGAAAGTGCTGATAGTCTACTCGGGGGGAGACGACGTATTCCTCATCGGAAGTTGGAACGACATCATAAAATTCACCTCCGAGCTGAGAACTTCGTTCCGTAAATTCTGCGGGAATTCTCTCACTCTCTCCGCCGGTATTTCAATATATCCGCACAAATATCCGATATACAGAGCTGCCGTAGAGACAGAGAGACTTGTTGAGAAATCTAAGTCCGAGCCGGGGAAAGACTCGGTGACACTATTTGACGACAGCGGCAAGTACACATATAAATGGGGAGAACTGACAAAAGGGGTATTTACCAAAATAGAGACAATCTCCTCATTCATAGGAAAGATGGAAAGCAGAATAGGCAACAGCTTCCTATACAGACTTATGCAGCTCTTAAGAGGTTCGGAGAACAAAATTAACATCGCCAGATGCGCATACACCTTGACACGCCTCGAGCCAAAAAGCGGCAGCATGAAAGAACCATACAAAAAATTTGCAAAAGACATAATGCAATATGCAATAGACGAAAAAGAGCGCAGAGAACTCATAACGGCAATACAGATTTACGTATACCTGAATCGCAAAAGGGGAGAATGAAAATGGTCGGTCCCGGAAACAACCAGAACAGAGGAAACAACTACTATAACCGCGGCGGACAGGGCGGAGGATATGACAGAAACGCACACGCCGCGCCCCAGCAGGCCGCATCGCGTCAGCCCATTCAGCCTAAGCAGCTGCCGGAAAACTATGTTGACGAAGCGGAAAAAGTGATGATAGATATTCACAACGGAACGGGCAGTAAAATAACCACAAGCAAAATCCGCCGCTTTCTCACTCTGATTACGGAAATAATGAACGACGAACGCAGACGTTTGTCCGATGAGCTTCTGCCCTCGAGCATTGCAAAAATACAGATGGCAAGGGTGCGTATAGCTTATGAGGCGGGGCGTGACACGGTTGTTAAAACCTTCGTGGACAAAAGTTGCCTTATCTGCTACCTGAAAGGCGTGGGCAGCAGCCGCAAAGACTTTATAAAACTCGGCGAATACGTTGAAGCACTTGTTGCATGGCATCGCTACCTCGGCGGAAAGGACTGATAAAGCTATGAGAGGCAAAATAAAAATAACTGCATCTTTGAAGATATTGACGGGACTTCACATCGGAGGCACCGGAACATTCTCGCCTATAGGGGCTACTGACAGCCCTGTAGTCTGTGATACTCTGACAGGACGCCCCATTGTGCCGGGCAGCAGCCTGAAAGGGAAAATGCGCTGGCTTTTGGCATCAAAACTCTCTCCTTCCGCAATACCGAGCAGTCCCAATAATGACCCTGCAGCCGTAAAACGGCTCTTCGGTGCGGGAGCGCCCGACATAATACGCTCAAGATTACAGTTCTCCGACTGCTTCCTCTCAAATGCAAAAGAACTTGAAGCAATAGGCTTCACGGAAGTAAAGACGGAAAACGGCATAGACAGAATAACCTGCCAGGCAAACCCGCGCCAGATTGAGCGCGTTGTCAGCGGAGCGAAGTTCTCCGTGGTAATATGCTATGACATTCCGGAAAGCGAAACCGAGATTGCAGAAGACCTAAACAACTTAGCTTCCGCAATGCGGCTTCTCCAAATAGATTACCTCGGCGGTCACGGAAGCCGCGGCAGCGGACGCGTCAGCTTTGAAAACATAAAACTGTCGCCTGTGGAAAGCGGCATCAGCGGTGAATCGCTGGATAAATTCCGCGTCGCCTTTAAGGAAATAGAGGAATATGAATTACTGCATATATAGGCTGAAATTCTCCTCGCCGCTTCACTGCAGCACCGGAGAGGATGCTAAGTCACTGTCGGACACGGCGATATCGGTATGTGCCGACACCCTCTTTGCGGCGCTATGCACGACAGCGGTATCAGACGGAGGAGCGGAGGCGGTAAAGAGCCTTTACGAAGCGGCAAAGGGACGCAGGTTGATATTTTCCGACCTTATGCCATACAGAGGCGGCACCCTTTATATACCTAAACCCGCTATGCTGTCCTCGGACACGGCAAAATTGAGCGACCTGAGTATGAAAAAAGCGTACAAAAAACTGACACACATACCATTGGGTGAACTGGATAAATATATTGCGTCACTCAAAGGCGGAGCGGACTTTGCCCCAGACCCGCAAAGTTGCTGCTTTGCCGTAATATCGGCTGTGGACAAAGTATCCCTCAAAGGCTGTGAGGAAAGCGAACCATACTATGTGGTATCCGCTTCATTCAGCAAAGACTGCGGACTCTACGGCATAATCGCATACGAAAACGACGGTGAACGAGATGCGGCAGTGCGTTTGCTGAAACTCACGGGGGCAGGAGGAATAGGCGGAAAAGTCAGCTCAGGCTACGGGACATTCTGCGTAGAGGACGAATTGGACTTGTGCTGTGACGAAGATACCTTCGATGAAGAGACGCGAATGATTTGGAAAAATTTTGAAGCCGAAAAATCTTCATACATAAGCCTCACGACATCTCTGCCGAAGGATATGGAACTTGACGGAGCTATGGATGGCGCAAACACAATCATAAAACGCAGGGGAGGATTTACAGCCTCCCAAGACTTCGGTTCTGCGTGCAAAAAAACAACGCAATACTTTTTTGCGGCAGGCTCCGTATTCCACAGGCGGTATGACGGAGACATATACGATGCCGCACCGGGAGGCGCACACCCAGTCTACAGATACTCAATACCTCTCCTTCTGGGGGTTGATTACGAATGGGAGAAATAAAAAACTACGAGCTGAAGCTTACAGCGGTTGGGCCGGTATTCATCGGCTCAAACACGTCATACGGGAAGAAAGAATACATCTCCTGCCGCAACGGGACTGTCTGCATAATCAATGCGGACGTGCTTGTGGAGTGGGCGGCGAAGAGCGGGCGCATGGATGCTTTTGAGAACTTTATGCTGTGTGAGCCGGGCAGAAACCTGCTGAACTTCTTTGAGGGGCTGAGGACAGACCCAAATAATATTAAAGGACTTATGCTGTACAAAGTAGACTCCGGCGCGGCTCTTTTGGGGGACAGAACAGCGGAAATAAAAGCCTTTATAAAAAACCCATCAGGCGCACCCTACATTCCCGGCAGCTCCCTCAAAGGCGCACTGCGCACCGTGATACTGACCAAAATGCTTAGAGAAAAGAGGGGAACTCTTCCCGCTCTGCAAGTCGGAGAAAGAGACGCTGCCTTTTTGACGGAAACAATGCTCCTTAACACCTTAAACAGGCACAGAAATAAAACAAACGCATTAAACAGCATAATGTCCGCAATATCAATCTCGGACAGCGAGAGCATCTCGCCCGAACACCTCACACTGAACAGAAAGACAGATATATCAAAAGACGGATTTAAAAATCAGCTAACCACCATAAGAGAGACACTCCGCCCCGGAACGGAAACAAAAATGGTACTCTCCGTAAAACCCGAGGCTGGAAATCTTGACGCAGAATTCATTGCGGATGCGATAAAAGAATTTTACCCTTGGTACTCTGCGGTATACATGTCAAAATTCAAGGGGCTTCCCCCTCTTCAGGAAAAAGATACGCAAAACGCCATATTCCTCGGAGGTGGCTGCGGCTATTTTGCAAAAAACATCGTATACCCGTATATGGAATACTCGGAAGCGGTAAGAAACGTCTCGCAGGTAATGGCAAGAAAATTTTCCCAACACCGCCACGAACGTGACGTTGGAATCGGCATATCTCCCCACATGGCAAAATATACGGACACTGTGGTGAACGGCAGATCCGTGCTGATGCCGTTCGGTCTTTGCCGCGCAGAAATAAAGGAGATAGCATGATAAAAAAATACAGTTTTAAACTGAATGTTCACAAGGGAGAAAAAATCTCCTTTGAAGACGCCTATCCCCTCTATGCCGAACTTCTGGAGGGGGTAGAAGATTCGTCCGCTGCCATGATGCACGAAAAAGAAAGACTCTCCCTATCTCAGTTCCTTCAGCCAATCGACGGCGGAAACTCGGCGTACTGGAACATAGCTCTCTTCGGTGCGGAACAGATGGAATCCTTCTCCGCAAGGCTTGAAGGACGGGATTCCATAACACTGAAGAACGGAGGCAGAGAGCTGCTCATAACAGAGCGCGTCTGCAAAACCATAAATTCAGCGTCGGAACTCATGGCGCAATCGGAATTTGAGTGTGACGCGTCAAGGTACTGTTTGAGGTTTATCTCTCCCACAGCATATCGGAGCGGAGGAGAGTATGTGTTCATGCCCTCTCCGCGCCTAATACTCAGAAGCGCAGCCAACATGTGGGGGCAGATATTCCCCGACAACACGCTGGACGACGAGGACGCACTGCAAATTCTCGAAAACGGAGTAAAAATCACGGGCTATGATATAAAGAGTGTTTACTTTCCCCTGAAGGGAGTAAAAATTCCCGGATTTACAGGTTCCGTGACACTGAACGCAAAACTTTCAGCTCCCATTCTTCAGGTATTCAAATGTCTTTTGGCGCTGATGTCATACACGGGAAGCGGAATAAAGACAAAACTGGGCATGGGCGGCGTGACAGTCAAGGAATTTCAAAGAAAAAACAAAATTAGGTTCGCGCGTCTCTCTGAGACGGGATAAAAGCGATATAAAACTCTTTTTCTGTATGTTCATAAGTGTACACAAGAAAGGTTCGCGGATATATCGTGGAAACCACAGTAGGAACAATAATAAAATATATATGCCATTACAACTCACCCCCGCGAGGGGACGGAAACAACTTCGGACGTATCAAACTGGTAAATTTTGAGATTACAACTCACCCCCGCGAGGGGACGGAAACTCAATTCATCCATTTGTGTAGTTGTTAATTTCAATTACAACTCACCCCCGCGAGGGGACGGAAACATCATTATTATGTACATGAGCATAAATATTAACATTACAACTCACCCCCGCGAGGGGACGGAAACTGTTTTATTTAGTTTGGTTGTCTTACCATCACGATTACAACTCACCCCCGCGAGGGGACGGAAACTTCGTATCATTATATTACTGAGTATATCGTATAGATTACAACTCACCCCCGCGAGGGGACGGAAACACCTTGCTGAAATTGACTAACAGGAGGAATTTAATTACAACTCACCCCCGCGAGGGGACGGAAACTCCCAACGTGCCGCCGCAGGTCGAGATCACCAAATTACAACTCACCCCCGCGAGGGGACGGAAACCCACCTATTAGCACTCTCATCAATATAACGCCCATTACAACTCACCCCCGCGAGGGGACGGAAACCACGAAGGCTTTATTTCTAACAACAGTACCTTCATTACAACTCACCCCCGCGAGGGGACGGAAACTTTAGGTTGATGCCGAGCAAGTCGGCGGCTTGTATTACAACTCACCCCCGCGAGGGGACGGAAACTCTGCTGCTATCCCGTATCCCTTTCTTGATGATATTACAACTCGCCCCCGCGAGGGGACGGAAACTTGATAGTAGTAATAGTATGTAGTGGTAATATAATTCTGGACATAGAGGGGGCATTGACTGTAGTATAGATGTATACATACAGTACAGTCATTTTCAAAACTGAGATTGCCCTGAACCAATTGAACAGGAGGTTTGCCAATGTCATATACGAAAGAAGAAAGACGGGAGATTGGACGTCGTATTTATCACGGCGAAATATCCAAATCTCAAGCAGTGGAAGAATATAACATCAGCTACTATACGGCGCGTGATTACATGCGCATATACAGGGACTTAGAGCATTTGCCGCCCAAGCCGCCGCAGCAAGCGATATGTGCGTATCAGCCCGCGCCTGCCTCTGTCAGTAGCAATGAAGAATATCAAGATATGTCAAAAGAAGAGCTCATAAGAGCTTTAGCCGAGGCTAAGATAAATATTGCACGACTAAAAAAAGGATACACGGTGAGAGGAGCTGGTGCGGAAAAGGAATATATTCTGCTAGACAGTGCGAATACCAAATAATAGTGGAACTGTCAGAAGAATTCCCGGTCAAACTGCTTTGCATGATAATGGGTATTCCAAGAAGCAGTTTCTACAATTGGAAAACGGGACTCTCCAATCCATCTAAATGTTCAAAGCGCCTGACAGAAGCCATAATACTATTCCAAAAGTATCATAAAAAATACCCTTCTCATGGTTACAGGTGGCTCAATGCAAAGATACACCTTGACACGGATATAGTATTCTCCGACGTGTATGCCCATAAATGCTGTCGCATAGCAGGTATTAAAAGCGAAGCCAAACGCTGCTGCCATTACACAAAACCCAGGTAGCACGGGGCAATATATCCCAACCTCTTGCTCTCCGGTATGAATGTAAAGGGGCCTCTTCAGTGTGTAGTAAGTGATATGACAGCCTTCTGCGTTAAAAAGGTCTATTGCGAACTGACGCTATACATGGATTTATGGAACAACGAAATAATAAGCCATTCCCTGTCATCAAAACGCGGTGACCGAATGACCTACATAAGCGGACTTAATGGTCTTGTTGAATTCAAAAAACAGTATCCGGAACAAACAACAATACTGCACTCAGATCGTGGTTCAGTATATTTATCAAAGAATTTTAATGAACTCTTACCGATGTACAACATAATCCGTTCCATGTCCCGGGCAGGTACACCAACGGACAATGGTGCAATGGAAGCAATTAACGGATGGATCAAGGCTGAATTATTTAAAGATTTTCACGTTACGGGGCAATCAAATGTTAAACGTGAAGTGTCTAAATACATCACATTCTTCAACACCCAACGCCCCGCATACACGCTTGGATATCTTACACCTCAACAGTACAGAGAACTCTACTCTTCAAATCTGAATGTATAGGATGTAACGTATTAGTGAACAAGATTCTTATATTTAGTGTCCAGGTTATGTTGACAAGTGCAAACCATAGAGGCAAAGCCGCGTTACCCCGCACTGGAAATTTGAGGGGAGACGAGAAGGTGCAAAAACATAGTCGGAGTCTAGGTTTGTCTCTTAATTGTCTGCCAATGGTATGCCAACTGTTTGCCAATAGTCCTCGGCCAAATCTCGGTTTAGCGTAGAGGATAACTCCGCTTTAATGGTTTTGCTTTTAAAGCCTTCCCTTTGGGGGAAGGTGGCATTGGATGATTTTACCAATGACGGATGAGGGTGCTTTTGACCTTGGTTTTGCCTTTTCACAGGCTCGTTAATCCAAAAGCCCGAAAAGTCAAGTGCACCCTCATCCGTCGTAGGAAAAGCCGCCGCCTTCTGGGTGTAACAACCTGCCGAGTTGATTCATCGGCCGCTTCTAACAATCGTTCAACCATTGTTCAACGCCCCTGCCCTTACCCTCGTCTGCCAACAGTTCCTTGCACCCGAAAGGCGGTGATTCTAAGCTCCGGATTCCGCAAAATCCAAAAACACGGCTACGGATTCAGCCAACAGTGCCGCGCCTATTGCTATTGCGTCATCGTTTGTTGAGAAACTATCGTGGTGCCATGGGAAGTTTTCCCCTTCGCTCCTTCCAGTTCCAAGCCAGTAGAAGAACGATGGGACGTGCTTGGCAAGAACCGCAAAATCCTCGGACGCAAGACTCGGCTGTGAGGAGACCACATTGCTCTCACCAACCACATAAGACGCGGCACACCTTGCAAACGCCGTCATTTCTGCGCTGTTGCACACGGCGGGAACCTTTGGAATAACCTCAAGCTCGGCGCGGCAGCCGTATCCGACGGCGACCTGTGTTGAAATCTCAAGCAGGCGTTTGAGTGCGCCCTCATGCACACTGTCCGAATAGGAGCAAACATCTCCGCTCATGTTCAAAAATCCCGTCGGAAAATTCTCCGCGCATCCGCTGTGAATCGAAGATACCGAACAGACAAGAGTTTCAAGCGGATCCGTATTGCGGCTTACTATGGTCTGAAGCGCGCCGACGACTGCCGACCCCGCCACTATAACGTCCGCGTACTTATGCGGCATACCGGCATGTCCCGCAGTGCCGTGAACTTCGATATTAAAATTTGACTTTCGCGCCATAAGAGGCCCTTCCTTGACGCAGACAGTTCCTGTTTTCAGCTCGGGTCTGCAGTGCAGACCGAAAAGAGCATCGGGATGCACAAGCTCAAAAAGCCCATGCTCGATACAAGCGTGTGCCCCCGAAGTGAACTCCTCGGCGGGCTGAAAAAGAAAAACAACCGTCCCGCGCACATGCTCCCTGTTTTCAAAAAGAGCCATAGCTGCCCCAAGCAGACACGTAGTATGCAGATCATGCCCGCACAAATGCCGACACCCCATATCGGAAGCTACGGCGTCAATATCCGCACGAAGCATCACGCACTTCCCCGGCAGCCCGCCGCGTAAAACGGCGGCAACCCCAGTATCCATTCCCAAATCAACAAACTCCGCCCCAAGCAAAGCCAAAGCGGAACGCACCCTCTCCGTAGTCCGAAACTCCTTAAAACTCTCCTCCGGATGCTCATGAATATCCCTCTTAAAATCAAGAAGCCCCGCCTCATATTTTTTAACACCCTCTAAGAAATTCAAAAGAACCACCTCCGGTTTGTAATGCAGCAAACGAATATTAGCCTCTTGGGAAGATATGGTCAAAGCGAACTGATATAGCTATTTTGATTTAAATAAATCTTCGAGTAAAATGCAAAATTTTAGGAAGAATATGTCCTGTGGATTTTTTATATCAAACCCGGAGATTTCAGTTATTTTGTCTATTCTGTAGTAAAGAGAATTTCTATGTATTCCAAGTTTGTGTGCAACTTCGCTCGGCTGATACGGGTGATTCAGCCATTCCCTCAGCGTGGTCTCAAGTTCATCGTTCCAGTCTTTGGAACTGCGAACATTTTTCAAGTATGGCGTTACGAAAACAGTGACATTTTCTTTGTTCAGCGATAGTAACAAATTTTCTAATGTAAAATCTTTTATGTTATATATGTTGCTGCTGTTTGGAATTTTTTTACCGATATTAAGCGCATTCCACGCACTTCTAAACGAACCCTTGAATTTGTCAGGAGTATCAGCATAATATCCTATGCCGACCTGAGCCGAATATCCTTTTGACGCAATAACATCTATGATCTGTTCCGCTTTTTTCTTGATAAATGAATCTTTGTCCGAAAAAGCTGGAATCGTCGAGCCGGACATAAGAACCAGATATTTATCTGATGTTATATTGCCGATAATATCCTGGTGATTGTTAAAGATATCTCTCAGAAATTCTACAATCGTTGTTTTTATTGTCTGTATGCGAAGCTCCGCTTCGTGCGTGACATACTCTTCATTCTGTATCTTTTTAACTACTCCTGCGAACTGTGTTATGTTGATGAGAAATGGGATTTGGCCGGCACTTAGGTCATAGCCAAGCCCGTTTGCGTGCGATATCAAAACATCCTCGCTTATGTCCTTAGGATCAAAAGTTATTATCTGATTTATGAGGTTTAAAACGGCATTTTCTTTCAGATGCGATATCTCCTGCAGAGCTTTTTCTCTTATAAAAAGCTCTGTCTCTTTCTGGACAAGATGTCCGTACATGCTTACTTCGTCCGGGTTGCCTCCGACTGCCACGGTTCCTATTATTTCATTCCCATACCTTATAGGCAGACAGATTCCCTCGAGTACTCCGAGTTCCGTTGCTCGTTCTTTGTGCACACCCTCTGCAATCCCCTTTTCTATTATGGTGAGTGAGTGTAAGTGAAGCGTTCCAAGCCTTTTAGGATTCTGAGCGGCGATAATAATCCCTTTGTTGTCGGTCAGGAGAACATCGTGCCCAATTATTTGCTGTGTATTTTTGGCGATAGTCGGGGCGAAGGTGAGAAGTATGTCCTTTACCAATTTTATCACTCTCCATTCACAAAATTAGTAAAAATAATATGTTGTTTTGAATATCTTTATTATGCAAAAGAGATATATTTTTATTCAATCGAACCAGAGGCAAAAAAATAAAAAGCTATTTTATGGATTGTACATCCAAACTTCCTCTATATTATAGTGCAAATGCTCAAAAAAATACTCTAATACGGCCGATATTCCAAACTGAATTCTGATGCTTTTACAGTGCTGTTGCTTTATAATCGCTATACTTCCGGGAAAAGACTTATTTTTATATTGGATTGCATTCGCCATTTTTTATCTATGCCTAAATAAAATAGGGGAGGAAATCTATTTTGAAGCTAGAACTTTATCAGGTGTTTGTTCAAGATATCGAGTGGGGAAACCTAACCGAGCTGACGGGTGGTACTTTAACCATCAATAGAGATGAGCTCGTTGAGTTGCTTATGAAGGACAATCGTTTCACAAATGTTGATTTGGAACTTGCAAGACCGGGTGAAAGTGTTCGTATCATACCTGTAAAGGATGTGATCGAACCAAGGTGTAAGGTTGACGGTAAGGGTGAATGTTTCCCCGGTTTTATCGGAGACCCCGTAACGGTAGGCAGCGGCGCAACTCTTGTCTTGAAGGGTGCGAATGTTGTGACGGTCGGCCCGATTGTTAGTATTCAAGAGGGACTGATAGATATGTCCGGTCCCGCAACGCAATATAATCCGTACGGTTTTACAAATAATGTTTGCATCATTGTTACCCCGGCAGAGGGCTTGGAAAAGAAAAGCTATGAATCAGCTCTGCGTGAGGCAGGACTGAAGGCTGCGTGGTATATAGCCGATAAGTGCAGAAATGCCGCAATTGATAACACGTTGGTCTATGAGATGCCGGATAGTATCGGAGAAAAAAATGATGAGTGCGCAGGGCTTCCTAAGTTTGTATATGTTTGCCAAGCTATAAGCCAGGGGCTTTTGCATGATACTTTCCTATATGGTGTGGATGTAAAACAAATTCTTCCCACTCTTGTGCAGCCGCAGGAATTTATGGACGGAGCTGTCGTTTCCGCCAACTGCGTCTCTGCGTGCGATAAACAGAATACTTATCACCATCAAAATAATCCTGTTATTGAGGAACTTTGCAGGCGCCACGGGAAGGATGTTAACTTTCTCGGAGTTATCGTTACGACCGAGCTTATGACCCTTGCAGGGAAAATCCGTTCTTCCGAATATACCGTTAAGCTTGCGAAAATGCTTGGTGCGGATGTCGCCGTGATTACAGAAGAGGGCTGCGGAAATCCGGATACGGATATATGCCTCAACGCTAAGAATCTCGAACTGGCAGGAATCAAGACCGTCGTGATCGGCAATGAGGTCGCGGGGCAAAACGGCGCAAGCCAAGGGTTGGCTGACGTTGTTCCTGAAATGAATGCCTACGTTTCCTGCGGCAATATCAATGAACTTGTAACGCTTCCGCCTATGGATAGAGTGATTGGAAACCTCAAAGCAATAACAAATGTTTCCGGAGGGGACGAAGGTTCTATCGGCAGTGACGGCAGTATAACTTGCGAGATTCAGTCAATCATTGGTTCGACCAACGAGCTCGGCTGTTCCAAAATCGGCTGTGAATGGATATAGCTTTAGTTTATCGGAGGGTGAATAGATGAACAAACGGGTTGTTCTTTACATAAATCAGTTTTTTGCGGGAATGGGCGGAGAAGAGAGTGCGGATGTTTCTCCTGTTAAGCGTGAGGGAATATCCGGTCCGGGCGCCGCTTTTGCCGCAGCCTTCGGAGACAGCGCCGAGGTTGTAGGTGTCGTCGTATGCGGAGATAACTACTACGGCGAAAATATAGAAAAAGCTCAGGACGAGTGTCTGAGTATTATTTCTTCCTTATCGCCCGATTGTCTTATTGCCGGGCCGGCATTCAACGCGGGACGCTACGGGGTTGCCTGCGGTGATATATGTAAGGCAGCTTTTGAGAAACTTCATATCCCCGCGGTTACCGGCTGGTATGCAGAAAATCCCGGCAAAGAACTTTACGGAAAATCTGTCTATGCGGTTCCGACTGCCGACAGTGCGCGCGGAATGAAGGATGCCATTGCCGCCATGTCTCGCTTGGCGCTGCGTCTCATGAGCGGTGAGAAGATGGGATCCGCACGTGAGGAAGGTTACTTCCACAGAGGAATAAGGAAAAACTTCTTCCACGAACAAAACGGCGCGGAACGTGCAATTGAAATAGGCATTAAAAAGTTTAAGGGCGAAGCGTTCCAAACCGAACTTGAGATGCCGGTATTCAAAAAAATCAAGCCTGCTCCTGCGGTTAAGGATATAAAGAGAGCCACAATAGCGCTGTGCACGAGCGGGGGCATTGTTCCTGTCGGGAATCCGGATAAGATCAGAGTTTCATCCGCAATGAATTGGGGAAAGTATGACATTACCGGAATTGACGATTTGACCCCTGACAATTTTGTGTCGATACACGGCGGCTATGACAGGACGTGGGCTCTTGAGGATCCGGATCGCGTTCTCCCAGTTGACGAGATGCGCAGACTTGAAAAAGAGGGTGCATTCGGCAAGCTGTACAAGTATGTTTGCGCGACTACCGGCACTGCCACATCTGTGGCGAATGCCGAACGTTTCGGAAGAGAAATAGGTGAGATGTTCAAGCGAGACGGTGTCGATGCGGCAATCCTGACATCCACTTGAGGAACCTGCACAAGATGCGGTGCATCTATGGTTAGAGAAATCGAAAATACGGCCGGCATTCCGGTAGTCCATATAGCAACAATCGTTCCTATTATGGTGACGGTCGGCTCCAATAGAATCGTGCCGGGGATTGCAATTCCGCACCCGCTCGGACTAATCGGCAGCAGTGAGGAAGATCACGAAGCAAGACGTGCGCTGCTCGAAAAAGCTCTTGCCGCAATATCCACGGATATAGAAGAACAGAAAGTTTTTTAACCGATGATTTGCAAGGATTGCCCAAAGCTTATAGTCACGAACAATAAGGGCGTCTCTAAGAAGTATGAGTACAGCCGTTATGTCGAGGGAACGCCGGTGGATGTAATGAATGTAGTCTGTGCTCTTATGTCGGAAGGTTACAGACTTACGGCGTCTCCTATTTTGGGAAATCTTGTGATGCTCAGAAGCCCTTTTCGTTCGGTGCTTCTCGAGAAGCAAAGCGGCTGCGGTATTTTTGAGCGTGAGAACGAAATAGCTGCTGATTCTTATTGCAGAGCAAATGACGCGGCGGGGAGAGGAATTCCTGCTCATACGGCTGCAGATTACGCATTTATGGATGAAATGTTTATAGACGGGGCTGTGGAAGAGGTATTACAAAAATAATTTATGGAAGTTTTTTTGGGAATTTGTACAAATTCTCGTTTCAGAAAATAACAAAATATGGGAGGGAACAAGATTATGAATGATGTGCTTTGGCTGTCACAAAAGGAAGTAGAATCACTGAATATACCAATGGCTGATGTTATTGCCGCAGTAGAAGAAGGGTGGCGTCTTAAGGGTGAAGGAAAGGTTGAAATGCCAGCGAAGATAGGTATTCATCCAAGAAAGAATTGCTACATCCACGCGATGCCCTGCTGGGTTGGCGGAGACGTTGATACTTGCGGTGAGAAGTGGGTATCCGGTTTTCCGATGAATCTTGACAAAAAAATGCCGTACAACTTGGGTCTTTTTGTCCTTACTGATTCTGACGACGGACACATGAAAGCGGTGATGGATGCCAACTGGATTACAACTTGGCGTACAGGTGCGGCAAGCGCAGTTATTTCAAAATATCTGGCAGATCCGCAGAGCAAAAAACTTACAATTATCGGATGCGGAACCCAGGGCCGTATAAATGCACGTGCACTGAAAACGGAGTTCCCGGGTCTGAAAACTGTTGCCGCTTATGACCCTCTTCCCGCTCAGATGGACAGATTTAAGGCGGCAACGCTCGAAATTTTCCCTGACCTTGAGATAGAGCTTGCTCCTACGATTGAAGCAGCCTGCAAGGATGCGGATATTGTTATTACATGCTGCCCTGTGCTTGAGAATCCTGTTCGCTTCGTCAAAGCGTCTTATCTCAAGAAGGACGTGCTCTGTATAGCAGTTGACCATGATTCGGCGTTTGATGCAGATGTCATGACGGAAGCGCGTGTATATGTTATTGACGACAGAGGTCAGTATCAGCACATGCAGGGCGGCGGAGTCTATTTCCAGGGATATCCTACAGAAGAAGAGCTTTATGCCGAAATGAGCGAGATTGTCGTAGGCAAGAAACCTGTTGTCCGCGAAGGACGCCGCACCGCAGCGCCTATGGGTATTGCCTGCAACGATGTCATGACGGCACGGATAATATACGCCAAAGCACTGGAAAAGAAAATAGGTACGTGGGTAAAGCATTAACTGTATTATAGAACCCATCAGTGTTCAGTCTGCACTATATTTAAACACTCAAATTAAGGAGGCGGTATTATGAAAAAGAAACAGATTATTTGTTCGCTCCTCGTCGCCGTTGTAGTCCTTGCATTTGCCGGGTTTGCGGAAGCTCTCACGCTGAGACTGGCAGGTCAGAACCCACCTGACCACCAGAATTCAATCCAGATGAACAACCTGAAAAAGATTATCGAACAGAAAACAGGCGGAAAAATTAAAATCAAAACGTACCCCGCCAGCCAGTTGGGCGATTACACACTTATCTATGAAGAAGTCTCAAAGGGTACGATAGATATGGCTCTTATCAGTATCCCCCCTCAGTTTGACAAGAGACAGCAGATATATTGGACGCCATACCTTGTCTCCTCGTGGCAGGAACTTTATAAGCTGTTCGACCCTAAAGGCTGGCTGTACAAACAGGTCGGAAGTTTCCATAGCGAGATGGACATGAAATTCCTCGGATTCTTCATGGATGGACTCGGCGGGCTTGCGCTCACCAAAGAAGCTGTAAAGCCGTTGGATCCAAAGGCTGACAAGGGAGTTCTTTGCCGCATACCCAATATGGAAGTTGCAAAAATAACTCTGGGCGATATGGGCTATAAGACAGTTTCCGTACCCTATGCGGATCTTTATACGGCTCTTCAGACAGGCGTCGCCGAAGGTTGGTATGGTGGCTCAGCGGTGCACAGCTACCTCGGTTTCCGCGATGTTATCAAGCATTATTATCCGATGAACGTCTACACGGAGCTTGAGCAGTGGGTAATAAATCAGAAGGTGTGGGACGGACTCAAACCCGCCGACCAGAAGCTGATCGAGTCCACAATTGCCGAAATCAATAAGAACGCGATAAAAATAGCCGAGCAGGAAGAGATGAAGTATCAGAAGAAACTGGCAGAGTCAGGAGTGAAAGTGTATAAGTACACGGCAAAGGACCTTAAGCCCACTGCCGACTATGTCCGTAAGACTGTATGGCCGAAACTTGACAAGGTATTGGGTAAAGAGCTTACCGAAGCGCTTATAAAGGAATACGCAGGAAAGTAAAAATAGAGTAATCATATTTTTGCCGGGGGCGGAGAGTATTCTTTCCGTTTCCGGCATGATTTAGCCCTGCGAAGCGGTACACTTAAAGGAGGAATCAGCTCTTGGACACTATAAAAAAGATAGAATCTTTTATCCTCAAATTTGAGGAGGCAATAATGATTTCTGTCGGACTGCTTCTGCCAATTATGATAACGGTCGGAGTTATTTTCCGTTATGTGCTCAAAATAGACCTTTACGCCATAGAGGAGTTTGAGGTTTTCCTTGCTATTTGGTTTTACTTCATGGGTTCCGCATATTCCAGCTACAAGAAATCTCAGATAACAGCGGATATTTTGCAGGTTATGACCAAAAGTTTTGCTCTTCGTAAAATTTTCGCCATCGTCGCAACAGGATTAACCCTGGTCATCAGCATTACGATAGCATACTTCTGTACAGACATGATTTCTTATGCGGTTGTGAAGAAACCACAGACGGCTGTTTGGAAAATACCTCTGGTTGCTGAGTACGTAGCTGTCTATGCCGGATTGATTCTTATGACTGTTTATGCCGCTCGCGATTTTGTCGAAGCATGCAGAAGACGTCCTGAGACGGAGGTTCGAATGGATGCGCAGGGGGGGGAAATATAAATGGTGCTGCTTGGAGTTGCTATTCTGTTTTTATGCTTGATACTGGGGGTTCCCGTATGTTTTGCATTTCTTGCCTCCGCCATGTTCTTTATCATTATGGGCGACGTGTCCCCCACGTTCATGGTGCCATATGGAGTAAATAAAATAAGCACGACAGTTCTTTTCGCGATTCCTCTGTTTGTCATTGCCGGAGGTTTGATGGAGAAGGGGAATATCGCGGATAAGATGATAGATATGGTTGCTAAGTTTGTAGGGCGTGTACGCGGAGGACTCGGAGTTGTTTCCACGGTATCATGCGCTGTCTTCGGTTCTGTAACGGGAAGCGCCTGCGCTACGCTTACATGTATAGGTTCCATTATGATGCCTCGTTTTGAAAAAGCAAATTATCCGAAGGGACACTGTGCCGCACTTCTTGCTACTACGGCAGTTCTTGGTATGCTGATACCTCCCAGCTCGATAATGATTCTTTATGCTTGGACTGGCGGACAATCTGTACTTGCGAGCTTTCTGTCAACTGTCATTCCTGGAATATTGCTGACAGCCCTTCTCTCAGTCCTGAACTGTTACATGCTGAGGAATAATAAGGAGATACTCGTAACTGACAGGGGAACGGCAGATGAATCCGTGTTTGTCGGAGCGACAGCCGATGATAAAAAATTCTCCTTCTTCCGCACCAAAAGAGGTGAAGTTATTCCTGCGCTGTTTATGCCTGTCATAGTCTTGGGCGGTATATATACGGGAATAATGACCCCGACCGAGGCCGCAGCCGTCTCTGTTATGTATGCTCTGCCTGTGGGCATGTTCGTCTACAAAGGGCTCACTATGAAGGGGCTTCGCGAAACGATGATAGATGCGGTTACGTCTACAGGGGCAATAATGATAATGCTCTTTTCCTGCAGCGTCCTGAGCCGCATATACATAATGGAGGATCTGCCTCAGAAAATATTGGAAGTTCTCTATGCTGTTTCAGAGAATAAGTATGTAATTTTGCTTATGCTCAATCTATTTATGGTTATCCTCGGTATGCTGATGGACGACTGCAGCGCATGCGTTCTGGCGACCCCCATTCTGATACCGATAATCAATGAAGTGGGAATAAATCCTGTCCATTTTGCGGCGATATTGGGTGTCAATTTAGGTCTTGGAAATATTACGCCGCCGTGTGCGCCTCTGCTCTATCTGTCAAGCAGTATTACCAAGACTCCCATCAATGAAATGCTCCGTCCGACTTTAATATTTTTATGCTTCGGATGGCTGCCTATTCTCGCCATCACAACATATATTCCCGCATTGTCTATGTGGCTGCCGGGAATTATTTTGGGAATTAAGTATTAAGAGAAAAGCATTTCTGTACGCAGCTCTAATAAGCTGTTTTCTGTCGGAGGGATACTATGATATTAAAGACAAAACTTTTCGGTCACATATACCGTTTCTCTGATCTCAAGGAGGTCATGGGTAAGGCCAACGAAGAGCGCTCCGGCGATCGGCTTATGGGGCTGTGCGCGGAGAGTTCCATGGAGCGTGTAGCGGCAAAACAGGTTCTTAGCTCTCTGACAGTGGCGGATTTGAGGAACAATCCTGTTATTCCGTATGAAGATGACGAGGTTACCCGCATAGACCAGAGTATGGTCAACGAGACAGTTTACCGCGAGTTTTGCAATTGGACAGTCGGTGAGCTGCGTGAGTGGATACTTTCGGATGATGCCACGCCGGAGGCTGTACGGCGTATGAGCCGCGGGTTTACCGCAGAGATAGTCGCCGGGGTGGCAAAGCTCATGTCAAACATGGATTTGATTTTGGGCGCATCTAAAGTCAGAGTTCAAACGCACTGCAATACTACAATAGGTATCCCGGGAACACTTGCCGTTCGCCTTCAGCCGAACCACCCGACAGACGATCTTGAAGGTGTCACGGCTTCAATATATGAGGGGCTTTCATACGGCGTAGGCGATGCTGTGATAGGCATCAACCCGGTCGATGATACCGTGGATAATATCAGCGCGATACTTCATAGGTTTCATGAAATCAAGACCAGATTTGAAATACCGACGCAGACCTGCGCGCTTGCTCATATTACCACTCAGATGGAAGCTGTGAGGAAGGGCGCCCCCGTTGATTTATTTTTCCAGAGCATTGCAGGCAGCGAGAAGGGCAACAGCGCTTTCGGCATAAGCATGGCGCTCATGGACGAGGCGCAGGAGCTTATTCGTACCAGCGGAACCGCGAACGGCCCCAACTTGATGTATATGGAAACAGGACAGGGTTCGGAATGTTCCGCAAACGCAGATTTCGGAGCAGATCAGGTGACTTTGGAGGCGCGCTGCTACGCTTTTGCCAAGAGGTATTCACCCTTCCTTGTGAACACAGTGGTAGGTTTTATCGGGCCGGAATATTTGTATAACGGTAAGCAGCTCATAAGAGCGGGGCTCGAAGACCATTTTATGGGCAAGCTCACGGGACTTTCTATGGGGTGCGATGCGTGTTATACGAACCACATGGATGCCGATCAAAATGACATTGAGAATTTGGCTGTTCTTCTATCATCCGCCGGGTGTAATTATTTTATGGGTATACCACACGGTGACGATGTGATGCTTAATTATCAGAGCACAGGTTTTCACGAAGCAGCCACGCTGAGAAATTTACTGGGGTATACTCCGATACCTGAATTTGAGGCGTGGATGGAAAAAATGGGAATATGGGAAAACGGAAAACTTACGGCGAAGGCCGGTGATCCTTCAATCTTTGCATAGGGCACGCGAGGGAAATTATATGAAAAACACAAATCAGAATGATATAAAAAAACTCGTTGAGGACGTTATTCGTGAGATGCTTGCGGAAGGCGGAGAGCGCGGTGCAAAAGCATACGATTCTCTTGCGCCCGCGTGTGACGAGCCAAAGAAAGAGTCTTGTGCGCGGGATTCCTCGGCTGATGATACAAACATTTTGCCTGACATGTCCGAAATTGATATTTTCAAGAAAATCTATGTGCCGTCGCCTGCCAATCCGGAAAAGCTGAGAGCAATGAAAGCGTCTACTCCGGCCAGGATAGGTGTGTGGCGTACCGGCACACGCTACAAAACCGAGACTATGCTGCGATTTCTTGCAGACCATGCGGCGGCGCGTGATGCGGTGCATAGAGATGTGCCCGATACACTGCTTGAGCGTATGCAGCTTCCTGTTATCCAAACTCAATGTACTTCTAAAGACGAATATCTGACCCGCCCCGACCTTGGCAGAAAATTATCCCAAGAGGGGCGCTCTTTGCTTAAGAAAATGTCGGGCGGTTCGGCTCCTCAGGCTTTGATTTTCTTTGCTGACGGACTCTCCGCAACGGCAATAGATACAAACGGTGAAAACGCTTATCTCTGTGCATCGGAGGGGCTGAAGCGTTATGGTATTTCTGTCGGCTCTCCGTTTCTCGTGAAATACGGGCGTGTGCCTATTGAAGACGAAGTCTCTGAAATCACAGGCGCCGAAGTTGTTGTGCTGCTTGTCGGAGAACGCCCCGGGCTTGCGACGGCGGAAAGCATGTCAGCGTACATTGCCTACAGAGCGTATGTTGGTATGAATGAATCAAGGCGCACCGTGATATCCAATATACATAAAAACGGAACACCTGCGGTTGAGGCCGGAGCTTATATTGCCGATATAGTAAAAATGATGCTTGATAAAAAAACGAGCGGCATCGACCTTAAATTATAGCTATCGGAGCTGACAGGGCAAATGAAGGGTGAAGCAATCAGGGCGACAATACTCTCCGCCAAAATAATATCGAGCGTAAGTCCTCCATTGGCGGAAAAGCTGGGGCTTGCGCCTCACGAAAAGAGTGTCGGCCTTGTGACATCCGACTGTGATGATGTTACATATGTCGCTCTTGACGAGGCAACCAAGAAAGCCTCGGTGCGTGTCGTATATGCCAAATCGCTTTATGCAGGAGCGTCGAATGCGAGCACGAAGCTAGCCGGAGAGGTAATCGGGCTTATTGCCGGAGCAACCCCCTCCGAAGTGAAGAGCGGTCTTGATGCGCTTATATATTTTACGGAGAACGAAGCTGCTTTTTGTTCCGCGAACGATGATGCGTCGATAGTATATTTCGCTCACTGTATCGCCAGACCCGGCAGCTACCTTTCGGAAATTGCGGGGACAAACGGTGAGTCTATAGCGTATCTCATAGCTCCGCCGGAAGAGGCAATTATTGGAATCGACGCCGCTTTAAAAGCCGCAGATGTGCAGATTGCCCTGTTTTACGGGCCTCCGTCTGAGACAAATTTTGCGGGCGGGCTTTTAAAAGGCTCTCAGTCCTCTTGCAGAGCCGCGTGTGAAGCCTTTGCCGAAGCGATATGCGGTGTGGCCGATAACCCAAAGGGCTACTAGAAGAAACTCTCAGCAGAAAAGAGGAGTAGAAAATGGAGCTTAGAGATAAAGATCTTATTTCCATTCAGGAAACACGCATCCTGATTGAGAAAGCCAAAGCGGCGCAGAAAGAGTTCCGAGGATTTTCGCAGGAACAGGTGGATAAGGTTACACTGGCGATCGCTGCGGCCGGTGAGGCAAATGCCGTTGCTCTGGCAAAACTGGCAAATGAAGAAACAGGATTCGGCAACTGGCAGGACAAGGTTATTAAGAACAAATTTGCTGCGCTTACAGTTCACGAGGCAATAAAGTCTATGAAAACAGTCGGTATTATTTCCGAAGATAAAGCCAAGAAAACATTTGATGTAGCGGTTCCTGTAGGCGTGGTTGCGGCTCTTGTCCCATCTACAAATCCTACCTCAACGGTAATATACAAAGCTCAAATATGCGTTAAATCGGGTAATGCGGTAATTTTTTCCCCGCATCCGAGCGCGCTCAAAAGCATAAGGGAAGCTGTCAGAGTTGTAAGCGAAGCTGCGCTGAAAGCGGGAGCACCCGAAGGGCTAATATCCTGCGTATCTGTCCCGTCTAAAGAGGGCACAGACGAGCTGATGAGCCATAGGGATACGAACCTTATACTTGCTACCGGCGGCACTGCTATGGTGAAGGCCGCATACAGCTCGGGAACTCCGGCGCTCGGTGTCGGTCCCGGCAACACTCCTGCCTTTATCGAACGCACTGCGGATATTAAAGCAGCCGTTCGCCGCATCATAGATAGCAAGACCTTTGATTGCAGCACAATCTGCGCATCTGAACAATCTGTTGTGACGGAACACTGCATCAAGGAAAAGGTTATGGAAGAGTTTGAATCTCAGGGCGGCTACTTCCTTTCTCGGGAAGAATCGGAGAAAGTGGGGCGCATACTTATGAATCCGTTTGGCGGAATGAACGCGAAAATCGTAGGAAAACCGGCGGACGCGGTCGCAAAGATGGCAGGGATAAATATTCCGCAGGGGACGCGGGTTCTTTTGTCGGAACAAACACAGGTCGGACACGAATACCCGTTTTCCAGAGAGAAATTGACGACGGTGTTGGGGTTCTATGTCGAAGAAAATTGGGAAAGAGCTTGTGAGCGCTGCATAGAGCTGCTTGAAAACGAAGGTGCGGGACATACTATGTCGCTTCACAGTACAGACGAGAGGGTTATACGAGAGTTCGGGCTAAAGAAGCCCGTTTCAAGAGTTCTGGTAAATACATCTTCATCACTGGGAGGGGTCGGCGGCACAACAGGTATATTCCCTGCTCTCACTCTTGGCTGCGGTGCGGTCGGAGGGTCGGCCACGTCGGACAACGTAAGCCCGATGAACCTTATCAATATTCGCAGGGTTGCATACGGTGTGTGTGAAGTTTCTGACATCAGGAAGGCTTACTTAGGCGAATCTGCCGGCATCGTATCTCAAACAGAGAGCGGTAAATGTCATAATTCGCCCAAAGAAGCTCCGGTATCGCAGGACATGCTTATAGACAAGCTTGTCGAAGAAGTAATAAAGCGGCTGGACCATAAACAATAACAGACTCTATTCCTTGGGAAAATTCCAAGGACTGGTATCCCTGCCGTACGTGCGGCAAGGATGAATAAATCTTAAGGAGGAAATTAAAATGGCAGATATTTCTTGCGCGCTCGGTATGGTAGAGACAAAGGGGCTCATCGGTTCTATCGAAGCTGCTGATGCTATGGTAAAAGCCGCCAATGTGTCGTTGATCGGCAAAGTGCACGTAGGCGGAGGACTTGTGACGGTTATGGTTCGCGGTGATGTAGGAGCTGTGAAAGCGGCTACTGATGCGGGTTCCGCTGCAGCCGCAAGAGTTGGGGAGTTAATCTCTGTCCATGTTATACCGCGCCCGCACGGCGATGTCGAGTACATACTTCCCAAGCTTGAGGGCAAATAAAGGGACAGGGACGAGCTTTGATATTATCTCAAGATACAGTGAGCTCCGTTGCGGACAGCGTTCTTCGCAGACTGCCGTTTGCGCTTGCCGTTCCGGTAGAAGCTTCGGGGCGTCATGTCCATTTGAGCCGGGCTGATGCGGATGTTCTTTTTGGAAAGGGGTATGAGCTTACCCCGCAGAGAGAACTCTCGCAGCCGGGGCAGTACCTATGCAAGGAACGAGTCTCCATCAAAGGGCCTAAGGGGACTATGTCCAATGTCGCCTTGCTGGGGCCTGTGAGGAATAAAACTCAGGTGGAAATTTCCAAAACCGATGCCGCTGTGTTGGGGGTGGACGCTCCTGTAAAGGAATCGGGAGACATAAGCGGAAGCTGCGGAGTCACGATAATCGCCGGAAACAGAGAGTGCCCGATATGCGAAGGGGTAATTATTGCAATGAGGCATTTGCACGCGACGCCAAACGATGCGAAATGTCTCGGTGTTATTGACGGAGAGCGCGTGTCGATTCGAGTTGACGGCGAACGTCCTGTTATTTTTGAGGAAGTCGCCGTCAGAGTAAGCGATAAATTCAGCACGACAATGCACATAGACTATGACGAGGCGAACGCCTGCGGCCACGCCAAAGGAACGATGGGGTACATAGTAAGATGAGCGGGGCATGGAATCCCGAGTATTCAGACGCGATGCTTGCCTCGCTGGATTTGGTTGTGGGAAGAGGTATCAAAGTCTCGCCTGCCGATAAACTAAAAGTGGGCATAGATATTGGTACCGCATATATTGTTATTGTTGTCCTAGACGAAAAAGATACCCCGATGGCCTGTGAAATGGAGTATGCGCAGGTTGTCAGGGACGGTCTTGTCGTTGATTACCTGAGTTGCTGCGATATAGTCAGGAGACTGAAGAACAGAATAGAACAGAACATTGGGCATGAGCTCAATGAAGCTGCCATAGCCGTTCCGCCTGGGACTTCCTTGGCGGACTGCGCGACACACAGACATGTTGCGGAGAGTGCGGGATTCACCGTACTGAACGTTCCTGACGAACCGACAGCGGCCAATGCTGTGCTGCGCATTGACAGCGGAGCCGTGGTAGATATCGGAGGAGGGACTGTCGGTGTTGCCGTCTTTAAGTCCGGACGTGTAGTTTATGTTGCCGATGAGCCTACCGGAGGCACACACATGACTCTCGTTATTGCAGGGAACAAGAAGATGCCTTTTGATGATGCGGAGGATTTTAAAAAAGACCCTGCCAACGCGGATCAGATACTTCCGATGGTAACTCCCGTTATTGAGAAGATGGGTTCCATTATAAAAAAACACACAGAGGCTTACGGCGTAGACACAATATGCCTTGCAGGGGGCGCGTGCTGCATAAGAGGAATGGAAAAGGTTCTTGAGAGAGTCACCGGAAAAACGGTGCTCAAACCGAAGAATCCCCTTCTTGTAACCCCGCTTGGAATAGCGATGATGATGGGAAGCCCGAACGAGGTGTTAATCTGATGACGGAAGAAGAGCTTGTTGAAAGAGTTGCGGCGGAGGTAATGAAACGCATCTTCATGAGGCATGAATCTCTCCCGTGCGCGGTAAAAAAAAGAGTCCTTCTGATGACCGGCCGTAGCGGCTGCGATAATTTTTCTGAAGATGAGTCTCTTTGCGGGTGTTGCGATTTCACTGTGCAAAGCCGCGAAGAAGCCTATGAAAAAACCCTTACGGCAAGTGATTTTGATATTCTGCTGATTTCAGAATTGTCTGCCGGGCAGCTTGCCTCCGCGGCAATGGGAATTCCCTACGGAGCCGAGGCGAGGCCTATTGTAGAAGCTCTGCAGGTCGGATGTCCCGTATTTGTGGCGCGGGAAGGCATGTGTACGACGCAGCTTGCATGTAAATCAGAAAAGCTGAGACATCTGTATGAAGAGTATGCTCAAAGGCTGATTTCGTTCGGTGTTACGATAGCCCCGTCCCAAAGTATTGTTGAGTACATAAAAAAAGAGTGTGTTAGTATTGATAATAATGGTGAAGGTTCCGGATTGCACATTCTGACAGGCTGTAAGGTTATCACAGAGAGACTTTTGGCGGACAGCGCAAAAGCTAACCCCCGTGCTAAAGAAGTGCGGATTTGTTCCGATTCTATTATCACTCCGCTTGCGGAAGATTTTATCGTGCATAACGGGTTAGAGGTGCTCAGAGTGAATGAGAGGTGTGAAAACCCGTGATCATAGCAAAAGTTGTGGGCAATTTATGGGCAACGAAAAAGGACGAAAGGCTTGAAGGGCTAAAATTCTTTGTGGTTAAGCAGCTCGGAGTGCCGCAAGGGCGGGTGCGTCCAATCGTTGCGGTTGACGGCGGGGTCGGAGCAGGCATAGGTGATGACGTGCTCGTTACGCAGGGCAGCTCGGCGCGTATGGTCTATGGCGAACGTCAAATCCCTGTGGATGCCGTAATTGTCGGCGTAATAGATTCTGTCGAAGTAGACAAAGATATCTTGTAGGTATTGGTTATGGCAGATTATTTTACAAAGGATATGCTGCGTGACGCGATAAAAAAAATTTTAGCAGAGGACGATATCCCTCCTTGCAGCCCTTGTGAAGACACTTCGTCTTTTGGCGGGGAGCACACTGTAAAACAGATAAGGTGTTCTGAAGTCAAGTGTGAACCGTTTCCTTTTGATATCGGAAATGCGGGACGCGGAGTTTCCTCAAAAGATATTTTGTCAGCCGCGGAAAGCCCCAGACTGGGCGCGGGAATTATGGAAGTTTGCGGAGTCTCTTTTCCGTGGACTTTGCATTATGATGAGGTTGAGTACGTCATAGAAGGGGTTCTTAATATTACGGCAAACGGGGCAAAAATTACGGGTACAGCGGGAGACGTGATTTTTATTCCGAAAGGCACATCAATTGAATTTTCTTCTCCCTCGCGGGCGAGGTTTTTATATGTTACGTACCCCGCCGATTGGCAGACTCAATAGTGTTTTGAAGGTGGGATGAGAATGCTTATAACCGAAAGCGACATTCGCGCAGAGTATGAAGCATCCGGCGGTTTGCGTGAGTATGTATTGCCGGCCGGTGCAATAATAACACCTGCCGCAAAGGAATTTTTGATGGACATGAAGGTTGTCCTGCGTCCTGCGAGCTGTACTGAAAACAGCGGAAAGAAAAATTTCTTTTGCGATATGAACGGTGTGAGATATGATAAAAAACCGGAAGACATGACTCATCTTAACGGTAAATTTCTTGTACCCAAAAACCATCCCAGAATAGTATTGAGGGGAAAACTGGACAGCTTACAGTCCGATATATTGGAGGTTCAAATTCTTTCTGATAAAGAATCAGATCAAAAATTATCAGACGACCTTCAAAAGATTCTGGCTTTTGTAAGGGGGCTTGTCCGTGCGGAGGTTATGGACGAACCTGTTGCGGAACAAAACATACTCGGCCTGTCATTTGAAGAAATACATTACCGATCTCACCACCCAAAAGAGTTTTACGGTTTTCCTCACATGATGATAGACAGAGATATGGGGGCTTGTGCAGTGGCTCTCAACTTACTCAGAACAAAAACAAGAGAGACAGAAATATGTGCATACGAAGCATTTCCGCGCAGCAATAAGGGAACTTACCGCTCTGACATACTGATTGCCTTAAACAGATTGAGCAGTCTTTTTTATATAATGATTTTTGAACATCTGCCTGTAAATTATGTCCCGCGGGCGAGCGGCATATAAGTTTTTGAGGTAGCTGAAAGTTGAAGGAGATACTTAACAGCGTCGGAATAGATATTGGCACAACAACGACACAAATTGTCTTTAGCCGTATTGAGATCGACAACAAGGCAGGGTCTTTTGCCGTGCCGAGATTCAGTATAACCGGCAGGGATATCATCTACAAAAGCAAGATTTATTTCACTCCGCTGCTATCAGAAAATCTCATAGACGGAGATGCCCTTAGAAAAATAGTTGCGGAAGAGTATGAAAATGCAAAAATAAAAGCGGAAGACGTGTCGGCCGGTGCGGTAATAATAACCGGAGAGACGGCGCGCAAAGAAAATGCGTCTGCCGTATTGCACAGTTTAAGTGATTATGTCGGCGATTTCGTCGTGGCTACAGCAGGTTCCGACCTTGAAGCCGTGATTGCCGGAAAGGGTTCCGGTGCGGCCGCGATATCTAAAGAAAGCGGCAAAAGCGTAATGAATTTCGATGTCGGCGGCGGAACCACAAATATTGCCGTATTCGATAACGGAGAACTTTCGGATACTGCTTGCCTCGATATCGGAGGGAGGCTTGTCCGTCTCAATCAGGCTGATATGAGAGTTTCTTACGTTGCTCCGAAGATAAAGGAGCTTGCGGCGGAAATGTCTCTGGATATAAAAGAGGGGTGTATTACTGACGTTGCTGAGCTGAGAAAACTTGTAAGGAGAATGGCTGCCTTCATGGATGAAATCTCAGGTTTTTGCGCAAGAAGCAAAGCGCTCAGCCGTATGATAACGGCAAAAGAACTGAAAACATCGGCTCCGCCCCGGCTTGTCACCTTTTCCGGAGGAGTGGCGGAATCGATTTACAATGAAGTGAACCCTAAAGATTACTTCATGTACGGAGATATAGGTGTGCTTTTGGGAGAAGCAGTCAGAGAAAGCTTAATGTACCGCAGCGCAGGAAAAGTGAAACCGGCTGAAACGATCAGAGCCACGGTTGTCGGAGCCGGAAGCCATACCGTGAGTGTAAGCGGGAGTACGATAAATTATACGGAAAATATTTTCCCTTTGAAAAACGTCCCTGTAATAAAAGTTTTTTACACAACGCCCGGCTCTCTTGCCTCATCCGTAAAGTCAAAGCTCAAACTTTTCCGCACTGAAGAGGGCTATCAGCGTACGGCAATCGGATTTAAAGGTATTAAATCGCCGAGTTTTGATGACCTGAAAGCTTTTGCGGCCGAGATAGCGAACGGAATCTCAGAGCCGATGAGGGATTGGGACGGTGTGATTATACTGCTCGAGGAAGACATGGGCAAAGCCTTGGGAATAGCTTTGGGAGGCATATTGCCGCAGAAGTTCAATATCGTGTGTTTGGACAATATACATGTTGAAGACGGAGATTACATAGATATAGGCAAACCTATGGGACAGGGCAGGGTTATACCTGTCGTTGTTAAGACACTCGTATTCGGAGCTTAAGGGGTGGTGTACATGGATTTAGTTGAAAAAATAAAAAATGCGGGAATAATTGGTGCAGGCGGCGCAGGATTTCCGACTTACGCCAAGCTTGCCGCAGGTGTGGAGTGCATAATTGTCAACGGAGCTGAGTGCGAGCCCCTGCTTCGCGTGGATCAGGAACTCAGCGAAATATATGCAAAAGAGCTGGTGTCGGCTCTTAACACCTTGAAGGAAACTCTGCGAGCCGGAAAAGCCGTGTACGCACTTAAGGCAAAATACCATAACGCTGTCGATTCCGTCAGCAAAGAAGCGGCAAAATACCCTAACATTGATGTCGCCCTCTTACCCAATATATATCCTGTAGGAGACGAACAGGTGCTTGTTTATGAAGTTTTGAAACGCATAGTGCCCGAAGGCGGCATACCGCTTGCCGTAGGCTGTGTGGTTATAAACGTGGAGACACTGTTGAATATATACAATACTATCAGCAGTGGTGCGCCTGTTACGGCAAAGTATATAACTGTAGCCGGGGCGGTGAAAACACCCTGTACGGTCAAAGTTCCTGTGGGAATCTCCTTTATGGAGACGATAGATATGTGCGGCGGCATGATTAGCGATGGCTGCACAATTATAGAGGGCGGCCCGATTATGGGCAGCATTATCTGTGATACAAGTGCTCCCGTGACTAAAAAAACAAAAGGACTGGTCGTCCTGCCCCCTGACCATCCGCTGATAGCGGCCAAACAAAGAAATATTACGGAAATGCTTAAGGTTGCCCGTTCCGCCTGCTGCCACTGTATGCTGTGTACGGAGGTCTGTCCGAGAAACCTGTTGGGGCATACAATTCATCCCGATAAAATAATGAGAATTGCTTCATACGGCGGAATCTGCGATTCAAACTCTGACATAACAGAGGCCTTTTTGTGCTGTGAATGCGGGCTTTGTGAGATGGCGTGCGTAATGAATCTTCAGCCGTGGAAGCTGAACAGAGAGCTTAAATCGAAGCTCGCTTCCGGTGGGATCAAGAACCCGCACCACAATACTCCATCCGAGGTAAACCGGTTTAGAGAATTTAGGAAATTCCCGTCAAATAAGATTATTCTCAGAAACGGACTCAGAGACTACGACGTGCCGGCGCACATTGATGAAACTATACAGAGCCATGCAAAGGCCGTAGTATTGAATCTGAAACAGTCCGCAGGCGCTCCGTCGGCGCCCGGCGTTAAAGTCGGAGATATTGTAAAAGCAGGAGACCTAATAGCAGGAATTCCGGACGGTGCGTTGGGAAGTTCCCTTCATGCGTCTATATCAGGGAAGGTTGTCTCTGTAGATAAAAAATCCATCCGTATAGAGAGTTGTGGGGAGTGATAAACATGAGAGCAATAGGACTGGTAGAACTTAAATCCATCCCTGTAGGCATACAGACCGCCGATGAAATGCTGAAAGCCGCCGAGGTAGAAATTGTAACAGCGTCTCCCGTGTGTCCCGGCAAGTACATAATAATCATCACAGGAGATGTTGCCGCTGTAAAATCTGCCGTGAACGCGGGTGAAATCAAAGGCGGCATCTTTATCATAGAATCAAGCGTCATTCCGAATATACACGAAGATGTGTGCCCCGCTATTACGGCGACGGCTGACTTCGGGCGCATAGACGCGCTTGGCGGCATAGAATCGATGAGCGCGCTCGAATCTGTTGTCGCAGGGGACATCATCGCAAAAGCCGCGCAGGTATCATTGATGGAGATACGCATTGCACGGGGGCTCGGCGGCAAAAGTTTTGTGCTCTTCACAGGCGATACTGCCAGTGTCAGCCAGGCTCTTTCGGCGTGCCTCAATGAAATCGGCGATAACGGATGTATCACCAGCACAATGGTGATTCCCAATCCGCACCCTGCTCTGATTCCGTTTTTGGTGTAGATAATGACTGTATCAAGCATACTTAATAATGTGATAGGTCCTGTAATGACGGGATGCTCAAGTTCGCACACAGCGGGGCCGTACTATATAGCTAAGATGTTTCGCCATATAGCGGGCGGCTTGCCTAAAGAAACAGTTTTTGCTATCGAACCCGGTTCCTCCCTTTCTTGCTCATATCACGAACAGGGAAGCGACCTTGCAATGATTATGGGTTTGCTCGACATCCCTTTTACAGACAGCAGGTTTAAAAACGCGTTTGCTGTTTTTCCGGAATACGGCACGAATATAGAGTTTAAACTTGAAAGTTTTCCCGAGGCTGTCCATCCGAACAGTATAAAAATGACTGCTGAAAGTGCTGACGGTAAAGTTATTACAGCCGTTGCTGATTCGACGGGCGGAGGTTCGATTCTCTTCCGATTCATAAATAATATTGCAGTATCTATTACGGGGGACAAATATCATATAATAGTATCAGCGGAAGAAAAATATAAACAAAAAATACAAACTCTTCTTGAAGCGTATCCTCTCGCCAAACAGACAAAATCCGAAAACACCATTTCCTTCCAGTATGACAGCACTGTACCGATCCCGCCCAATATAGCCGCAGCCGTAAAAGATATATGTGCCGATGCTGAAATTTACTATGTTTCTCCTGTATTCCTGCCGATCGTTGGTGAAGGTATATTTTCAAGTGCGGCAGAAATGTTATCGTATGCCGATAAGAATAATGTAAGCCTTGGAGAGGCCGCGCTGGAGTACGAATCCCGTTTGCTTCGTATTTCAAAGGATAATCTGAATGCAGAAATGGACAAACGTCTTCAGGTAATGATAGATGCGGTTCATATCGGGCTGTCATCTGATACACCCCAAATGTTTTTGCTAAGCCCTACTGCCGATAAAATTATGAATGCCGAAAGGCAAGGCAGACTTTCCGTCGGCGGAATACATACCCGTGCCTGTGCAAGAGCAATAGCTGCAATGCAGGTAAACAGCGGCCAAGGAATAGTGTGCGCCGCTCCGACAGGCGGATCCGCCGGAGTCTTGCCCGGTGTTATCGTTACGATGATGGAAGACATGAACATGGACAGAATTTCAGCTATTAGGGCTCTGTGGGCAGCAGGCGCCGTGGGAATGATACTTTCAACAAGGGGCACTTTTGCGGCTGAGGTGTGCGGCTGTCAAGTAGAGGTCGGCGCAGCAGGTGCAATGGGGGCTGCCGCTGTTATAGAAGCTCATGGAGGAAACGCGGCTCAGGCATGCGATGCGGCGAGCATCGTATTTCATAACGCAATGGGGTTAATCTGTGACTTAGTTCAATCAATGGTAGAAGTGCCATGTCACACAAGAAACGGTTCTTTCGCTTCGCAATCGTTCCTATGTGCGGATATGATTCTGGGAGGTTATCACAATTATATATCCCTTGACGAAACAATAGACGCAGTGGTTTCCGTTGGACACATGCTGCCGCAGGAACTCAGATGCACCTCTCTTGGAGGGATCGCCATAACAAAATCCGCGCTGCAGATGAAAAAGCTTAGAGCTTAAAACCACCCATTTCTCACAAACGCTCACAAATAAATCCCCCGCTCGAAAGCGGCGGGGGTATTTCGCAAGCCCTAAATCCCCGACACGGGAAAGAAGAATCCCCGCCCTTCGTAGGGGAGTTTGGTCTTGTGCGGCTGTCGCGGACTGGTTGCTTGGGTAATCGAAGGGCAGGATGCAGCAATGCTGCACAGGGCGGTCTATCATGGCTGCTGTCATTTTTGACTGAAAGCCTTTCAAAACTTGTTTCGTACAATGCTCGCTTGAAGCCCAAATGGATTTGCTAAATTTTTAGAAAAGTTCTATACTTGTGAAGAAATGCGCATACCCTAAAGATACGCGCCTTCGGGTGAAAGCTGTTCTTTTATTTAATCCTATACTCTCTGTAAGGACGTGGTACCATGAAAATGTTTCAGCACAGGCGCAACAGAACAAGCTCCTCTTTCCTCTCCCTCCTAGCCGTCGCGGCGGCGATAGCCGCGATTGTATTCTCCGGCGGATGCGGCTCCGACAACGCTCAGAGCTCAAAAGAGAAAATCGCATTGACCTACGAAAAAGCGCTGGCTTACGGCGACTATTCTGACTTTGCCAATAAAGTCACGGCCAAAGGCACATTCGGCTCCCACTCTGCCGCCGAAACTGCGTATGGCGCGGGGTCACCCTATCATGCTCCGTTTGAAGCCGAAGGGGTGCTGCTTGCCCCGCAGACAGCGGCCGAAAGCACAGATGTCGTCTCCGGCGAGCGCACCGTGCTCGTCACAGACAGCCATGTATTTGCAGTCAGCTTAAAGAAAAATTATGTCTACAGCATAGTGTTCTCATCCCCCAAAAACGACGGCTGGGATGCGCTCTCCTTCGTTCCGGACGTGCATGTCTATACGACCGCTTTAATGGACACAGCGGTGGAGACAGAATACCGCAAGACCATAGAGAAGCCCGACGCAGCAGAGATATTCTCCTTCACAGCGCCCGGCAGCGGCACATATTACATCTCTGTCGGCATGAACGGACTGCCTCAGCACCGTCTCGACGAAAACCTCAAGGAAACAAAAGAATTTGAGGATTCAGCCTACCGCTTCATACTTATAGAGGACATCGACAAGACCGGCCTGCAGTACGATTATTATTCGCCGGACTCAACAAAGGACATTCACTATGACCTGGACGACCTTATTTCTTTCAAATACGTCTTCTGGGGGGCAAAGGCTCAAGCACCGACAGGGACTGCGCCGGACCTTGCATTCGCCTATGAAATAATGCGCGGCTTGCTGGACGACTTTAAATATGGACATCTGGATCTCAGCGGCTATACAGACGAAGAGGGAAAGAGCGCGGCAGCTTCCCTCAGGTCTGCCTCTGTACAGTCCGGTGCCTCGGACACTTCCGGCATACTCCCCAGCATACTGATCCCGATCCCGGACGATCCGGCAATATCAACTGTATATCCGCTTGGAAACGGGGTCGAAGCATTCACGCTGAAACCAATGACAGAGACGGCGGTGAGTTCTTTTGAGGTAACATCTGATGAAAAGATAAATATGAATTCCACTGTCTCTGTCTCCCTCATCCAAAATTTCTCGGATTATGACAGGGAATTTGGAGTAAACGCGGAGGCCGGGTACAAAGGCGCAGGGTTCAGCGTTAAAGCCAACGCTGCATACTCCGGATACACAAAATTCAGCAGTGACACCATCACAATGATCATCAAGGTCGAGTATCTGGAATCCACTCCAAGAAAGCTCGACGACAGCGCCTATAAGCTGAAGGATGCCGCAAAGAAGCTGCTGTCTACGACAGAGGGCGCTCAGAACTTCAGGAATGTCTACGGCGATTATTTTGTGGCGGGTCAGCAGTACGGCGCAAGCTATTACGGCATCATCAATATCAGGAACACAAACAAGAGCCAGCTTGAACAGGTCGCAGCGGCCATCAGCGGTACATACAGCGGCTTCAGCGTGAGCACAGACGTTAAGAACAAGCTTAACGAAATAACAAAGAACTCCACGCTTGAGTTCCATGCGTACCAGCAGGGCGGCGATGTGATAACGTCAAAAGTCAGCGACATAAATTCGCTGTGGGCCAATATGGAGACATTCCAGAAATCCGTCAAACGCAGCAATCTCGTTGCGAAAAACCTTTACCTGCTGCGCTACAAGAGGCTCGACGGAGCAGGCGCTATCCCCGAAAAGATACCCTACTCTTCCGCCAGGAAAAAAATGGTGCTGGATCTGATGAACAAACGCTCGGAAATGATCAGGGAATACACCAGGTTTACCTCTGTGCCGACAAGCGATATGCTCACCACCTATCACGAGAGCATAGACAATAATTACAAGCTGCTTACAGACAATTTCAACAGTGATCTCACAGACCTGTGGAACGACGAAGCGCTGATAAAAGATTATATGGAAAAATTTACAACAGAAATGACGCTGCTCAGAAACCTGAACCTGCGCTATGACTTCTTCTCAAGACTAAAGCAGATATGCAGGCCGCAATATGACGCAAAGGGCGACCAGCGGTATCTGCCCGCCTTTACCGGCTTCGACGTCCGCGGATTTGGATTGTCGTCGTCGTCCTGCGAGGATCTGATAAAAAAGGACATGCACGAGGACACAAAGGTCTTTGACATTTCCTGGACAGAGGGCATCCACCAGAAAGAGGACGGGGCCGGCGACACCAAATCCGTGATATGCGGATATGCGCTGAGAAACACGGCAGAGTCCGCGCCGAATAACAGTCTCACAGCAACGGAGTATAGTTATCCGACTATCGGAAAGAATGAATACAGGGCAAAATATTTCGTGAATTTTTACAGAGGCTTATACCTCAAACGGACGATCACGTTCCTAAACCTGTATGACTCAAACAATAACCACCTATACCCCTTCATGTGGGATCAGATCGGCAAATAGCCTGCCGGCACCGCAAAAACGATAACAAGGCGCACCTCAAAAGCGAGCCGGACTTCACTGTGAGTTCGGCTCGCTTTCTGCGCTTTTCTCGAACAAACGAAAAGGACGGCGAGCGTTATGCGGGGCTGCTGCGGCGCGGTCGCTGTCATGTTTGACTACAAGTCTTTCAAAACCTGCTCCGTTCAAAATTACTGAAAGTATTTGACTAAATAGGCTTGCGCACCTTATCATCATGTTTGCCCCGTTTCACGTTGAGGTATATTTAGTGTTTTCGTAAATATAATGAAACCTCATTTGCGGAGGCGTTACTTCAAATCCTTATCTTGGACACAAGGGATTAAAGGTCATGACGAAGAGAAGACGAGACTTGTCGTGAAGACAAAATTCAAAGACGAATCCGGAGAGAGCATGTAATGAATGACAAATTCCGTTTTTTGATTTATAAAGCAGCGGACGAGGATGTATCTGTCAACGCTATAGTCAAGGACGAAACTGTCTGGCTGACGCAAAGAGCAATGTCTGATTTGTTTGATGTTGATAAATCGACCGTTAGCAGGCACTTGAAGAATATTTTTAGCGAGGGCGAACTTGACGAAAAAGTGGTTGTTGCACTTTTTGCAACAACCACTCCCCACGGCGCAATGGAGGAGAAAACTCAGACCAGAGAGACACTATTTTACAATTTGGATGCAATCATCTCTGTCGGCTACCGTGTTAACTCCCACCGCGCGACACAGTTTCGTATTTGGGCTACCGGCGTTTTGAAGGAGTATATGACAAAAGGCTTTGCCATGGATGACGAGCGTCTTAAGCAAGGCAAAACCGCGTTTGGCAAAGATTATTTTCGTGAATTACTGGAACGCGTTCGTTCTATTCGTGCAAGCGAACGCCGAATTTGGCAGCAGATCACAGACATCTTTGCCGAGTGCAGTATTGACTACGAAAAAGACAGCCAGACCACCCACGGCTTCTATGCAATGGTGCAGAACAAATTCCATTATGCCATCACGGGGCAGACAGCGGCTGAAATCGTTTATGCAAATGCAGATGCGCAAAAAGAACATATGGGACTGCAAACATGGAAAGCAGCGCCGGATGGGAGAATCCTAAAATCCGACACATTGATCGCAAAAAACTATCTCGATGAAAAGCAGATACGACAACTTGAAAGGACAGTAACGGGATATTTTGATTATATTGAAGACCTCATCGAGCGAGAGAACACCTTCACAATGGAGGAATTTGCCGCCAGCATCAACGAGTTTCTCAGTTTCAGAAGGTATGATATTTTGCAGGGCAAAGGCTTGGTTTCCGGGCAAAGCGCAAGAGCCAAGGCAGAGGCGGAGTACGGGAAGTTCAACAAAACACAGCAACTTACATCCGACTTTGACCGCGAAGTGAAACGTCTGATCCAAAAGAATCCGGAGGAGAAATAAACGATGGAAGAGAGAAAACTCACAAAAGAAGATATTGACAAGGTTCGCAATATCGAGGGATTCCCCATTGGGTCGGACGAGGACATCATCGCGCTCTCCCGTCCTCCGCTATAAAGAGGACGAGGTCAGCGGCACTAAATCCGTAATATTCGGAAAGAATGAATACAGGGCAAAATATTTCGTGAATCTTTACAGAGGCTTATACCTCAAACGGACGATCACGTTCCTAAACCTGTATGACTCAAACAATAACCACCTATACCCCTTCATGTGGGATCAGATCGGCAAATAGCCTGCCGGCACCGCAAAAACGATAACAAGGCGCACCTCAAAAGCGAGCCGGACTTCACTGTGAGTTCGGCTCGCTTTCTGCGCTTTTCGCGAACAAACGAAAAGGACGGCGAGCGTTATGCGGGGCTGCTGCGGCGCGTGACGGCTTCTATGCCGGACTACGCAGCTATGGCTAACGAGACGGATGTCACGGCGCCTACCGCCAAACAATGGATGTCGCTGCTGGTCTCCTCCGGCATCGTTTTCCTCATAGAGCCGTATTTCAACAACGCGCTGAAGCGAGTTGTGAAGGCGCCTAGGATGTACTTTTCAGACACAGGGCTTGCCGCGTGGCTCACGCGCTGGGGCACGCCGGAGACTCTGGAGGCGGGAGCCATGTCCGGAATGTTTTTTGAGACGTGGGTTGTCTCTGAGATATACAAAAGCTATCTAAATGCAGGACAGAGGCCTCCGCTCTTTTACTACCGCGACAGCAACACAAGAGAGATAGACCTGCTGATATTTGGCGACGACACAGTGTATCCGGTTGAGATAAAGAAGAGCGCTAATCCCGGATCTGCCGCCGTTAAACACTTCGGTGCGCTGCGCCCGCTGAAGGACGGCAAGAATCCTCTTAAGACAGGAGTCGGTACAGGCGCGGTCGTGTGCCTTGCCGGAACGCTCCGCCCCATAGACAACGACAATTGGGCAGTGCCGGCATGGCTCATATAACTGAAACGGCCGAAAGCATAACAACGGCTGCACGGAAGGGCTTAAATGTTTCCCCGATGCAGTGATAGCCGAACACCATGATACAGAAATTCAGCTCTGCATAGTTCACATGATGCGCTCCTCCCAGAAATACGCAGCATCATCTGCACGACTGACACAATAGAGTCTCTCAACATGTCCTTACACAAACTGACCCGCAAGCCGGAAATCTTCGCAAACGACGAGTCAGCGCTCAAAATAGTTACACTGCGCATGCTTGAAGCATCTAAGAAATGGACAGTTCCCATCAAAAACCGGGGAAAAGCCCTGGGGCATTTCACGCTGAAACACCCCGAAATTGCAGAGCTTATTAAATCGTAAGCAGTATCATTGATAGGAGATACGATTGTTTAGTTGAGAGATTCGCCGTGGCAGTTTTTTCTGTGGAATAGATGTGCCCTTGCAACGCGCAGGGGCTTGTAATGTTTTGGTACTGAAACCCGCCTTTGCTGAAATTTTCCAAACAGCTCCGCCTGTAAGCGGTTAAATCGAATTTAGGTCTTCGTCCCATTCGTCCTGATAATTTATCATGCCTTCGGGAACGCCATGCGTCTTCATAAAATCCTCAAGGAGTTCCTTCATTGTATTGGCTTCCATTCCCATGCGGTCGCATTTTTCTATCATAAAATCACAGCGCGCAAGCGTAGCGTTTAACATATCGATTTCCAGTTTTGTCAATTCCATTGTATTTTCCTCCAATAAGTGTCTGTCATAGTCCTATGGGGATAAGCGCATATTTGGTCAATGGTTGTCTCCTGACGCAGTGTGACATGATGTGTTGACGTAATGGTAGCATGGGGTATTAGTTTATGCAATTCTGGGTAAGTTATATTGGTCATGTTCTCAACCCTGTCTTGAAATAATCTATTCTGAGGTTCTTCCGTAGTCGGCTTCATTATCGTAGTTTTCTCCTGATAATTGTAGATTTCCTACGTATATTTCACCTTATTCTGAATAATTTATGCAGACTGGCACTGTGTATTTTAAGTTTTTCAGCGGAAACTAAGTAATCTATATGTGTGGTATGTAATCTGTTTTTTATTCGGACAACCTTAGCGCGATAAGCCTAAATGTTTTCAGATGCAATGTGCGGAGAGAAATGCAGGTGTCTTACTATGTGAGACAATGTATTATTTATTTGACATATTGCGAACTTGCTTTTATAATCCGGCTAATGAGTGAAGTCTTTGATATAATGTCTCACATATTAAGACGAGGTGATCTCATGGATGCTGATAAGTATTTAAACCATTCAATTTTGCGTGCACTTAGTATTTTAGAGACATTTGAAGGTAAAGATGTCGCTCTTTCAATTGCGGAGATAAGCCGTGCCGTTGGTTTGCACAGGAGCACGGTTCACCGTTTGGTCGTTACGCTTGAAAGCGCCGGCTGGCTATGTAAACTTCAAAAAAGCGAAAAATTTGTTTTAGGTCTCAAGGTTTTGACTCTCAGGGAAAATGTAAATCAGCCCTTATCTTTGGTGGATGTAATCAGGCCGTTGTTGGATGATCTTGCAAAAAGAACCGGAGAAACAATTATTTTGTCTATGAAAGATGGAATGCAGACAATTTGCGTGGATATTATCGAATCTACATATGTGCTGAAAATTTCATCCAGAATAGGGCAAGGATATCCGTTGTATGCGGGTGCAACCGGTCTTGCTGTTCTGATTGGAATGGACGAAGCGGATGTGCGGGAATATCTCTCTAAGACCAAGCTTGAGTCATTTACATCTGCGACTTATACAGATCCGGAAAAATTGTATCAGTTATACCTTAGGGGTAGGAATGACGGCTTTATAGTATCTTCAGGCCATGTGGATTCCGGAGTTGTAGGTATAGGTGTCCCCATATTCTTTAAGAAGCTGAACAAATATGGGAGTATTAGTTGTGTCTTACCGGATAGCAGAGCCAGTAGGGAAAATGTTGAAAATATAATATGTCATGTTAAACAAACCTTAAAAGAGATAAATAGACGAATAAATTAACCACATATTATCTAAGTATATTTATGCCGTTTAATTATAGCGGTACTGTTGTTGCTTTGTTTTCCAGTTTGTGACAAATCGCTCTTTAAAAGTTAGTTAATTTAGTTCACGTCCGGATAAAGATGTGATGCTGTTGTTGCTATGCTTTCCTATTACCATTTAGCACATTATACCGCGGATAATTGTTGCAAAATGAATAATTAGGACTAAATACAAAACTGAAAGGAGACGTTGATTATGCAAATAATACCGACATCACTAAAAATATTTTGGCTGTGTTACCTTGTCGCGTGTGTAGTTCCTTGCATCGTTTTGTATCTCCAGCAAAAGAAAGGATAGTGTGAAAAATGGAAATGATCGTGTCAATAGTAGTGTTTATGGCGGCTCTTTTTCTTATTGGACTTTACACTTCGAGAAAAATAAAAGATCACAACGATTGGTTTGTTGCCGGACGCGGATTGGGCCTGCTGCCTCTTACAGGGACAAATTTTGCCACAACTGTTAGTACTGTGTCTATATTAGGCTACTTAGGATATTACTATAAAATTGGCTGGGCAGGTTGGTGGAATTGGGCCGGTGGAATACTTGCGTTTACGATAGGAGCGCTGTTCTTCTCGAAAAGGCTTCGGAATTTGGGAAAAACGACAATGTCTGAGATGTTAGAGGCTCGCTATGGGAAGTTACATGGTATCTTGGCTTCGGTTATCATATTTATCGCAATGCTTTTCTTTGTTTCAGCGCAGCTAGTAGGGAGTGCTACCGTTGTGACTTCCGTTATAGATGTTGACCGCCGGTTGGTCATAGTTCTGGTAGGGATTATTTTCATTCTTTTCACTGTTTCAGGCGGAATGGAGGCCGTTGCTTGGACAGATACTTTCTGTAGTTTTGTAATATTTGCCGGAACAATCGCATTGATGTTTAGTGCGCTTAACGAAGTCGGTGGGGTCGTCGAGCTACACAAAACACTTGCTAAGGTTAGACCCGAAGCGTTGGATCCGTGGGCAGGAGGGCAAATATCGATAGGAATAGCTATCTCATGGGTGTTAACATGGGGTATCGGGAACTATGGATCGCCGCATATTATAGCACGCGTCAATTCTGCAAAGACTGCGGAAATCGCCTCTTGGAGTCAGGCTCTGACCACGGTAAGCTTCCTTTTCTTTTACGTGCCGCTTGTGTTCATAGGATTAGCCGGTATGGTTCTTTATCCCGGTATAGAGAAGGCAGATGCCGTTGCTCCCTTCATGATTCAGAAGCTTTTATCGCCTTGGGGAGCCGGTTTAATGATGGCTGGTGTTCTCGCCGCCGCTGTGTCTACGGCTGATTCTGTTCTTCTGATGGCCGGAACCACATTCGTAAATGACATTGTTTTGAAGGTTTCGCCTCGCAAATATTCATCTGCCATGATACTTAAAATGTCTCGCGGAGCTACATTGATCATAGGGATTTTAGGAATAATATTTTCCTTCTATACCAATTCGGGAGTCTTATGGATACAGGCGAATATGGTTGGAATTCTCGGAGCAATGCTTGCTGTTGTAGTGCTGGGGGCTTTTGCTTGGAAAAGGGGTAATTCTCAAGGTGCTCTTGCCGCAATGGTTGTAGGACTTGTTACCGCTGTTGTGTGGTTCGCTTTGGATAAGCCATTTGGACTTTTCCCAATTCTGCCAGGCTCAATAACTGCGGTAGTTGCTTTTGTTGTTGTAAGTTTAATGACACCACCTCCATCAGCAAGCGTAATCAATGAATTTTTCCCACAAAAAAATTAGATAAAGCTGATATTTTTAAGGAAATTATCTTCTATAAAATCCTTTTGGAAAGGATGTATGTGCAAGATGGAAGCAATAGTTAGAGGAAAATACGTAATAACGGATCCTTCACTGAAAGAGAAGGGTATTAAATCTGACGCAGCCGTCTATATAAAAGATGGCGTAGTAGCGGAGGTCAATGGGTTTTCAGAACTGAGAGATAAATATCAAAGCGTAAAGGTCATAGGCAGCGGAAAAGAACTGGTTATGCCCGGTATCATTGATGCTCACTCTCACGGGCGGGGACTGAGCCCAATACAGAAGGGGGTGCTAAACGACTATCTCGAGAATAATCTTTTGGATTGGGCGTTCATGCAGAACTTTCCGCCTGAAATAACATCCTCTCTTTGTGCGCTAAGACACATTAGTAATGGTTGTACAACAATTCATAATAATGGTTTTGATATTGACGGTGACGGTGCGCATGAGTATGCGGAAAGAACGATAGATGCCTATGTTAAAACAGGAATCAGACTGGCGTATTCTCCTGGTGTCAGAAACATTGATCGTGTAATTCTTGACTCCAAGAAATTTCTTGAAACGTTGCCGCCGGAATTAAATGAATATTTCAGAACAGCTATCAATAATGACAGTAAAAAGCTGGAAAACAATTATTTCGCTATATTTGAGGATCTGTTTGAAAAGTACAACAACGGTGAGACACACATTTTTCTTAGTCCGAGTTGGGCTCAGGCATGTACAGAAGACTTCTTGCAGAGGACAAAAGAAACATCTGAAAGGCATGGCAATATTCCTATCCACATGCACTGTGTCCAGACTCCGATACAAAAAGCTTTCTCTTTTAGAAAATATGGTAAATCAGCTGTAAGTTACCTTGACGATCTGGGTTTGCTTAGCGATCACACTGTACTTGCACACGCTATTTGGGTAAACAATGACGATATTCAGCTTATGGCTGAGCGAGGGGTCTCGGTTACAACACATCCCAGTTGTAACCTTGCTATGAGAAATGGTCTTGCACCAATATATCAGATGCTTAAGAGCGGTATATGCGCTGCGATGGGTATGGATGATAAAACGATAAATGATGACGAAGATGCTATTCTTGAGATGAGGGTACTGCATAAGCTTCACAGGGTTGCCAGCTTTGACTTAACAAATATGGCACTGGATGCTTTTGACATAATGTCATGTGCAACCATAAATGGAGCGAAAGTACTTGGTTTTGAAAACGAGCTTGGATGTCTAGTCCCTGGAATGAAAGCTGATATCATAACAGTTGATCTCGAACGTATATATAATACCCCTTGGTCTTCGGATAATTTGAATGTAGCGGAGATGTTAATACACAGGGGGCTTGGTTCCGATGTCAGAACCGTTATAGTTGGCGGGGAGATTGTAATGGAGGATCGGCAGATCAAAAGTATAGATGTTCCTGCACTTTTTGATGAAGTTAGGAAGATTGGTGCTAAGGGACTGCCGGAAGAACAGAAAAAACATGCGGAAATGTTGATGAAACTAAAGCCATATTATCAGAACTGGTATAACGGTTGGATCAACCCGAAAGACAGACCGGTGTACAATTTACATACAGAAATGGACTAAAAACTGAGATTCCGTGCTCATAGAAGCAGTCTGAACCTTGAAAATATATATGATTATTTGTAACCCATATAGATTTTTAAGGTTCAGATACATTCAATGCGTTGGAAATTCAGCGGATAATAACACCTGAAAGAGGGTTGTTCAGATGCAGTATGATAAGCGTATTATTCCTAAAATATTAATAATAAATCCAAATAGCGACATGGATATGACTGCAAAGATAGATAAGAACGCTAAAGCCTTTATGGGAGAGAGTGTCGAGATAACAACATTATGTACACCCGGTGCCATGCAATTTATATCAACGTATGAGGATCATGCCAAATCGCTTACTGGAATGGTGCAGATAATAGAGGAGAACAAGGATAAATATGATGCGTTTGTTGTCGCCTGTCATGCCGATCCTCATCTCGATCTGATAAAAGAACTTGTTCCTTACAAACCGGTAGTGGGTATTGCAGAGGCTTCGATGAAAATGGCCACGATGCTCGGACATTCATTCTCTGTAATTTCTCCTGCCGCACGCAGTGTTCCAAATAAGTTTGCCCTTATTGATAAGTATAACCTTCGCAGGGATTGTGCCTCAATAAGAGTTGCCGAGGGGTCTGTAAGTGAGGAATCCCTTATGGATGCCGCAAGAAAAGCCGTTCTGGAAGATCACGCGGAAGTGCTTGTTCTTGGCTGTGCAGGTTTTGTCGGCCTGGATAAAAAAATAGAATCGGAGCTGCATGTTCCGGTTCTGGATGGCGTAATTTGTGCGCTGATTATTGCGGCGGGACTTGTTAGCTACGGTGTAGGCATCAGCAAAATTTGCAGATATAAGCACGCTTAGTTTTAAACGGAGGTCTTTTTAATGGGTTCGTTACTTATCAAAAACGCGCAAATACTTGCGGAAGATGATTATTTTAATGGGTGGCTGTTGGCAAGGGATGGCAAGATCTCCGCATTGGGGATTAATGATAATTTTCCTGATGCGGATACAGTGATCGACGCAAAAGGGTTGACATTGCTTCCCGGCGGAGTTGACCCCCATGTTCACATACGTTATCCAGGCGGGGCTCACCGTGAGACGTTTGTTACTGGTACTATGGCTGCCGCAGCCGGAGGCGTGACAACTATAATTGAGCACCCTATATCCACGCCTCCTCAGTACAGTCCTGAGACGCTTGCGCCGCGTGTTGCCGCTGTCAGAGAGCAGGCTGTCGTCGATGTGGCTTTTCTCGGTGCTGCGGGCGGCAAGTACACAGAAGAGATATGCCGCGTTGCAGAAGCAGGTGTTTGGGGATATAAAACTTTTTTACATGCAGCACCCGAGGGGCGTGAAAAAGAGTTTGTGGGGCTCACAAGCGAAACGAATTATGAGTTATTCAAGGTAATGGAAGAGGTCAAAAAGACCGGTCTGCCAATGGCGGCACATGGGGAGGACAATGGTATTGTTGCGGGTGCTATTGCCGAACTGCGCAAAGCGGGACGCGTCGCACCTATCGACCATGTAGCTTCACGGCCTGCTGTTGCGGAGGCATTGGCGGTGGATTGCCTTATTCGTCTTGCTGAAACGATAGACTGTCCGTTGTATCTTGTGCATATTTCTACTCCGGAAGCTGTAGAGGCTGCAAAAGCTGCACGTGCCAAAGGCATGAAGATATGGATTGAAACATGCCCGCAGTACTTATATCTTACGGAGGATGCACTTAACAAGTACGGAGCTTATGCAAAGTGTAACCCTGCCTTGAGAGACAGGGCGCGCGTAGAGAAAATGTGGGACTATATAGCTGACGGTACTATCGATACAGTCGGAAGTGACCACGCGCCCTATACCGTGGAAGAAAAGGAGCGTAATCCACAGGATATTTTCCTTGTGCCCGCAGGCTTTCCCGGACTTGAAACGCGCTTTCCTCTTATGATGAAGGCTGTCGCAGACGGAAAGATTTCTTTGCGCCGTGCCGTGGAGTTGATTGCTACGAATCCTGCGAAGGCATACGGACTTTATCCGCGCAAAGGCGCGATAAAGATGGGCGCTGATGCGGATTTGATTTTATGTGACCCGAAAGCCGAGTATACGGTGGACAAAGAAAAGATGCTGACAATGGCTAAAGGCATAGCAAAAGTCTTTGACGGATGGGAACTCAATGGTGTAATTGATAAAGTTATTTTGCGCGGCGAAGTTGTGTATGAAAACGGAAAAGTGACAGGTAAGCCGGGAAGTGGAGAATGTCTGCTGAAGGGGAGAGCATAATGGTTTCTGCCATTAACGAGAGGCGCTTTCTTGATGACCTGTTCACACAAGGGAGGATAGGCTGGAAGGATGGAGTTGGGCTTCAGCGGCAGGCGTACAGTAAGTCTTACCTTGAGGCGCGTAATTGGCTTAAAGCAAGAATGGAAGATGCCGGGCTTAAGACGCGCGTTGACGGAGTCGGAAATCTTTTTGGACGCCTTGAGGGAAAAACCGAAAGTACGATTCTCCTTGGCTCTCATCTGGACTCGGTGAATAACGGCGGCATCTATGACGGGCCGCTTGGCATCGTTGCCGCGCTTGAAGTGCTTAGGGAGCTGAAAGAAGAGGGAGAAACCACAGAACATAGCCTCGAAGTTGTAGCCTTTGTCGGAGAAGAGGGCGAACCCTTGGGAGGTACATTTGGGAGCCGCGCGTTTGCCGGTCTGCTGCCGTCGGATTATCACAGCGATATCCTCGCTAAATTCGGTATAGATGGAAATGCGATAACAAAGAGCTGCGGAGATTTTGAGAAATATGCGGCTTTCGTTGAGCTTCATATAGAACAGGGCCCCTTTCTCGAGCGCAATGGGCTTGATGTGGGAATCCCTTCGGGGATTGTGGGTATAACACGGTTGGGGATTCACGTTAAGGGAGTTGCCAACCATGCCGGTACGACTCCGATGGCAGAGAGGAAAGATGCAATGCGTTCTGCGGCGGAGCTGATCACTAACTGGTTTGCATGGATGGATGGGCAAGAGAACCTTGTCTGTAATATAGGTGTGCTCAACGTAGTGCCTATGCACGTCAGTATCGTTCCGGAAGAGGTGTACTTTGTCCTAGAGCTGCGTTCTGTCGATGATACTGCCGTTGAAGCTGCCTGTTCGGAGGTATCAAAGATGGCGAGGAATATCACCAAATGTTCGGTGACAATCGAAACGCTGGGAGCTAAGTCGGCCGTGCTTCTTGATGATAAGATTGTGAGGTTAATAAAAGATGTTGCCGCGGAGGCAAAATATTCTGCTGTTGTAATGCCGAGCGGAGCCTCTCATGACTCGTCTCCGATATCTCATGTCATGCCGACCGGCATGATATTTGTGCCTAGCCGCGATGGCATAAGTCATTCAAAAGATGAGTTTACGAGCGACAGAGATGTCGTACGTGGGGCAGAATTGTTAAAAGCTGTTGTTTGTGAGATAGACCGTCGTTTCTAAACAGGATGCCTCTTTTGAGATTGCGGAGAATAACCGTAAATACGGCAAATAGGTCATAAAGATGTGAGAAGTTTTTTGTAAACAGCGGACTTTTAATCAACGGGTCGCCGGTGGTTTTACCGGCGGCCCGTTGTTCTTTTATTTTGATGCAGGGCTGCGGTTTTTCCCCTACCTCCCAAATAGCCCCTTTATGAAGTTTTCTGCTTCATTTGCGGTTTTTTCTGCTGTCAGGCGGCGGTTTTGGATTATGGGGCGGGCTCCTATGTATAGGTCGGTGATGGCGCCGTTTTTGCGGACGCAGAAGTCTGCTGCATATCCGGGGGCTATGGCTCCTACTTTTATTCCGGCTGTTTCAAAGGGGGCGGAGAGGCCCGCGGTTTGTGTTTCGTTTAGGTTGTGGGTGCGGGCGAGCCATTCTCTTTCGTTTTTGATGGAGAGGTCGTCGTTGCTGGCTTCGCCGTCGGTTCCGACGTAGAGGGGGATTTGCATTGCCAGGTATTTTTTCACGTCCGCACGCCCCGCTTTTACTCTGTCGTTCATTCTTCCGTCCATGACTACGCTCATTCCGTGTTCTTTTATGAGTTCTTTTTCATGGTCATCCGTCCAGACGCAGTCGGAGAGTATGAGGTGGTCCAGGCGGGTTATTTTGCGCTGTTTGTATAGGTCTGCCAATACTTCCACGGGTCTCATTCCGTATTCTTTGAGGCAGAGGCTGACGTCGCCTTCGTCTTCGGAGAGGTGGAATTGTACTTTGCGTTCGTATTCCGCTCCTAGGTTGATGCCCCGTATTATCGCCTCGATGCTGTTTGCGTGGAAGCTGTGGAGAGCAGGGGCTATTTTGACTGTGGCGCACTCTTCGGATAGGAGTTCTTTGAAGTTTTTTTCCGCTTCCTGCGGGGTTTCAAAGTATGAGCGCTGGGAGTCTTGTTTTTCTTTGTATGCGCCTTCCGTTATGATGTCGTAGTTCATGCGGCCGAAGAATAGGCGTATGCCTGTGTCTTTTGCGGCTTTTATTACTGCGCGGTCCAGGTCGTTGCCGCGTCTGTTGTGGCAGTAGAAGGATACGGATACGGATGTTTCACCGAACATGAGCATTCTTGAGAAGGCTCGGACGCAGCCGTAGTATATGCGCTCTTCGTCCATTTCGACGCTGTATTTGTATATTGTTTCGCGGCACCATTTTGCGAGTTCCCATGATGGGTCTGCTATTTCGACGTATATGGACTGTTCGGGGTGTGAGTGGGCGTTGAAGTCTCCGGGGGTGATTTCCCCTTCGGCGATGGTTATGTCGGCGGCGGCATTTTTTGCCTGCAGCGCCGTTATGATGCCTGTTTTTTGGTCTGCCGTTACGGAGCCTGCGTTGCCGAAGTTTCCGTTTATTGTTGTTTGACTCATTAGAGCAGCCTCCCTGTTTTTTGTGTTGTTCTCTCTGTCTCAAAGACCTTCATTGTTTTGCCGCTGTTTTGCGCGGGAGCGGCAAATGTCGCTTGAGGCGTGTTTGAGGTTTCGTTTGCTGCCGGTGAATATCAAAAGGACGCAGAAAGGTGTGCGCCTTTCCGCGTCCTTGCGTTTTGTTTTTTTATCCTACGAATTTTACGAGTCTGAAGTCTTTTTTGCCGACTCTGACTTGGACGTAGTTTCCGCAGAGTGTGTCTGCTTCCGTTATTGTTTTGCCCATGTCCGTGATTTTTTCGCCGTTGAGGTAGACGCCGCCCTCTTTTATTTTGCGTTTGGCTTCGCCTTTGGATTCGCAGCCGCCCGCCGCAACGATTAGGTCTGTGAGAGCGCCTTCGGGCTTTGTTTCTATTTCGGCGTAGGGGATTTCGGCGGAGAGTGTTTCAAGGAGGTCCGCGCCCGCGTCTTTGATGTCTGTTTCGCCGAAGAGTACCGCGCTTGCGTCACGCACTCTTTTTGCCGCCTCTTCGCTGTGTACGCGGCATGTCATTTCCCACGCGAGTTCTTTCTGAGCTTTGCGCAGGTGGGGTTCTTTGTTGTGTTCTTCGAGCAGAGCGGCTATTTCGTCCAGTTCTCTGAAGGTGAAGAGTTTGTAGAGTTTTTCAAGGTCGCTGTCGTCCACGTTTATCCAGAACTGGTAGAATTTGTAGATGCTTGTGCGTTCGGATGAGAGGTAGACGGCTCCGCTTTCGGATTTGCCGAATTTCTGTCCCTGTGAGTTCAGGAGCAGGGGGAATGTGATGCCGTAGCACTGTCCCGCGGATTTTTTGCGCGTGAGGTCCATTCCGGCTATGATGTTGACTTGCTGGTCGTTGCCGCCCATCTGGAGGGTGCAGCCGTATTCGTTGTAGAGGTGGTTGAAGTCGAATGCCTGGAGCAGTATGTAGGAGAGCTCCGTGTAGGTGATGGATTTGTCCGGGTCAAGGACGCGGCTTCTTACGTACTCTCTGTTGACGAGGAAGCTTACGGTGAAGAATTTTCCCGTGTCGCGGAGGAATTCTATGAATCTCTCGTTTTTGAGCCAGTCGTTGTTGTTGACGAGAGTCGCGCTGTTTGCGCCGCAGTTAAAGTTTAGGAAGTGTTTTAGCTGAGCGGCTATGCAGCTTACGTTGTGTTCTATTTTTTCTTCGCTTAAGAGGTTTCTTTCTGAGCTTTTGCCGGAGGGGTCGCCTATGCGTCCCGTGCCGCCGCCTGCTATGGCTATCGGGCGGTGTCCGAGCTTTTGCAGCCATGCCAGTCCCATGATTGCGACAAGGTTGCCCACGTGAAGGCTGTCGGCGCTTGGGTCAAATCCTATGTAGCCTGTGACCATGTTGTTGATAAAGTGTTCTTCCAGCTCTTCGTTGTGGCTGCTCCATTCGACAAAACCGCGTTCCCTTAGTATTTTCAGCGCGTTGCAATGCATTTTACTAACCTCCGGATATTTTTTTGTCTGTACCTTGTGCTGCGTGTATATTTTTAAATCGCCCCGATGCTGTTTCTCAGGGCGATTTGCTGTTTTATTTGCCTGTTTTTGACGCTTTGGGTGAGTACCAGTTGAGGCGTCCTGTGTCGGGTTTTTCCCAGACTATTACGACTTTGCCCAATTTTTTCAGTACGTTTCCGAAGGAGTCTGTGACGCCTTGGTCGAAGGGTGAGAAGGACATTTCCGGCTGGAACATTTCTCCGCTGTCGGCCTCGGGTTCTTCGGTTTCGCTGCCGTAGGACATTATTGGGTCGTCCTCTTCGCTTTCGTCTTCCATGAAGGAATTCATTTTCGTCATGTCGCTGAGAGCAGCGCCTATTCTGGGCAGGTCGGCCACCAGCCAGCCGACGGCTTTTTCATCGTCCGCAAGGAAGCGCCCCAGTCTGTTTTTCGTGCTTATGGAGCCGGGGGAGGCTAGGCCGAGCAGAGCCAAGTTATCGCGTCCCGCTCCTATGACGGAGAAGGGAAGCTGTGCCGTGCCTCCGTATTCAAATCCTTCAAGCTGCGTCGGGTTCGTACCCATAAACATTTTATCCCAGAAGGAGTCCACGAGTTCTTTCATCAGTTCTTTTTCTCCGGTGAATTCCACCATAAAGCCCGGCAGTGTGAACCAGAGCAGTCTGTTTTGTCCGCCGAGAGAGAATATCGTCTGTCCGCTTAGGATTTTGCCGATTTTTTTGTCGCTGAGGTTCATGGATTTGCCAAGTGCGCCGAGGGTGCTCAGAGGGAACGGCCACTCTTCGGGCGCGCCTTTCATTTGTGGGAGGTTTATTCCCATCGAGAGAAGGAGCGGTTCCGGTATGAAGGAGTTTACCGTGTCCCATTTTTTGGGCGCAAGCGCGTTCATGGCGAAGAATCCGGCCAAGTCGTCAAGCCCGTTTATGCGCCATCTGAGTTCGCCGGTCGGCTCGCCCTGTTTTGTCTTTTCAAGCTCGTGCCACGCGGCTTCGAGAGTGAGAGGCGTTTTGCGCTTTGCCTTCGAGGTCAAAAGCCCGCCGTCGCATATTTCGATGTGGCTCGGCCAGCTCTTTTCTTCTTTCCATTTTTTGCGTCCAATAGAGCTGCCTCTGCCTGATGCGAGGTCCTGCATCAGCCTGAACGATGCTTCGTCTGCCGCGAATATTGCCCGTTTGCTCTCCGCTTTGCAGAATATGGGCATCTCTGAGTCTTTGGTTTGCAGAATCCATGTGTCTTTTTCCGCTCCGGCCTTCATCGACGGAGATTTGAGCGCCTCTTTTACTGTTTCCGGCAGTTCGCCTTTGGATAGCGCCTTCATCTCTTTTGAGGAGAAGCGCAGAGCCGCATACACTTCGGGCTCGCCCTCTTCTTTTTCCTCTATGAGCACTGCCGCATCCGCCGCGGCTTCCGCAAGAGAGAGAATCACGTTGCGCGGAGTTCCTTCCTTGAGCGGCGCGTATATACCGTCTGTGAGGAATGCCGAGACGGAGGAAGGATATGTTCCGTCCTTTGTCTCAATGAGCATATAGGGGGAGCTGTCCGCAGGCTTCGGCAGAGCTGCCGTCAGGCTTGACGCACCGGACAGGGTGAAGAAGAGATATATCGCAAACGCTGCAACGGCGACGGCTGCGATGATTATTGCCGCTGTTTTTATCTGTTTTAACATCTTTGTCCCCCCATCCCGGTTTGCTTAAAATTCTTTATTTTGTTCCTTGCGATATTATAGCCTTTTTATGGCTGTAAATGCTAAAAGTTAAGCAGATTTTTTATCTTTTTTCCCAAGATATGCCGCAGTTTCAAGCAATGTTCTGGCAGAGATAAGCAGCGGCATGATGTCTCTGTAGTCTCTGTTCTCTATAGCCATCTGCTGCATCTCCTCCGCACGTGACGTTATCGCGCTCAATGTCTGTGCGATATCTTCCGGAGTGAGCTTGATTCTGTCTTTAATGCGCGGCGAGAGCATCGGGGCTTTGCTCATCTCCTCCGCAGGTTTCAGGAGGTCGATTTCGTCGTCTATGGCGGGAACTATCGCCATATATCCGCGATCTCTTATTGCCATCGCCAAGGATTCGGAGGAATTGGGCTCTCCGTGAACGACGATGAAGCGAGATTTTTTCGGGAAGAAGTCCGCCCATCTGAGCAGGTCGTCTCTGTCCGCGTGTGCGGAAAATCCGTTCAGCGTATGGAACTGAGCGCGCACCGTGACGTCCTCGCCAGCTATCCTAATGTCCTTCGCTCCGTCCACAAGGCGGCGTCCCAATGTTCCGTAAGCCTGATAGCCCACGAACATTACGTGAGTGTCCGGCTTATACAGATTGTGCTTCAAGTGGTGCATAATACGTCCGCCGGAGCACATTCCGCTTCCTGCCAGAATAATGCCGGTTTTCATATCGTTCACAGCCTTTGATTCATCCGCAGTGCGCACAAACTCAAAATTCTCGGGCTCAAAGGGGCACTCTCCGCTCACTATCATCTCTTTTAAATCTTTTGAGAGCAGATTTATATACTTCTCATAAATTTCTGTGGTCTTAACGCCCATGGGAGAATCCAAGAAAATGGGCGGTGTTTTCAAATTCGGGAACTTCTTCTGGAAAAGCTTAAATTCATAAAGCATTCTCTGCGCCCTGTCAACGACAAAGGTCGGCACAAGAATTTTTGAGCTTGTGGCAAGAGCGGCCTTCACCGCGTCCTGGAACTCGGCTCTTGTATCCTCCAGCGACTTATGAAGTCTGTCGCCGTAAGTTGATTCAATAAAAACATAATCCGCCTCTTCTATTGCCGTAGGAGGCTTCTCAATAACTCCGTCAAACGGGCCCAAGTCTCCGGAAAATACCACCTTCACCGGCTTCTCCGCGCCCTCTTCGGAAATCCACGTTTCCACAATGGCACTGCCCAAAATATGACCCGCCTCGCGGAAACGCACGGCAAGTCCGGGCATAATATCGTTCATCTCATCATAGGCAAGCGGAGCGAGAAGGCCCGAGGCATCCTCAACTTCTCTTTCCCCATACAGCGGCTCAACCTTCGGCAGCCCCTTGCGCAAATTCTTTCTCGTGCGCCACTGCGCGTCCTCCTGCATAATGCGCGCGGAATCGTTCCAAAGAATCTTCACAAGCTCGCTTGTCGCATACGTGCAGTAAACTCTTCCCTTAAAACCTTTCTTTACCAGAAGAGGGATTCGCCCGCTGTGGTCAATATGTGCGTGTGTCAGAAGAACAGCGTCCACGTCTGCGGGGTTATATGAAAAAGGCTCCCCCTCATGCTTCTCCTCATCCTGACCCTGATGGAATCCGCAATCCACAAGCACCCTATACCCGGACGTCTCAATCATATAGTTGGAACCTGTAACTTCGCCTGCCGCGCCGAGAATCCTTAACTTCAACTCATTCGCCCCAAGGGCTCCCACCTTTCCGATAAAAACTCTATTTAAAAGGAAGCTCGCAGCGTATAATCGTGCCCGAGCCTGGTTTAGACGTAATATTGAGAGTGCCGCCCACGATAGACATTCTCTCCTTCATATTCGAAAGACCTCTATGCCCCTTCACACGAAGTTTTGCGATATTGTCCGGAACCTCAAAGCCATTTCCGTCATCCTCTATCTGCAAAACAATCTTGCCGCCCGTCTCGCGCAAAGTGATACGCACGGACTTCGCTCCCGCGTGGCGCACGGAATTATTGACTGCCTCCTGAGCAACACGGAAAAAAGCTAAAGTGACATCATTTGGCAGCTCGGAAATCTCGTCCAAATCCAGCGAAATCTTAATCCCGAGCTGAATGCTCTGACGCTCCGTAAGCTCCGTGAGAGCCTGAGTAATGCCAAGATCCAGCCACGGCGGAGTCAAATTATTACAAAGTTCGCGCATCTCCTTAACGCCCGTCATGGCGACGCTCTCCGCCTCATCAATCCTGCGCTTCATATTCTCCGGAGAATCTATATCCATAGCCAAAAGACGCAGCCTCTGAATAAGAGCGGTTACGTCCTGCAAAGGCCCGTCGTGAATCTCACGCGAAATACGCGCTCGCTCCTCCTCCTGAACCTTAACAATATCATTGACATAACGCCTTGAAAGCTTCGCCTTCTCAATGGCGGAATTTGAAAGCAGAACTAAAGCCATACGCAGCTTCTGAAGCTCGTCCACAGCCTCCGGCGCATTAGCCTGCGGCGCCTCCTCGCCCCACTTGAGCAAAGAGACCTCGCTCTCAAGATCCTTAAGCGGAAGAATGACCTTCTGCCACAAAATATAAACAGAAAAAATACCGACAAGACCCAACAGCCCCATAATAAAAGGCCACACCGTCGTAAGCATCACCATGGGCCCCAAAAGCTGATCCCACGACACCGCCGCCAAAACATAAAGATTTCTCTGAAGCACGGGATAAACAGAAATAGTGTAAAAACTTCCGTCAGGACCGCGAATCTTCTGCGGCGACATAAGATTAAGAGGCTGATCCCACAAAATAGAAAGCAAAGGCACATCGGGAGTTCCGTAAACAAGAGTCCCGGTATTATCCAAAATGGCAAACATACCGGGAACGGCCATATCCTCGCCCACAAAATCATTCAGCCCCGTAAAAGAAGAACCGTACTGATTCGGCCTCCAAGAGCCGTCCGTGCGCAAATCCCACTTACTTGACTCAA
>CAZBYL010000005.1:0-61482 GCA_964496275.1 uncultured Synergistaceae bacterium | reverse complement strand
AAAACAGTGTTTTTCTGATTTGTGCGAATCGGCTGGTTGTTACACCCAGAAGGTGGCTGCGGGCGATTCTACCGCAGACGGATGAGGGGTGCTCTTGATTTTAGTCTTTTTTGATCTGCAATATTTTGCTTCTCTCCTCCAGAATCTTATCAATGGAGTTACAAACCTGATAAAAATTTGTATTAACATCGTAGTTAGTAAACCTTAAAACTTCAATTCCAAGCTTATTCAAAAATAATGTTCTTTCCTCATCGTAAGCTTCGGCATTTCCCTCATAATGTTGAGAACCATCTAATTCAATGGCAAGAGCCACAGAACTGCAAAAAAAATCTAAGATATATGCCCCCACAATTTTTTGACGCAGGAATTGATATCTGTGATCTTTTAGAAAATCGTACCAGAGGTGTCGTTCTTCTTTTGTCTGATTTCTTCTCAATTCTCTGGAAAATGTTTTTAATTTGCCATCTTTTGGAAGCTTCATAAAATTTCCCCCTCTTACAAGAGGTCAGTTTAGACAACGAATATCATTATAGCATTTTGAAAATAAAACCTGAACAAAGGTCAAAAGCACCCCTCATCCGTCAGAGCAAAAGCATGCTCTGCCACCTTCCCCACAACGGGGGGAAGGCTTTAAGAGCGTTGTTTAATATACGGTAAGTTTGCTTTTGACTGTAGTTTTTGAATTTGTCCGGTCTGGGAAACATTCAAGAACAAGAAAAACTCCCAACGTGTCCAATTTATACAGGCCGGTGCTTTCAAAGCCTTCTCCCCTTTGTGGGCGGCCAGAAAGCCAAAACAGTGTTTTTCTGATTTGTGCGAATCGGCTGGTTGTTACACCCAGAAGGTGACTGCGGGCGATTCTTCCGCAGACGGATGAGGGGTGCTCTTGACCTTGGTTTTCCAGCTTCTCCGCCACCAAACCACAAACCCCAAAAATCAAAAGCACCCCTCATCCGTCGTCGGAAAAGCATCCGCCGCCACCTTCCCCACAACGGGGGGAAGGCTTTAAAAGCATTCTTTGACATACTACAAGTTTTCTTTTGACTATGTTTTTTGAATCTGTTCAGTTTGCAAAACCTTCAAGAACAACAATAGCCCTTCACATGTCTAATTTTTACTGTCCGGTGCCTCTAAAGCCTTCCCTTGGGGGAAGGTGGCTGCGGACGGTTCCTCCGCAGACGGATGAGGGTGCTCTTGACCTTTGTTTTGCATTTTTACAGTCGCTAAACCAAAAACCCAAAAGCACCCCTCATCCGTCAGAGCAAAAGCATGCTCTGCCACCTTCTGGGTGTAACAACCAGCCGATTCGCACAAAACGTAAAGCATTGTTTTGGCTCTCTGGCCGCCCACAACGGGGGGAAGGCTTTATAAGCAAAATCAACAGCACACATCGTTTTTCAAATGGTTTCCGCTCATCTCTTGCCGTCGCCCCTAACCATTGTTCAACCATTGTTCAACCATTGCTCAACGCCCTTGCCCATGCCAATCGTTTGCCAATCGTTTGCCAACGCCCCTGCCCCTGCCACCGCCCCTGCCCCTACCCATCCTTTGCCGCTGCCCCTAACCATTGTTCAACAATCGTTCAACTATTGTTCAACAATCGTTCAACTATGGACCATTGGCTCAAAAAACCGCCGCTTTATAGTCACGGATAAAACGTTCTGCCCTTTTGAAACTTAACTTAAAAACTTAAACGTAAAGCATTATGCTCATATTAGACCATTTTTTTGCAAGAATAAAGTGAAAAGCATCAAAATATAACGCAATTTTATCTTCCCCTATAACTAACACACAGCAAGTTTAAATGCCCAAAATGACCTGTCTACTTGACATAAAGGCAACACATATTTATCATTGCATTATGTAAATCTGGTAACGTACAAAAAAACTATTTTGAAAATTAGTTTATTAAAACAAGAAAGTATATCGCGCATATTTACAGTCGGAGACAAGCCCCACGTTTTGCAAACATACATACGCATGTTTCCGAGGTGACATTTCACATTAAGGAGTGATGCGGGCTGAGCTAAAACAACGAAATACGGCTTGCGGTTGTTTATGGGTTTGGGCTTGTGGTTTGTGACATGGAAAAGGAGAGATGCAGATATGAAAAAACACCTACTCGCACTTGTTTTTGTTTTCATAATGGCGGCAATAATAGCCCCATCATCGGCGTTCGCAGTTGACGTTGCGACGTCGGCGGATTTTGCAGCAAACTTCGCTGCAGGTGGCAACATCAGGCTAACCGCAGATATTACACTTAGCAAAACAGTAACAACGACAAAGAGCGTTGTACTCGACTTAAACGGACATACATTGGATACGACACCCGGGGTATGGGAAAACAGTGTGCAGATAGATGTAAGAGAAGCAGGGAACCTCAATATAATAAACAGCATACCCGCAACTGGCGGCATAATATTTAAGTCAACAACTCATGATGGCGACGGAGCAATTAATGTATACGGGAACTGTGTATATGCAGCTGACAGGTCTGAAGTCAAATCTACTCTCACCGTAAACAGTGGTGTTAAGATTTCTTCTGAAGGTTACTACTGCACTTCTGTATGGGGAAAAGGCGCAACTCTAAATGTAAATGGGGGAGAAATTATTTCCAATCAGAACCTTGACAGCGATCCCATCACAGGCAATGGAACAAATAGTACAGCTGTTGGTGCAAAGGACTATGGCGGCACTATTATAAACATTTCCGGCGGGGTACTTAAAGGCGGAAACATAAAAGGCGGCCTTGCGCTATACCACCCACAGGAAGGCACTCTTAACATTACAGGCGGAGAATTCTACGGTTATGACGGCATTCAGTTTAAGGGAGGCACTCTCAACATGTCTGCCGGAATTATAACAACTACAGGGGAAAAACCGGCCGGTCTTAATGACAACAGCAACGGTTCTGTACAGACCGGAGCCGCAATATCCTTCGTTTCAAACAAAAATTACACTGGAAATATGAAACTGAATTTATCCGGTACAGCAAAACTCACATCCTCCGCATCTCATGCAATATGGGAAGATACCTCAATAGGTGACAAGTCACAGACAGTCTCTGTCAATATATCCGGCGGCAGTTTCTCGGGTACAGTGGCAGGCTCGGCAAATACAGTGTACTTTAAGAACAGAGCTGGCATCAGCGATTTTGCAGTGACAGGCGGAACATACAACAGTGACCCGACAACATACGTAAAAGCCGGTTACGTTGCAATGAAGAGCGGCGATGTCTATGTTGTAACATCTGAAAAAAAACCGGTTGAACCTGTACTCCCTCCCGAAATCAAAGACGTTGTTGTTCCTGTTTCTGCGGATAAAGTAGTTATCGCTTCCGTTGACATGACTTTGGCCCCAGCTTCAAAAGATGAAGCAATCAAACAAGAAACAGAAAAAACCGCAGAGATTATCACGACCGGAGGTATAGCGCAGAGCGACCTGACGGTAAACGAAACAGGCAAAGTTATTGTAAAACCGGAAGTCGTTGAAAAGGCAATCAAGAGCGTAGAACTGCCAAAGAACGAAGTTCTGGTAACCGAGACAATTACACCTCTGCCCGTGGTAAAAGCAACAGTTGAAGATAATAAAGTCGCGGCGATTACATTTGAAGTATCCGCACAGGACCTCAAGGCAAAGAAAGCCGGAGACGTGAAACTCTTTAAGGTTATATCTTCAACCAAGGGAGCATTCTTCGATTTCGTCGGCACCCCGGCAAGCGCAGACGACAAAATGTTTGCACTCCAAGCTTCCGACATAGCCAGCAACGACTTCCTGAGCGCGGACGCTGCTATTGAGACAGGCAAATCCTACAGACTGACCATGTTTGTGAAAGACAACGGAGATTTTGACCTCAACAAAGATGCAGGTACAGTAGTAGACCCTGCTCAGTTGGTCGAAACAAAGACACAGACACCGTCCTCCGGCGGTTCCAGCTCAGGCTGCAACGCGGGCTTCGCGGCACTTGCACTTCTTGCCCTCGTTCCCGTAGTCTACCGCAGAAAGAAGTAACACCTAACCAAACAAAGCAATAAAACACAAGAGAGAGCCGGAGCAATCCGGCCCTCTTTTTTTATTTCCCTCACGATGGCAGGGCGTTGGCAAACAGTTGACAAACGATTGGCAAACGGTGGCAAGGGATTGGCTGGGGCAGAGGCGTTGAGCAATAGTTGAACGATTGTTAGGGGCAGGGCAAGAGATGAGCGGAAAGCATTTGAAAAACGATGTGTGTGCTGTTGATTTTACTCTTAAAGCCTTCCCCCCGTTGTGGGCGGCCAGAGAGCCAAATCAGTGTTTTTCTGATTTGTGCGAATCGGCTGGTTGTTACATTTAGAAGTTGCTCTTAAAGCCTTCCCCCTTTGTGGGCGGCCAGAGAGCCAAATCAGCGGTTTTCTGATTTGTGCGAATCGGCTGGTTGTTACACCCAGAAGGTGGCTGCGGACGATTCTTCCGCAGACGGATGAGGGGTGCTCTTGACTTTGGTTTGCAGCTTCTCGTCACAAAACCACAAACCAAAAAGTCAAAAGCACCCCTCATCCGTCAGAGCAAAAAGCATGCTCTGCCACCTTCCCCACAACGGGGGGAAGGCTTTAAGAACATTTTGCCATACTACAAGTTTTCTTTTGACCATGTTTTTTTGAATCTGTTCCATTTGCAAAACCTTCAAGAACAACAATAGCCCTTCACATGTCCAATTTTTACATGCCGGTGCTCTTAAAGCCTTCCCCTAGGGGAAGGTGGCTGCGGACGGACTTCCGCAGACGGATGAGGGTGCTCTTGACCTTGTTTTGCAACTTCTCCGTCACAAAACCCCAAAACCAAAACCCAAAAGCACCCTCATCCGTCGTCGGAAAAGCATCCGCCGCCACCTTCCCCCGAGGGAAGGCTTTAAAAGCATTCTTTGACATACTACAAGTTTTCTTTTGACCATGTTTTTTGAATCTGTTCAGTTTGCAAAACATTAGAGAACAAGAATAGTCCTTCACATGTCCAACTTTTACATGCCGGTGCTCTGCTGCCGCCCTTCATTTTATATCAAGGCAACATATTGATTTATAGCTCTCTATATGTTAACATAACCTCAAATCGCGGGGGTTTTACAAGAAAGCTTACATTTTTGAAAGGCTCAAAAATAGCAGGTGTATCGGCTTTGCAGACACTCCGTGCCGTGATCGACGAGACAGACGGGTGTGTTCTCCGCGCGGTACAGCAAAATTTTTTTAAGCACCACATAAATACACTGATAGCAATAGTTTACGGGTACACACACCATATAAAAAGAGGAACTTTTTAAGTCTTGAAAAAACCTGAAAACGGACGTAAATCGGCTCTAAAAACGGACAAAAAATCGAATTAAATATATTGACATTTTTAAAATATCAATACATATTGTCAGCCTTTATATGGCGGTAGATTCCACAAGCACGACGTATTGCATAAGAAGATAACATTCCTATCTTTCGGCACAGCTAACTGACCACACGCACCGGCAGCCACAAGGCACAAGCATCAACCTCACACAGCCGTCAAACCCTACAGATTTCCTTTACATACGACCGGATAATATAGGATAATGATACATAATGCTACATAATATTACATAAATATACATAAATCATTATAATGGGAGATTGGGGGGTGTATCCTATGGATCCTGTAAAAAATCCCTTTGTCCCGGGAATAGGGACATTACCGCCGGAGCTTGCCGGTCGTGACGAAATTTTGGAAAAGGCACGTATCTTGCTTGCAAGGACAAAGAACGGAATAGTGGGAAAAAGTTTTATTCTGACCGGTCTGCGCGGAGTCGGAAAAACGGTTCTTCTTGTCGAGATAGAATCTCTTGCGGAGAAAGAGGATTTTTTCGTTATCCGGCTGGAAGCCCGGGAAGATAAGAGTATCACAATCGAGCTGGCGAAGGAAATCCGCAGGATACTTCTTAATATGAGCACATTATCGTCTGTCGGGGTAAAGCTAAAGAAAGGTTTATCCGTTTTTCTTGCTTTTGTCAAAGCATTTAAAATTTCCGTGGGCGATATGGCTATCGAAGTCAGCCCCGAATTGGGGACAGCGGACAGCGGGGACATTGAGGACGATATGCCGCACCTTTTGACAGCCGTTGCAGAAGCGGCCCAAGAGCATAATACCGGCATTGCCCTCATAATAGATGAAATCCACGAGTTGACTCCTAAAGAGCTCAACGGAATCATCGTTGCAATGCACCGAATACAGCAAAAGCAACTTCCTTTCGTGTTGATAGGTGCGGGTCTGCCGACCATATTGGCAAAAGCCGGAAAGGCAAAAACTTACTCGGAGCGTCTTTTCGATTATCCCCAAATCGGCGCATTGTCAGAAGAGGATACCGACAGAGCACTATCAGCCCCTGTGGAAAAAGAGGGCATGGCCTTCGAGGATACCGCCTTAAAATCAATATATGAACATACCCAAGGCTACCCCTATTTTATACAGACATGGGGACATCAGACGTGGGATTGCGCTGAATCTTCCCCATTTACGACAGAGTTGGTAGAACAAGCTTCCATAAAATCACTTACAGAGTTGGATCAGAGTTTTTTTCGAGTCAGGTTTGACAGACTCACTCCCAAGGAAAAAGAGTTTATGCACGCAATGGCAAAACTCAACGCGGAGCACCGCAAAGTAAGAGACGTAGCCGCTCTGCTCGTAACAACTGTAACAAACGTCAGTAAAGTGAGGGAGTCTCTGATAAAAAAGGGAATGATATACAGCCCCTCGCACGGAGACATAGCTTTCACAGTCCCCCTATTTGACGAGTTTATGCTGCGGACAATGTCAGAACAGTGATATACCGCTAAAATTCTTAATATAATAAAACTCAAAGGTCAATAAACCAACCCAGAACGTTAGGTTTTTTGACCTTTGTGACATTTAATTTCAGCTATATTAAACAACAATCTTTAAGTATCTTTTCTATTATTTCCCAGATAGCCAACGCCGGATTTTCCTCATAATATTTATACCCTTTGTATTGATGTAAGGTTTGTCCACAATTTTTATTATTTTGCATAATTATTTTTGCTCTGGATATAGCTTTTATAACATCAGATAATTGAAGTTTTCTTAAGCATCTTTTAAAATTGTTTTCGTGCTTATAATCTTTCATATCTTCAAATTTTTCATCATAAGCATTATTTATTTCATATTTATACTGGCTTCTATCAGTAAAAGACGCCATACAGTCTGCTTTGTGTAATATAATCCAAAGGTCAAAGGTAAAGTTGCTGTAGCCAAATTTATAACTTATCTGTTTTCCGAGTTCCTGTGCCTTCTTCATATTATCCATAGTGCTGCGAAATTCTTCACGATGATATGGCTCATTACTTTCATAATCGGAAATATGCCATACTTCCGTTTTTCCCGTTGTTACCAATGACTTAGCTCTTTTGAGCGGATTTTTTTGAATAGGACAGTCAAACGTAACTTTGTACTTGGCGCTCTCTGTTTCGTTTATTTTTTTCTTAAGCCATTCGAGATACCATTGTTCCGTTTCGCCTTCAACTGTAAAATAGTATTTTTTTGATTGCTTCCTCATTTTTCAGTACCGCCGTCAGAAGTATTCAGCTCTTCAAAAATAGGGGTAAAGTCTATGTCTTTAATAGCGCCGTACCGACTGACGAAATAATTTTTCATGTAGTCCTCATGTTTGCGCACACCGTTATCTCCGGCTGTGCCAAAGTCTGAGAGTGAATACAGAGTACTATAATGACTCTCGTCATCTCTCTCTACAAATTTGATTTCATCTCTTCTGAACAAATTTGAATTCAGAAAAATCGGATTGTGCGTATTGAAAATAAGCTGCGCATGTTTGACATTGATATCGTCATTGTGAAAAATATTTATCATGCTCATCAATGCCATGGGGTGAATAGAAGCATCAAACTCATCTACAACAAGTGTTCCTCCTGTGCGAATGGCTTTTATTACAAGCGGAAACATGTTGATAAAACGGATTGTGCCGTAGGATTCAAAAAACTCCGCAGGCATGACGACATTCTTTTTTTTATTGATATCTTTAAAAATGGAACAGAGTCTTTCTTCTGAATTTTCATCATTGATAATATAACCAAGCGCATTGGAATTTATACCAAATTGCTTCGCCGCTTTATTCGTGGTTTCCTCTATAATTATTGCCTTTGACGGAGATTCGGTGAACCTCTGAATAAGTTCCATTGAATCAGCCCTATAGATTACCATGAATCTATTCATAAACCAGTCTGTTATTATTTTTACAAGACTGTTAGATATAATAAGCTTAAAACCGTTCACTAAAAATAGTTCTTCCGGTATTAAACTGTTTTTCGCAATATCTATCAGTGTGTCTTTGTTATTCAATACCGAATCAGCCAAATAATTTTTAATAATCTTAAAATCACCAAAGTAAAGGTTATCCGCCCTTGTAAATATGACCTCGCCATTTACGGTAAGTTTTTCTTCAATGATTTTTCTCTCATGCTGAGCATCCAGAAAAGCGCCTAAATCAACGGCAATGTTGTATACAAAACGAAGTCCGCTTTCAACGAAATCTGCGTGAAAGGCAACCGGCTGCGGCTCAGATAAATTATTGTTCGGTATCAATTCCAGTACTGCGGATGCGGGATTCGGAGATGATCTATCCTCTGAATTTTTGATATTTCCTCTCAATACAACGGCACGAAAGACGTCCATAGCCCCTATGATGTTTGTCTTTCCCGAAGCATTTGCTCCGTATATAACAGAGCTGCATAGGCCTTTTACTGTTTTCCCTTTTATCTTTTCCTTGCATAGACTGTAGTCCAGCCCGGTTTGTTTCGGGGCAGGCATCATAGAGAAGCTTGTTTCCTCCGCAAAGGATTTGTAATTTTTTGTCTTGAATTCAAGCAGCACGTTATCATCTCCATTTTGCAATATTTCGGCAAAACACACTACCATAATAGAGCTAGAATAGAATATGTCAACAATTATATGCTTGATTTTGCATTTTTTGTGCAAAACGAGATATATAATTTCGAGTTTTATGTTCCTCGATAGTTAGGCTATATTGGGGCTATATTGATTTCCAGTCTGGTGCTGCCGTTTGCGGTTTTTTGTATTGATGCCGTTTCGTCCTTTATTCTTTTTCGAACAGTGAGGCGGCTCCGTATAGGGGGGCGTCCGCTTCCAGTTTGGAGCGTTCTATTTTGAGGTGTGGGAGAAACGGGGTTGGAAGGTATTTTTTTGCGGCGGATTCTATTATGGGTATTATTCCGTCTGCTTTGCTCATTCCGCCGTTGAGTATGGTGATTTCGGGGTCGAAGATTACCATGATTGCGGCGGCTGTCTTTGCTATGGAGTCTATTACCGGAGTGAGTATTTTTTGAATGTCCGTGTTGTCTCTGTTTTGCCAGAGGATTTCGAAGTCGGGCGGGAGTCCGAGTTTTTTTGCCTCCGCTTCTGCGTTGTCCGCAGATGCAAAGCTTTCCGCATGTCCGATTCCTCCGCAGGCGCATTTTTTTCTGTTTTCGCTTACCGCTATATGTCCGCATTCCGCAGCCATTCCGTGAGCGCCGGTGATGAGTCTGCCGCCTGATATGATGCCGCCGCCTATGCCGCTGCCCAGTGTAAGCACGACGAAGTCGGAAGAGCCTTTTGCCGCGCCGCATAGGCCTTCACCCAGTGCGGCGCAGTTGGCGTCATTTTCCATGAGCACTTTCGCGTTGATGTTGATTTTTGCAAGTTCCTCACTCAGGAGAGAGGGGAAGGGAACTTCTTCAAAACCTGTGAAGTTGGTGAGTTTTTGTGTTTTATTTCTTGCTTTGTTGAGAAATCCGGGCATTCCTATTCCGATTTTGAGTTCGTGTTCCTCATGGGCAAGTTCCGTTATGCCGCGTATGAGAGCGCGGGAGACAATGGGAACTGTTCGCTCTTTCGGAGTTTCGCTCACTATGCGGCGCAGGATCAGCGGCTCTTGGCGGCCGGTCTCTATTTCGGCAAAGGATATTGTGTGTCCGCCCAGGTCTATTGCTATCGTGCTCATGGCGCTTTAGAATGGAACCGTGCCCGCTATGTCCATCGCCGTGCATATCCAGCGGCGAAGTTCGAATATGTCCTCGGTGTTAAAGACGAGGGTTCTTCCCGCCGTTCTTTCGCTTCCGGGAACGAGTCCCGCAGCGTCTGTCTGAGCCGCTGTGTGGAAGGTTACTTCCATTTTGTACGGCGGCGGCATTTTAAGCACGGGAGAGAGCCCTTTTTCCGCTTTGTCCATGGCGGTTTTTACAGCCGCAGATATGAGGGGTGCGGTTTCGCATGTCGGAAGTGTGCGCGCCGCAATGCGTCCGACTCCCTCTTTGAGGGCGCAGGTTTCAAGGTTAGCGCCCAGAAGGCTTGACGCTTCGAGACACACAGCGGTGTCCCCTGCGACAAGAGCCACAGGGACACCGAGAGCTCCGCAGAAGAGGGCGTTAAGCCCTGTCTCCCCCATCGGAAATCCGTTGACTTTCATGTCGAATATCGTAACAGGGTCATAGGTGTGGTCGAGGACGGCTTTTTCCGTCCCTGCCATTGCATGGTAGCCTATGAAGAGCGCAGCGTCCGCCTCCCCTACTCCCTCTACCATTCCCAGTATTTTGGGGCTTCCGCTTATTACGGTGACGCCTTTTGGAAATTTGCTTATGTCGAGATTTATCATTCGGCAGTGCGAGTCGTTTACCGTAACGGAGTCAGCGCCGTGCTCAAGAGCTGCGCGGGCTGCGGCAAGGGTGTCATGAAGCTGCATGGCGCGCCCGAATTCGTATTCGGGGCTGCCGAAGGTAACTTGCGCAGGGCAGACTACCCCCGTTGCCCCTTCCATGTCCGAGCTTATGTAAACTTTCAATTTCTCGCCCCGTTAGACGTTGAAACGGATTTCTATCATGTCTCCGTCTTTGACGAGGTACTCTTTGCCTTCAAGGCGCAGACAGCCCGCCTTGCGGCATTCGTCGAAGGATTTGTTGTGCGCCATGTAGTCGTCGAAAGCTACAACCTGGGCTCTGATGAATCCGCGGGCAAGGTCGGAGTGTATGGCTCCCGCCGCATCGACAGCGTTGTCGCCTTTGTTGAGCGTCCATGCGCGCACTTCGTCGGGGCCGCAGGTGAAGAAGCTTATGAGCCCCAGAAGTTTGTACGCCTCTTTTATGAGACGTTCGCGCCCCGGCTCCGTTATGTCAAGTCCTTCCGTAAATTCCGCCGCTTCTTCTTCGGAGAGTTCCACTATGTCCATTTCAAGGCTTCCGTAAAGAGTGCAAAGTTCAACGCCCTGTTCGTCGGCGCGTTTTTTTATTTCGTTCCACTTTGGTATTTTTGTTTCGTCCGACTGAGAGTCGTCAAGGTTGAGGACTATGACTTCCGGTTTTGAGGTGACGAAAGAGAACCCTCTTAGCTGACGCCATTCTTCGGGCTTGAGTTCAAGTGCGCGAAGAGGTTTTTCTTCCATAAGGCAGTCGAAGCACTTTTCGAGCATGTCTTTCTCCGAGGCCTCTTCCGGTATGAGTTTTTTCTTGGCACGAAGCTTTGTAAGGCGGTTTTCTATTACCGCAAGGTCTCTGAATATGAGTTCGTTCTCAAGAATGTCCCAGTCTCGCAGAGGGTCTACACTGCCTTCGGGGTGTTCAACGGAGGGGTTGGCAAAGCAGCGTATGACTTGGATGAGAGCGTCGGCGTCGGCAACGAACGAGAGGAACGCATTCCCCAGCCCTTCGCCCTTTCCGGCTCCCCGCGAGAGCCCGGCCAGGTCTACAAATTCTATCTGAGCTGGTGTCTCTTTTCTCGGCGAGTGTATCTCCACAAGGGAGTCAAAACGCTTGTCAGGTACTGCGACTACCGCTTTGTTAGGGTCCGTTTTTCCTCCGGCGTATGGTTTGACTTCCGCTCCGGCTCTTGTTATTACGTTAAAAACCGTCGATTTTCCGCTAAGAGGAAGACCGACTATTCCACAGTGCAGCATATCTATCACTCCGTCATTTATAATTGTAAGCTTATTATAAGGCAGTTTGTGCCATTTTCACGTTATTTGATAATAATAAGCCCCTGTCCCAGTTTTTCATCTATCTCTTCCATCTGTTTTCTGACTCCGGCGGGTATATTGTCCTTTGATTCTCTTGTCCAAGTTGTCAGGCCTATGCACTCTTCCTTAACGCCGAGGGAGAAGTCTTTTATCTCTTTTCCGCTGACATAGGCTTCCGTCAGACCATATATGACCTGTCCCGTTCTCTTCAGCACACTTGTGAGCACCACCTTGGGGAATAGACGTTCCTGTTCCGTATCGGTAGCTATGACCCAGATATTTTCTTTTTCCGCCACTTTGATGACGCCAAGGCCTGCGTTGCCCGCTGCGGCAAGAATATATTCCGCCCCTTCGTTTGTCATCTTTGACGCAATAGCGGCGGCAGCTTCTTCATTAACGTAGTCTCCCACATATTCGGACAAAACAGTGATATTTTTGTCCACGTACCAGGAACCGGCGATGTAGCCCCGTTTGATGTCGTCCATTATTTCGGACTTTGCGCCCAGTATTAGCCCTATTTTAGCTTTTCCGCTTTCGTCTCCGCTCTCTTTGGATTTCGCCATAAGCGCGGCAAGAGACCCCCCGAGGAACCCAAGTTCCTCGTTGCGGAATTTAGCCTCGATGATTTTGGACGTTCCGTTTCCGTCTATGGATACGATTGTGACAGATGGAAAATCAGAGACCCTCTCTTCAAGATATTTTGTAAATGTCGGAGAAGCGGCAATCAGCATATCAGAGGATTGCAAAGCCGACTCCACAAGCCGGGCGGTCTCTTCTTTGGAAAGTCCCATTGAGTTGAACACATGTGTAGATATTTTTCTGGGATATCTTTTTTGCGCATATTCCAGACTTCTCACGCAAACATAGTTGTAGCCGCCCTTAACAGTTGGGTCTCCGTCTATGAGAATGGATATTTTTTTCTGTACTGCCGCAAAAGACGGAACAGTAAGTATAAGAAGTAATAATATGGACAGAGAGAGTATTTTCGTTCCTTTCATTTTGCCTGACACCTCCGTAAAAAACGTGACATGCACTTCTCACAGTTTACTATAATTGCAGCTCTCGGGCAAATATTTCTATGTATAAAAATATCTGACAAATTAGTACAAAAACAGGTATAGTTGCTGAGAAAGGTTTTCTTGACAATGGTACATGTCGGATACATAATTATCAAGAAGTTAGCAACGGACAACCAAAGTTTTGAACGGAGCTGAGGAAGATGAACCTCATTCAGATAAATGACGGAGAGTTTGCCGTAATAACGGGCATTCCGGAGGGAGAGGCGGGGCAAAGGCTTGAAGCGCTCGGTCTCCGCGCCGAAAAGAAGATAGAGAAGATATCGGGAATGCCTTTTGGCGGGCCTGTCACGGTGATGCTGGACGGACGCCATTTCGCGGTCTCGCACGGAGTGGCGGGAACGATAGAGGTAAGGAAGTTTTAAAAACGAGAGGAACATTCTATTATGAGCTGTAGAGACTGCAGACTTTGTTTTAATAAAAAGAGTCCATGCGCGGAGACGGCATCTTCCTGCCGAAAGGTTTTGCTTATGGGGAATCCGAACGTGGGTAAGAGCGTGTTTTTTTCGCGCCTTACAGGTGTGCATGCTCTGTCGTCAAATTATCCCGGCACAACAGTAGGCTTTACCGAGGGCACAATGCAGCTTAAGGACGGCTGTGCGCGCCTTATAGATGTACCGGGAGCCTACACTCTCGACCCCACAAACGAAGCTGAGGAGATTGCTCACAGAATTATCAACGAGGGCGCGGATAAGGTGATTCTGGTAATAGACGCCACGGCTCTTGAACGCAATCTTGTTATGGCTCTGCAGGTTCTCGAACATGGAATACCGACTGTAGTCGCTCTGAATATGGTGGACGAGGCGCGCCACAGGGGCGTTCACATTGATATGGCGGCTCTTGAAGAGGAGCTGGGAGTTCCGATAGTGCCGACAGTTGCGGTTACGGGCGAGGGTATCAGCGAACTTATAGCAAAGCTGGACAGCGCAAAAGTAAGCCATTTCAAACCGCTTGAAAAGGAAGAGCGCTGGCGCATCATAGGCGAGATAATACAGAGAGTTCAGACTGTTACCCACAGACACCACACTTTTATGGATTATATTGAGGATCTTTCGGCGCGCCCCTTTACGGGCGGTGTGATGGGTTTTCTCGTTCTCGGGCTGAGTTTCACCCTCATTCGATTTGCGGGAGAGGGAATCATTGCATACGTGACCGACCCTATTTTTGAGTATCTGTGGCGTCCCGTCCTCGAATATTTGGCTCCGATGCTTGGAGACGGAGCTCTTGCAAACGCTCTCATCGGAAAGCTTATAAACGGCTCGATAGATTTTGAGCAAAGTCTAGGAGTCCTTTCCACGGGAATTTATGTCGAGTTCGGGATGGTTTTGCCATATATAATCGCTTTTTATGCGGTACTGAGCTTCCTTGAAGATTTCGGATACCTTCCGAGGCTCGCCGTTGTTTTCGACGCGCTTTTGCACCGTTTTGGAATACACGGCTATGCCATAATCCCCACTTTGCTCGGTTTCGGATGTAATGTGCCGGGCATCTTGGCTACAAGAGTTCTTGAGTCGGACAGAGAAAAATTTATCGCGGCGACGCTGATTTCAGTCGGGGTTCCATGCGTCTCCATACAGGCAATGCTCACCGCCACGCTCGGCGCGTTCGGTCTGCACTATATTTTGGCGGTTTACGGAGTCCTTTTCTGTGTGTGGATGATTCTGGGCCGCATAATGAATATGACTATAAGCGGGTTCAGCCCCGAGTTGATTGTAGAGATTCCGCCGTATCGGCTGCCCTCCGCAAAGGCATGGAGGAGCAAGCTCTGGTTTCGTATTAAGGATTTCCTTTATGAGGCGACGCCGCTTGTACTCGGCGGTATTCTGCTCGTGAATTTCCTTGAAGCGGTCGGTGTGATGGAAGGCGCGGCGCGTGCGCTCTCCCCCATATTTGAGCGATTCCTCGGGCTTCCCGCGGCGGCGGCTGTTCCCGTTGTGGTGGGACTTTTCAGAAAAGACATAGCGATGGGACTTCTCATTCCGCTGGGGCTCACCGCACACCAAACCTTAGTAGCGGTCATTGTCCTTGCCATGACTTTCCCCTGCATAGCAACCTTCGTGGTAATGTGGAAGGAACTTGGCATAAAGAAGATGCTTCTCAGCACCGTAATAATGATCTCCGCAGCAATGCTGACCGGAGGTTTTTTGAATATCGTCTTTAAGCTGATATAGCAGAATCAAAAGAACCTAAAAAAGGCCGCTGTGAGTGCCAGTCCTGCACAGAATCAGAACAGACCTATAGTTCATGCATCACGTTTTTGCGGCTGCACCTACAAAAAGCAAACCAAAGAGCCGAGGAATTTTCCTCGGCTCTTTGGTTTGGTTATAGTTTGTACCGCGGATTACAGCAGTCTTTTGCGAAGTTCTTCGGGTGTGCAGGGCGAGAGCAGCACGGGAGGGACGTCAAGCACCGTTTTGGCTCCGCTTTCGCCGTTTGCCGCCATTTTGCAGGCGGCTCTTGCGTAGGCGACGAGTACGCTTGCGGTAAATTCCGGGTTTGAGTCCAGTTTGAGCGACAGCTCAAAAACGTGCGACGAGCCCAAATCCTTGCCTGTGTTCCCGCTTCTGACGACAAATCCGCCGTGCGGCATTCCCGTGTGGTTTGCACGGAACTCTTCTTCGCTGATGAAGTTTACGGTTGTGTCGTAGTCGGCAAAGTAGTTTGGCATGTTCACTATTTCAGTTCTGATTGCATCTCTGTCCGCACCGTCTTCTGCAACGACCCAGCACTCTCTTCTGTGCATTTCTCTCGCCGTGAAGTTGGGTTTTTCTCCCGCTCTCACACGATTTACAGCCTCGTCTATCGGGTGGGTGTACTGCACGGCAAGCTTGACTCCGTTTATTCTGCGCACCGCGTCAGAGTGTCCCTGACTCAGCCCGCAGCCCCAGAAGGTGTAGCTCTTGCCGCAAGGTAGAACTGCCTCGGACATGAGTCTGTTTATCGAGAAAAGCCCCGGATCCCAACCTGCCGAGATGACGGCGACATTGCCGCCCGCTTTTGCCGCTTTGTCAACGGACGCAAAATGTTCGGGAATTTTGGCATGTGTATCAAAGCTGTCAACGATGTTGAAATCCGCAGCAAACGCAGGGCTCTGAGCCACTAAGTCAGTCGCGCTGCCGCCGCATAATATCATGACGTCTATCTTACCTTTGTACTTGGAGGCTTCTTTTATGGAATAAATCTTTTCCGTCTCAACCATGCAGACGGAAGAGGGATCTCTTCTCGTAAATACACCGACCAATTCCATGTCAGGGTTCTGACCTACGGCCATCTCAACGCCGCGCCCCAAATTGCCGCAACCGACAATTCCTACTCTTATAACACTCACAACAATCACCTGCTCCCTGCCGTGACAAGCTCCCTCATTGTATAAAGTCCCGCGCCACGGCCGTATATGAACTCCACCGCTTTGACAGCTCCCTTTGCAAATATGTTTCTTGAGAGTGCGGTGTGTTTTATCTCTATTATTTCATCTTCACCCGCGAAGATTATCGTGTGCTCTCCCGGTATTGTTCCTCCGCGCACAGAGTGTATTCCGAGCTGGCTGCGGCGGCAGTTGTCTTCTTTTCCGTGGCGGCCGTATATGTACTCCTTTTTCTCCGTGCAGTTCTCGTTCACGGCATCTGCCAGCATGAGAGCCGTACCGCTTGGTGAGTCCACCTTTTTGTTGTGATGTTTTTCTATTATTTCAACGTCAAAGTCCTTTTCAAAGATGGGGACTATAGAGCCCAGAGCGTTTGCTATGGCATTGATTCCGAGTGACATGTTGAACGAGCAGAATACGGGAATAACTTTGGAGGCTTCGTTAAGAGCCGTGCGGGCTTCGGCGCTGAGCGATGTCGTCGCTATGACAACGGGCAGACTGCGGCTTACGCAGTATTCCAGAAGCCCCGGTATGGCGCTGAAATGCGAGAAGTCCAGCACCACGTCAACGGGAACATTACACTCCTCAAGTGAGGCGAACGCGGGATAGTTTTCGCTTCCGTCGATATTTTTATCCACACCGCAGGCAAGAGTCATTGTGTCGGAGGAATTTATGAATCCCTCAAGCACGCGCCCCATACGGCCTTTACAGCCGTGCAGCAATATTTTTATCATGAGAGTGTCCCCGCGTTAGATAAGACCGTAGGCGGTCATTTCGCGTCTGATGCGTTCCGTTACTTCCTCGCTCGGCGGGCACAGAGGCAGCCTGTATTCGGGCGCGCACTTGCCCATCATGGCAAGAGCCGTTTTCACGGGGATGGGGTTTACGTCCGCAAACAGCGCGTCTATGAGAGGTTTCATGTCAAGCTGGAGCCTTCTTGAGGTTTCAATATCCCCTTCGAGCCAACTGCGCGACATTTTTACGGAGTCCGCGGGCGCGACATTTGCGAGTACGGATATGTAACCAACGCCTCCGAGCGACATTGTGGGTACAACCATATCGTCATTGCCCGAGTAGATAGCGAAATCATCGGGCACAACGCGCGCAATTTCCGCAACCTGTGCGATGTTGCCGCTGGCTTCTTTAATGCCCACTATATTAGGGTGCTGCGCGAGTATCGCTGCGGTGCTCGGTGCGATATTGACTCCGGTTCTGCCCGGCACTGAGTAGAGTATGCTTGGAATTTTGAGGCCGTCCACAGTGGCCCTGTAGTGTCTGATAAGCCCCTCCTGCGAACATTTGTTGTAGTACGGAGTTACAAGAAGCAGAGCGTCGGCTCCGACTTCTTCGATTTTTTGCGCAAGGTCAACGCCGTGCCTTGTGTCGTTGCTTCCCGCACCCGCGATAACGGGCACTCTTCCCGCTACGACATCCACACAGTATTTTACTGTCTCAATGTGCTCTTCGTTGGAAAGTGCAGAGGCCTCTCCCGTGGTTCCGCATGAGATAATTGCGTCGATACCTTCGGAGATCTGCCATTCGATGAGATCCGCATACGTTTTGAAATCGGTGCTTCCGTCGCTTAAGAACGGGGTAACGAGAGCCACCCCGCAACCGGTGAATATTGCCATTTTTTTTCCTCCCTGAATTCGACTTTTACTTGATATTGGCAATAAAAAAATCACATCCATCGACGCAACAAAAAAACAAGTAAAAGCTGCTATCGATAGCGCCTCTGCCTTAAACTGCGGCAGGAGTCCGAAATATCTTCTACTTCGGCCCAGGTACATTCCATGTCTGGTCTGTCCTTCGGTGATTTCTCCTTTCCGCAGCTTCTCAGGCCACCGCCTCCGCTGCGTACTTTTATCAACCACGCCTCTATCAACTTGACAGAGTATTATATAGGAACTTTAGATATTGTCAATACGGACGTGGGCATATTCGGCAAGATCCGCAAAAATGTTCGGTTCGCCAGCCCTGCTTTTAAATCTCTGTATTTCGTGGAATACTGTGCAGGATTCAAAATCAGGGATTCCTGTTTGGGCAGAAATGTTTGTGCGTAAAAACACAGCAGCTTATGGCGCATGGCAATAACATCATAGCTGCAAATTCCGCGAAACCAGACTGAATCTGATAAATTTTGAGCAAAGCCAATGCCTCTGAACAAAGCTTCGTGATGTCGTTTACGTGAAATAGAGGGGAATACACTTGTATTTTTTGCCTTCAAAGTTATAATTAAGAGCAAGGAACATTGAGAACAGCCCCTGCGGAGTTCGTGGAATACGAAATGTGTCTTGAGCCAACAATAAATCCCGGCAGAATCTTTTGCCGTCAGCGGCGGAGACTTTCACAGTCGACCAAGTGAGGCGGAGCGGATTCTGATCCTACAGTGTTAGGAGCGGGTCAAGACCGTTCGTACACGGCTCATGCGGGGTTTTTTATAGCTTATAACAGAAACTACGGTGATGGGAAAAATCACAGATTGGAAGTAATAAGATGAGTATAGAAAAGCCTTTCTGGCATCCTTCGGCAGCCTCGGCATTCCTATTCGACTGGGACGGCGTGATAGCCGACACACAACTTGACTTCACGCCAATCAGGGAGCGTTACTACGGCGGAAGACGCGCAATGCTGCTTGAGGAAGCCTCAACGCTTGCCCCCGATGAGAGAGAATCACTTATGAACGACCTTCGTTCCCTTGAGCTTAAGGGAGCTGAGAACGCCGTTCCCATACCGGGTGCGCCGGAGCTGCTGGACAGGCTCGTAGCTCAGAATATACCCTTTGCCGTAATTTCCAGAAACTGCACCGAGTCCATTGAGGCTGCGGCTGAAAAAATCGGAGTAAAGCTTCCCGAACATGTGTGGAGCAGGGATAATTCCGAGTGGGTAAAACCAGACCCCCGCTCTTTGACCCACGCGGCGGCGGTGCTCGGAGTGCCTATACACGAAACAGTTTTTATAGGAGATTTTATATATGACCTCCAGTGCGCAAGGCGTGCCGGAGTGCGTTCCGTGCTTGTGCAGAGAAACGAGCCCGAGTGGAGCGCGTGGACTGACGCATCATACAAAGAGCTGAAGGACCTTCTTGCGGAACTTGATGAGCCGAAACCCATGGTTCCTTGGGAGTACCGCGAGATACACAATAAACGGGGAGACAAGTGGATAAACGGAGCATACAAGATATCACTCATAGTTCCCGAGTCTACCTCGCCCACCCTTGACTGCTGGCTGACAAGAGCGGCCGCTCTCGGCGTGTCTGAAATACAGGTATCGCAGGACGCCGTCTTCACTCCTTCCGATTGGAAACAGAATCAGTCATTCGACCTCACGTCTATGGGGCGCCCTTTGCTGGACGTTGTAAAGGAATTTCTCGCACCGCGCTTCCCGATGCTCAAAGTAACAGCCGAAAACGAAAACGGCGTTAAGGCGCCTAAGAACTCACTCGACTTGGCAAGGTTTGTAGAACGGAAAATTTTCTAAGCGGAGATGGCAGAGCAGAATCTTTTCAGCGGCGCGGAGGATAGCACAGCTCGCGGCGGATATGAAACTCCGCTTGCGGAACGTATGCGCCCGCGCACACTTGATGAGTATGCCGGACAGCGGCACATACTGGGCAAGGGACGCCCATTGAGAGTCATGCTCGAAGGCGGCAAGGTGCCGAGCTGCGTTCTCTACGGCCCTCCCGGAGTGGGAAAAACGACTCTTGTGCGTCTCATGTCCGCAGTCACCGGCAGAGAACTTCTCGAAATAAACGCCGTGAGCGCGAAGGTTGAGACTCTGCGCGACCTCGTGAGCAGAGCGAAGGAGCTGAAACGAATCTCCGGACGCTCCGCTTTGGCTTTTGTCGATGAAATCTACCACTTCAATTCAAAACAGCAGAACGTCCTGCTTCCCTATGTGGAGACGGGGGAAATTGTGCTTGTCGGAACTACAACCGAAAACCCTTGGTTTGAAATCAATAAAACGCTCCTGTCCAGAATGGTGGTCTACACATTAAAGCCGCTCGAAGAAAAAGACATCATGCTTCTGCTGAAAAGAGCAATGACAGATACAGAGCGAGGGCTGGGAATGTTGGGTGTGGAGGCTGACGATAAAGTGCTGTCCAAGATAGCATTCCTGGCAGGAGGAGACGCAAGACAGTCCCTTACAAGGCTGGAAGCCGCTGTATCCGCAGCCGCACTCGGCGGGGGGTGTGTATTGACGGAGGAAATAGTCGCGGAGAGCACGGGAAGCGCATCACAACGGTACGACCGTGCCTCGGACGACCACTATGCCGTCATTTCCGCGCTCATAAAGAGCATAAGAGGTTCTGATCCCGACGCGGCCGTGTATTGGCTTGCAAGGATGCTCAGCGGCGGGGACGACCTGCGATTTATATGCCGCAGACTTTGCATATCCGCTGCGGAGGATATAGGGCTCGCGGACCCTATGGCTCTTGTGATAGCACAAAACGCATCAGCCGCAGTTGACAGAGTCGGAATGCCCGAAGCCTCTATCATACTGGGCGAAGCCGTTATATACCTTGCGTCCGCGCCAAAGAGCAACAGCGCGTACCTTGCCATAAACGCAGCGTCAAAAGCAGTGGCAGACGGAGACCTCATGGAAGTTCCGTACCACCTCCGAAACGACGGAGAGGGATATGTGTACCCGCACGACGCACCTTCACACTGGGTTCCCCAAGCGTATCTTCCCGAGGTACGCAGATTTTATAAGCCGGGAAAACTGGGTGCGGAAGCCAGAATGAAGGAGCGTCTGAAAAATTTCTGGAAAAGGTTCTCGGAAGAGGAAGAGTAGAAACTCAGCCTCCGCGTCTAGCACTCCCTAAGTTTTTCGTCCTCGTCAACCTTCAAAGAGAGCACATATATAGCATCGGACAGCCTGTTCAAAAACATGTACGCCTTCTCCTCCATCTTGCCCTCACGAAACAGCGGAGTTCCCGTTCTCTCCGCACGCCGCGCTATTGTGCGGGCCATGTGGAGCGCCGCTCCGCACTTACTGTCGCCGGGGCGGACAAACAAATTTGCCTCTCCGATACTCTCCATAACTCTCGTTGTGAGATTCTCAAGAATTGCCGGGTCCGGCGTAGGATAATCCGCACGGGCGAAGTATGCCATCACACCGAAGAGATAATCCTCAATGAAGAAAATATCTTCTGCGGTCTTATCCAATTTACAAAATGAGCGAGCCAAGCCGAGAGCTGCCTGACACTCGTCAAGTGTGCCGTAGAGACAGACAAGGACATCGTCCTTCGCTATTCTCTCACCAGTTGCAAGGGAGGTTGTTCCCTTGTCTCCGCCCTTTGTCGTTACAACAAAATGTGCCATGCTATAAGCCTCCTAATTCTCACAGCCGCAGGAACAGCCGTGGTTATGCCCGCTGTGTTCCGATCCGCAGCTTCCGCCGCATCCGCAGGAATTCTCGTCGGAAGAACAGCCGCAGCCTGAGCCGCTTGTCTTAGCCTTAAACGTAAGGAAAAGCGCCGTCTCTATAAAGAACGGCTCGGGAAGAGCCTGAATCTCACGCCCCTCAAGGTCTTTGAAGGTTCTGCACGGAAATTCCGTACCCTCCGGCGTCACACAAGTGCTGCACAAAGAAAAATCCAGCTCAAGACCCAGAATATTTTCAATGGGCGTCTCTTTGAGTCCGAGGTCGGGCGAGGATACAGTAACCATATTCGCCATCATCAAGGTATCCTGTGAAATATCCTCCATAACTACACCGCGCAGTTTAATGGAAAAACCCATATCCTCAAACTTTGAAGCCATTTTCTCCGCAAATGAAGTAAGGCTGTTCCAAGTTTCTTTCCACGGTTCAGCCGCTATATCCTTCACCGTATAGTGTGAAAAAACTATATTTTTCAAAAAAAATCCTCCCAACGCCGACAAAATTACGACACATATCCTTCCGACAATATTACAGCTAAAAACAGGAAAAGATAAGACCGAGTTCCATACAATAAATTCATAATATGGTATAAAATAAATCTTGCGAATAGGACTCAAAGATGGTATAGTTATCGGCACTTGCCCGATTTATCAAGCCGGGGTGGCGGAATGGCAGACGCAGCGGATTCAAAATCCGCCGAGGTAACACTCGTGGGGGTTCGACCCCCCCTCCCGGCACCAACTTCAAAAATCAAAGACACAGAAAACAATTAAAAGCGCATTAAAAATCCCTGCTGCGGCAGGTTTTTTTGTTATATTCTCTTTGTTAGCGCCTGAAAGTAATATATAATAAGTAAATGCATTTTGTGTCTCTGGTGTGTCTCGCGTCATAAAATTGTGACACACAAAGGAGGCTAACAGCAGCGATATCCGATACGGAGCCTATATTGCATGAGTATAACCAACTGCTCATATTTGCAAAATAAATTCACACCGATATTTTATCTGCCTGTACAATTCCGAGACACTCGGGCGATTTAGACCCGAGAACAGTCAGGTCAATATTAGAACAGGCCGGGCTTTAAGCCCTGCATTATAAAACTACAAATGGAGGCTCATATCATGAGATTAACTTATCCGGCATGTTTTTATCCATGCGAAGAACTTAAAGATGGATATACCGTAATTATTCCGAATCTTCCGGGCTGTGTTACACAAGGAAGTTCCCTTGCAGACGCAATTCTTATGGCTGAAGATGCCGCTTCCGGCTGGGTCTTAGACGAGCTTGAAGATGGGAAACCCGCACCCGACGCAAGCGCATTACCGGATATTATCCCCGAAAAAGGCGGATTCGTAAGCCTGCTTGTCCTTGATATGGATAGCTATGCCGCTAAGTACGGCAATAAGGCTGTGCGAAAAAATTTAACTATTCCGGCATGGCTGAATACGAGAGCTGAGGCGCTGAACATTAATTTTTCACAAATTCTGCAGGAAGCCTTGGAAGAGCGAATCGGAGCGTAAACGGAGCTTATTTAGGCTCCTGTTATACTGCTTTAAAGGCGAGCGGCAGCAAAAAAATCTGGTACCGGCACCATGGCGATGCCCCACGCAAAAAGAGCTGCAGTGGGGATATCCATAAAATCCACACAGTATGGGGATCTGAGGCACCGGAGTTTGATATTTTTCAGGAAATAGCAGCAATATTTTAGGGGCCTTCGGGCCCCTCTAAATTTTACTTGACTTAACTTAAATATCACTATACATTGTATAGACCAAACATAGAAAGGAGCATACAAGATGCCATCAGTTAACCCTATTATACAAGTACGTGTGGACCCTGAAATAAAAGCGGCGGCGTCTGAAGTTGCGGCAGGAATAGGGATACCTCTCTCAACACTGATAAACGCCTTTGTCACTCGGTTGGCTTGGGAAGGCAAAGTTCCTTTTGAACTGATAGCTCCTGAAATCCCAAACAAACAAGTACGCGACGCGATCACTGAGCTTGAGGCAGGACATGGAACGCGCTGTGCTTCCATCGAAGAAATGTACAAAGATATGGGAATCAGCAGATGAGGGGAATTGTCTGGTCAAAACGGTACAAGAAGGATTTGAAACGCATGATACGCCAACATGCAAATCTTGACCTGCATGAGGTGTAACTTTATTACAAAAAACAGACACATCACTGCGCCTTTCAGCGGCGGGAACCCACGCTGAACTCTTCGGCAAATAAAACCGAGCGGGAGGCTGTCCGCTATTTGAGCAGTCGCCCGCTGATGAATAATCTAATTTGTGTTTTATATTTTTACAAACTTTAAGGAGTTTCCTCTGCTCTCTATCACTTTTTTGATATTGTCAAAGGATATCCACACCGTGGCTGTGTTGTCGCAGGGGTGGAAGCCGAGAGTGGGTCTGCCTTTCAAGTCCTGGTCGAAGAGAACTTCTACGGATTTGCTCTCATCGTTGAGGAGTCCGAGCGGTGTAACCGCGCCTTTTGTCAGCCCCATGTATTTCATAAGTCTCTCTTCGGATGCAAAGCTGAGGCGTGTGGAGCCTATCTGCTCACGCAGAGCTTTTAGGTCAGCGCTCTTGTCCTCGCGCAGCACGACCAGAAAGTGGCGTTTGCCCTTTTCGTCTCTTATGAAGAGATTTTTGCATACGTCCTCGATGTTCATGCCCTCTATCAGTTTCATCTCATCTATCGTATAGACGGGTTCATGTTCCATTTTGTCAAAAGCGATGCCGAGTTCTTCAAGCTTTGCGTAGACTTCTTCTTTTGTAAGCATGTTTTTACTGCCTCCCGATGTTTTGTACGCGCCGTTTGCGCCGGCTTAAGATTAGCGGTACTTTCGCACGATGTCAAATCCGGCATTTGTGCAAAAGAACAATAATATTTCAGATACCGGCCTATATCATTGATTTTACAATAGCCCATACTGTAATATGCGGTTATAATGAGGTGCAAATTTAGGCATATTTTTGTATTCTCGGAGGAGATTCTGTATGGATATTAAAAGTATTCTCGAGAGGCTTATGGGAGTTCCGGAGCGCCAATGGCAGCAGGGCGCAGGAGATAACGATGACGACTGGAAGGAAGAGGCTCAGCCCCGGCCTACAGTTAAACTTCCCAAAATACCGAAGCTATGGCTCTTCCTTGTGGGGGCATTTTTTGTTTTTGCGATAGTGCTGCCGGGGATTGCGAGATTTCTTACGGATATGTATTGGTTTGAATCCCAAGGCTTTGAGTCCGTTTTCTGGCGCAGGCTGACGGCTAAGTGGGAGCTTTTCTTTGTCGCTCTCGTTCCCGCCTTTTTGATATATTGGCTGAACTGGAAACTCGCCTTAAAGAACGGCATGGGGTATCTTTCCCAGGCTGCCGGCGAGAAGCTCGATATGCCTGTGTCAAGATGGCTGCTTGTCGGAGTGGCCGCTTTTATGGCTGTGATAAACGCTCTCGGCGCGATGGGTATGTGGGGAACCTTCCTTAAGTTCCTGAACCCGACGGCTTTCGGCGAGGCGGACCCTCTCTTCGGGCTGGATATTTCTTTCTATGTTTTCACGCTTCCCTTTGTGCGTTTTCTTCAGTCCTGGCTGCAAGGCGTTCTTTTCGTGGCGCTTATCGGCGCGTTCGGAGCTTACTTTGTGACGAGATCTTTCGTGCTTGCAGGGACAAAGGTTATTTGTACGCCCAAGGCGCGGATTCATCTCGCGGTGCTCGGAGCTCTCATTCTTATCGTGTGGGGCGGCGGCTACTGGATAGACAGATATGAGCTGCTCTTCTCTCCGACGGGAGTTGTGTTCGGAGCCGGTTATACGGATATGAACGTGATGCTTCCCTCCATGACGATTCTTGCTGCGGCGGCCTTTGTCGGCGCTCTGCTTTTGCTTATGAATGTTTTCAAACCGATGTGGAAGTTCTCCGTGATAGTCGTTGGCGTTCTGCTTGTGCTCGGCTGGGGCGCGCGTTCGTTTGTACCGGGAATTATTCAGCAGTACAGGGTTAAACCGAATGAGTATGAGTTTGAGAAGAAGTATATAAATTACCATCTGGATTACACAAGGAAGGCTTTCGGACTGGATAAGGTTCGTATTCTTCCCGTCACGCCGGAAGCGGAAGTAACTGCGGCGGAGCTCAAGGCGGATCAGGAGACCGTTCAGAATATCCGTCTCTGGGATTATTCTCCGCTGCTTCGCACGTATAAGCAGCTTCAGGCAATACGCACCTATTATAATTTTGAAGATGTTTACATCGACAGATATCCGCTGAACGGGTTTAACCGTCAGGTTATGCTTGCGGTCAGAGAGCTGGATTTGTCTCGCCTTCAAAACCCGACATGGGTGAACACTCATCTTGAGTTTACTCACGGCTACGGCGTTGTAATGAACCCGGTAAACGAGATAGCGGACGGAGGTATGCCCTATTTCTTTATGAAGGATCTGCCGTCGCATTCAAATGTTGATATTCCGCTTACACGTCCTGAGATTTATTTCGGAAATAAGGCAGATTCGTATGTGCTGGTGAATACGGAAGTCAAGGAATTTGATTATCCGATGGGAGCGTCCAACGCGAGAACGACCTACAGCGGAGACGGAGGAGTGCTTATCGGCTCTTTCTGGCGCAAGCTGCTTTTCACTCTTAGATTCCGCGATACTGAGATTCTTTTTACCGGCGCTCTCAAACCGGAAAGCAGAGTGATGTTTAACAGAAACGTACGCGAAGCTCTTGAGGATGTTGCTCCGTTTCTTATATACGACAACGACACGTACCCTGTGCTGCTGGATGGCAAAATTATATGGGTGCAGGATGCTTTCACTTGGTCTCACCGCTATCCCTACTCAAAGCCAGTATCTACCGAGGATAAGACTCTGGTGCACTTCAACGGCGTAAATTATGTCAGAAACAGTATAAAAGCCACGGTTGACGCTTATAACGGAAAGATGACTTTCTACATCGTGGACGACAAGGATCCGCTTGCGGCGACGTGGAATAAGATATTCCCCGGGCTTTTCCGTTCGGGCAAAGAGATGTCCAAAGAGCTTTGGAGCCACATGCGCTACCCGGAGGATTTCTTTGAGGTTCAGACGGACGTTTACCGCACATATCACATGAGCGATACAAACACCTACTACAACAGAGAGGACGTTTGGGAGGTTACGCCTGTCGGACGTGAAAGAAGAATACAGCCGAACTACGTTACAATGAAGCTGTGGGGCGAGAAGAACCCTGAATTCGCCATTATAGTCCCCTATATGCCGCTCGGCAGGGATAACCTGATAGGCTGGATGGCAGGACGGTGCGACCCGGCAAACTACGGAGAGCTTCTCGTGTATCAGTTCCCGAAGCAGAAGCTTATTTACGGTCCGGCTCAGATAGAGGCTCTTATAGACCAGAATCCCGAAATATCGGCGCAGCTTTCGCTTTGGAGCCAGAGGGGTTCGGATGTTATACGCGGGGATCTGCTTGTTATTCCGGTGGGCAAGTCTCTGCTCTATGTCCAGCCGCTCTATTTGAAAGCTGAAAACGGCGAGCTGCCGGAGCTCAAGAGGGTCGTCGTTTCAACAGGCGGACGCGTGGCGTGGGATGAAACTTTCGGAGGCGCGCTCGAAAACCTTATGGGACAAAAGGTAATGAACGCGACCGGGACAAAGGTGAGCGTGAGCAATAAGAACGCGCCGGCGGTTCAGGATGCTCTTCCCGTGAAGGATACGGACGGCGCGACTGCAGCGGAGCTTGTGAAAAAAGCTCAGTCGCTTTACGAATCTTCACAGAACGCGCAGCGTCAGGGAAATTGGGCAAAGTACGGAACCGACATAAAGAAGCTCGGAGATGTTCTGACTCAGCTCTCATTGGAAAAGGGGATAAAATAAATTGTTTACTCTGCTGTTCGGTGCGTTTGCGATTATTGCCGTAACTCTTATGTGTTTCGGGCTTTACATATTCGCGGCGTACGTCTTTTACAGGCTTGGGGAAAAGTTTCGCACAGGTTCCTTTATAGGTTTTCTCATTCCTGTCTACAACGTCATGCTGCTCTGCGACTGCGCGGCCGTATCGCGCTGGCTCACTGCGGCAATCGTTGCGCCGGGGCTGATAACCTTCATAATGAACGCCGTGAGCTTTTACCTCTTCGCGCCTGTGCTGGAACCTTCGTCGGCAATGATAGGCATAGCGGCGTCCGTGTGGCTTTGGGGAAGTATAGCGCGCAGACTGGGCAAGAATTTTTGGCTTTGGGGAATAGCGACGACTGTACTGATGGGGCTGCCTGTCCTCATCATGGCGTTTGACGGCTCGATGCCAAAAAGAAATTCCGGACACGTAAGCTCCGACGGAGAGACAAGATATATTGATATTTAGTTTATACGCTCTATAATTTATATGACGGCACGCTCCCTGATTTGCAAGGCGGAGCGTGCCCTGCACAATTTATAACGTTACGACACATATTGGGGGAACACGATTTGAAGAGAAACATAGCGGTTTTTATCCTCATCTTTGTACTTTTGCTTCCTGCAAACCTCTTTGCAGCCGAAAATGTCAGCAGCGGCTCGGTCTCAGACAATCAGATAATCTCACATGACACATATCCGACAGAGGCCGTTTCGGCAGAATCTGCGGACAGCGCGCCGATATCCATAGACCATCGCGCAGCTCTTCCCGAGGTGTACAAGACGGCCCTTGATACTCTGAAAACTACGGACACGGCAAAAATAGCGGCTCTTGAAAAAAATCTGAACGACCTTATTGCGCTGGGCAAGCATACGGCTGCCGCAGCGGCGATAGGCACAGCGGTGGGAGCGGAACAGAAATCTTCTGCGTCATATCTCGGAACATTCTGCACCTCCGTGCTGCCTCTGTCGGGGGAAAGCTTCGATGCCAGGCTGAATTTTTTGACAGGCTTTGTAAAGGGGTACGGCAAGGGCGGAATTGTGATTTTTACAAAGGACGGGCTTTCAAAATTCCGCGTTTACGGGAAAAGGCGGGGGGCTCCCTACAAATCCGCACAACAGGAGAGCGCAGCAGACGATAAGCGCAGCAGGATATATTCCTACGGCATGGAGGTGTATATTCCCATGCACAAGGGAGAGCTGATGAAGATAGATCTCACCGCATCAGGAACATCCGAAGTTAAGATGTGGAAGCTGCTGAACGGCAGCGTGAACAGCAAGGTCTGGCGCGCAGGCAAATGGGAGAGAGAAGTGACCGTTCGCGGGGATAAAGTATTTTAATTTTACATAAAATACACTTTACCTTGGGCCGGTGCAAACTAAAATATAGACATAAACAGTATGAGATACCATAAAGGAGTGACAGAGATGAAAAAAATATCAGCGGCAATTATGTTTGCGCTTATCTTTGCGCTATCCGCACTTCCTGCATCAGCTGCGGAGGATTGGGATTCTTTTGTACTTAGAATGGAACAGCGAGAGAAGATAAAGACAGCGGGAACCGCTGTGCTGGACGAGCTCAGGAAATCCGCCCCGCAGGGGACGGAAGAGGAGCTTTGGCTCGCCACACGGCAGGGAGACGCACAGGCAAGAGCTGCGGCGGCAGTGGCTCTCACTGACAGGCTGTTCCCATCGGGCGACCCTGCAAGGTGGGAAGAGGTCAGCGGATTTTTTACAAACCACAGAGTGCAGCCAAGACAGCTCGCGGCGATTGACGCGCTCTTTTCGGCTGTAACGTATCTCAGAGAACTTCCCAACGGAGTTTGGGCATCGGCATATCTTCTTGACCGTTTCGGAAAATCCGCGATGGGCAGGCTGAAGTTTATAGACGACACTCCGGCAGAGTTCAGGAGCGTAATTGACAGCGTGCTGGCCGAGACAAAACTTATGGGAGACTGGGGCAGCACAAAAATACGCGGGCGCCTTCCGCTGCTTCCCGTGTATAGGGGATACACAACCAGAAACAGAGCGGAATCTCTGAACATGCAGTACCTTGACGGATACGGTTCAATAGCATCCAACGGACGTTACGCGTGGGACAGAGACAGAAACTACCTTTACGAAGTCGTCGAAACGGACGACAGAATTATATTCAGACCTTAAATATTCCGAAAAAATACAAAACCCTTACACAAACAAGAGCCGCGCCGTTCAAGTTTTATACCTGAAACGGCGCGGCCTTTTGTTATCAAGTTTGTGTTCGGTGCAGCCTTTACCGGCACAGAGACTTGCTCATCCCCAAGGAGATGGCGGCAAGCGTTTGCCGGTCGTAGTGCGGACTTAGTTCTTAGTCAGGAGTTTTTCCACTATTACGGCTGTCTCTCCCAAGGCAAAGGCGTCAATTTCTTCGGGGTCTCTTGCCTCTTCCTCCATCTCTTCGATGCGGGCTTTGGCGGCCTCTACATCATCAAGAACATCGGAGGATTCATATCCCTCTTTCAGAAGAGCGATATCTTTCTCGTCCTCAAGTCTGTTTGTGAGATAGCCGAAGAGGAAGGTGGGGGCGCTGAGTGCGGCGAGACGTGCGTCTGTCGAGGTCCAAGGCTCGGCAAGGTAGGCCGCGTAGCTCACGACATCTTCCATATCCTCGTCTATGTTATCGTCCGCTTCCGGCATATCCCATATATTGAGAATGAAGAAGGGAACGTCAGGCGCAAGGGAAATCGCGTAGTTCAGGGCATCACGCACTTCGCCCGCATCGGAACCGAGCTCCAACAGAGCAAGGGCGCGCGCATACTCGCCCACTACGGATTCGAGAGGATCGGCCTCAAGAGTGCTGAGTATATCGTTGTACATGGCAAGGTCGATCATGCAGCGGTACATTAGAGTGCGGCTCGGGAAGTAGCCTTCATCATCGAAGTTCGCAAATTCACGCGCAACCTCAAGAGCGTCCTCCGTCTCGCCTTCGGCAAGGAGTGAGTAGCCGAGATTCATCAAAATTGTGCAGTAGACCTGAGCGTCACGGTCGTCCTCGATAATGGGAGGATTCTCTTTTGCATCCACAACCGCCCGTATCGTATCCAGAGCGTCGCGCAGCATGTCAAGATTCTCTATGCACTCGTCATACTCCATAGTCTCCCATACTGCGAGTTTTCCGTATGGGCTGGACGGATCCAGTTCCAAAAGCTGTTCCCCTATGGCGCGTATCTCATTATCCGTCTGAGCGTCGTCAAGTTTGTCCAAAAGCTGTTCTACAGTCATAACCATATACCCCTCTTTTTAAAATTTATGTGCCTATTATATTGCAAAACTTAAAGGTGTGACACAGCCATTACTGCCATACCGTTCGGCTGAAGTTTCATAATATACATCAATCCGTCACGCTTCACGCTGCGCTGAACTCCGTCCAGAAGCGCTCCGTACAGACCTATCTCCTTCAATATCGCCCTCGCGTCGGGAACCGTCATACCGCTGTTCAGGGCAAGCAGTGTCTGCATACAGATACTTGAAAAAACAACTTCCTCGTCCGGTTTATATCCGTGGTCATGATAGTTCTCCGAACGCTCAGACTGTTCAAAAACATAACTTACCGCCACATTGCGAAGAATCTTTGAAGATTTTTCTCTGTTCAGCAGAATTATAACCGAGCTGTTATACGCTATAACATCGCTCGTGCCCTTCGACGGAGTGTAATTTTCCTCAAGCAGTTCACGGCTCATGCCGCTCGGGACCCGAGAACAGGCATAACCCATTTTGCCGATAAAATCCTCTGCCGTCATGCCAAGATTAGCCTCGGCACTATGTTCGGACGCAGAAGCGATTGAGCAGGCAACAACGAGCAAAACGAGAATCACAAAAAACGTATGTCTCAAAAAAGAATCTCCCATCACAAAAAATTTATCAGCATGATTATATAGCAATTTGGCTGTAGCTGGCTAATATAAATAAGCTTATTATGGTGGGCGAAAGATGAAAGGGGCAATAAAACTTGAAAAATTTCTCAAAAAGATATGTAACCTCTCTTGTTATGGCGTTTGCCATAATAATCTCGCTCTCGGCCTCGCTCTTTGCCGCCGAACCGGAAACTCAGATACCCTTGGTACACAGACAGGGAACAAACTCAACCGCGGCAGGAACCGGCATACTGCGCCATGACGGTCTTTGGGTTCCTCAGGATACAATGGCTGCAATGGGAATTCAGCTTACAGACGGACTGAAAGGCAAAGGGTTCTTTCTTAACGTAAACAACCCAGCAGAGACATTTGATATACCGGCTCTCGCCTCTCTTGCAGGGAACTCGCTTCCGCTCTACTTCCCTCTGCTTAAATCCGAGGGGATATCATACTTCAACGTAACAGGCATGGAAGCTATAACTCAGCTTGCAGTATCATACGAGGGAGAGAACGCGGTTCTGACAAAAACCGGCGCGTCAATGTCCTCCTCTCTTGCGGCAAGAACTCCCAAGCCTGCGGACGACGGCAAAAAAATATCTCTCGTGTGGGCTCACGTCACAAGATTCAACCCGGACTTGGGAGCGGAAACAAAAATAAATTCTCTCGGTATAATCAGCCCCACATGGTTTAACTTAACAGACGGAATGGGAAACGTGGCAAACCGAGCGTCCGTTCCGTACATGGAAGCTGCGCACAAAAAGGGGTACAAAGTGTGGGCATTGGCCTCAAACGGATTCAGCAGGGCAAACACAACTCAACTATTCGCAAGCAGGGCTGCCCTCAACATGTATGTGGCGCGCCTTTTGGTCTACGCTAAACTCTACAATCTTGACGGGATAAACATCGACTTTGAATCCGTTGCCGAGTCGGACAGAGACGGTCTTGTGCGCCTTATGGAGATACTCACCCCCCAGCTTAACGCACTCGGACTGAAAAGTTCAATCGACGTGCATGTGCCTGGGAACAGCGCAAGCTCCCGCAGCCACATGAGAGGGGCTCTTGCCCAAAACACGGACTACATAATGCTCATGGCATATGATGAACATTGGCGCACGTCAAAAAAAGCGGGTTCGGTAGCCTCCATGCCATGGGTTGAACGGGCTGTTCAAAATACACTCGCGGAGGGCGTACCTGCGGAAAAACTCGTGCTGGGCGTACCTTTCTACATGAGACGCTGGGAAGAAACTCAGACGGCGGACGGGATGAAGGTAAAGGGATATACTCTGAAAATGGCGGACAGTGATGCCATAATCTCATCGATGGGGCTGCAGCCCGTGTGGAACGACAAGCTCGGACAATACTTCTACTCCTACGTAAAAAACGGAAAGACTTATAAGGTGTGGGTTGAGGACGGCACATCAATGGCGCGGAAACTCGCGCTGATTCAGAAATACGGCTTGGCCGGAGCCGCGGCATGGAGCAAAGGGCACGAAAAACCGCAAATATGGGATGTCATGGGAAGCTCGCTCGCAAGATAAATTTCGGGAAAATATAAACACCAGAGAAAGCATTACTGACAAGCGGCGAGTCCCGTGCGGACACGCCGCTTTCGTGTGTAACCGGAAGAGGGCGCTCCATTGATTTTGTACCCAAGCAGCCGATGGAGAACATAAAAACCGGCAGCCGGGTGTTATCCTTTTGAACAATCACGATTCAGTGAGGCACGCCCCGCACATGCCTGTTTCTTGCATCGATGTTAAAAACTTGCCGCAAAATAAGAGTTTTTGACATCAATGTTAAAAACTTGCAGAAATAGAACATTTAAGAGATAATCGTAACGGGGTGATACCGATGCTGAAAAACAGAGACTGTTATATGAAAACACTCATGGAATTTAAGGACAAGCAAGTAATCAAGATAGTGACCGGTATGCGCAGATGCGGCAAGTCGTCTCTGCTTTTGCTTTTTGCGCAAAAGCTTTTGGAGCTCGGAGTTCCCTCTGAGAGAATTATAAAGATGAATTTTGAATCTATGTCGTTCGACAGCATAAGAGACTATAGGGATTTGTACTCGAACATAACCTCGCAGCTTCCTAAAGAGGGCAAGGTTTATCTTATTTTGGACGAAGTACAGATGGTCGAACGATGGGAGAAAGCAATTAATGCTGTTTCCGTAGATTGCGATGCCGACATTTATATTACGGGTTCAAACGCCTACCTGCTCTCTTCCGAACTATCAACTCTGCTTTCAGGCCGTTTTGTCGAGATCAAGATGCTGCCGCTTTCATTCAGAGAGTACATTGATTTTAATAATTTCGACGCAGGAGTATCCCATGATGAGCAGTTTGAATCTTTTCTGAAGTTCGGAGGAATGCCGGCTGTTTCAGAGTACGGATTTAACCAAAACAGAATAAATGACATGTTGGACGGAATTTTTTCAACAGTAATACTTAAGGATGTTATGGCAAGAAATACTGTAACGGACGAGAATCTGATGGGCAAAATTGTCCGCTTTATGGCTGACAACATAGGCAATCCGTCATCGCCGAACAGCACGGCAAACTTTTTGGCAAGCGGCAGGGAGATACATAAGAACGACAAAGTTCCGGCAAACAGAACAGTATCGACATATATGGATATGCTTGAAAAAGCTTACATATTCTACAAACTGAACAGGTTTGACATAAAGGGCAAAGAGTATCTTAAAACACAGGCAAAATATTACATTGTGGACACAGGGATAAGGAATATGCTGCTCGGTTACAGAGACGCAGACAGAGGGCACATTCTGGAGAATGTTGTCTGCCTTGAACTGCTGAGAAGGGGATACCGCCTTTCGATAGGCAAGGTCGGTGACAAGGAGATAGATTTTATCGCCGAAAATCAGGACAGCCGCGTATATATTCAAGTAGCGGAAACGCTTCGAGGCGCGGAAACTCTGAAACGCGAACTGGCTTCACTCGCGGCAGTGAGCGACAACCACGAAAAAATGATAATCACCTCAGATCACAGCTTTATAAAGTCGGAGAACGGAATAAAACTTGTGAATATAATAGATTTTTTGCTTGAGTAAAGCCAATTTTTTATTAAAGTTTCTTGCATCGATGTCAAAAACTTGCCGCAAAACAAAAGTTTTTGACATCAGTTTCAAAAACTTTAGAGACGGGCAGCTCTGTTCGTTTCGGGTAATTTTATTTTGCGCCCTCTTTCTTCCGAAAGAAAGTTCTTTTGGCATGAGAAAAGACCCCGTGTTTCGGGGTCTTTTGGGTTTGGCTTCGATATCAAAAATTTTGCTGCGGTAAGCATCGGTTCGGAGGCGCAAAGAACTTCTCTGTCTATAGCTGGATTTCCGCCGTTTTTTTCTTTCCCTCGTGCATGAAGGTAATTTTTAGGGCGGCTTTTGCTTTGGCTCTTGCCGATATGTAGGCAATTATTCTTGCTGCGTCAATGTTTTTCGTATCATACTCATCTATCTTGATTATGGCGTCTCCCGGAGCAATTCCCGCAAATGCGGCGGCGGTGCCCTTTACCACATTCTGAGCGGCAAGGTATCCCGACGGGCTGCGCAGGTCGTTTGATACGTCCATGCCAAGAGCGGCATTGAGTTCGGACCTTGGTTCGGGTTCTTTGTAGTAGGCCTTCTTTTCCTCGGAGATTTTGTACTCCGCTGATGAAGCCTTCACAGTAACCTCTTTGTATTCCTTCATAAAGGTGTATTCCACTTTAACATTGTCGTCAAAACCGGTGATTGTGAGGACTGCAATGTTGTTTCTGTCTTCCATGAAGGTCCGCATTGTTTTCGCGTTCCAGTATTTTTGGAGAAAGTCCAATGTGTTTACAAGCCCCGTACCCTGTATCAGTTCGGAGACGTGCTGCGTTTCTGTGTATACCGCGTCTTTGCAGCGTTCTCTCACCGCTTCAACTTTCTTAGCCTTTTCCTGCTGCTTTGCCTGTTCGGCGGCGTTGTTGTTCGCCACCATCGTGCCGAGCAGTATGCCTATGCCGCAGGAGAGAGCTACGTCATTATAGCTGTCGTAGTAGTAGCCGTAATCATAGTAGTAGTGAGGGCGGGGCGGTCTGTGATGGTGCGGCCCCGGAGGGCAGTATGCCTCAAGCGGCGCGGCAGAGACCGCAACGGAAAGCGCAAGGCAGATTGCTATCGCTGTTTTTTTCATCGTTTGACATTCCTTTCGTATTTATCAGTACGTCCCCATAACACCATTTGTGTAAGTTGCACTCAGGCGGTGGAAGAGGTTTATGTTTTCTATCGTGTTTGCGTCGGCGACACCGGACATAATCACAACGTCCTTGCCGTCGGAGAGCAGTGTCACGAATACAAGCCGTTTTTTTTCTTCCTTTGTGTACGCGGAGATCTCAATTCCCGCCAACGAACCTATTCTCACAACGTTTTCGGATATTGTGTCCAGCTCTTTGTTTTTTTCTATATTTGCAAGTTCTCCTCGCGCATATATGGCTCTCTGCTCAGGCATGATGAGGTTTTTGTTAAGGTGTCTGTATACGACAAAGAAAGCGCCGTCCTCATGTTTTGTAGGCAATAGACCGTCTTTCGTATATACAAAAGCTCCCTGCCTTGTGCCTGCAAGTTTCATTGCCGTTCCGTCCGTGTTTATCCCGCCGAGCGGTGTGGACTCCATCTGCCCCGCTCCAGCGTCCTCTTCCCAAAATGATGATTTCAGCATGTTCAGTACCGCTTCGGACCGTTTCTGATCCTTTGAGTCGTACAGCCCGTTTACTATCCAGCTTTTGTCTCCCCTGTCTATGAGAAGAACCCACTTTCCCATTACCGTGCTTTTGCTTTTTTGGAATATTTTAAGCAGAGTGGCGCGGGAGCCGTTCCAAATGTATTCGGAGCGCAGTTTGACGTTCATGCCCGCCTTTTTGAGGTTTGCTTCGCTGAATTCCAGTACAAGAGTGTCATAGGGCACTCTCACTTCGGATGCTTCAACCGCCACTTTTTTGGATTTGTCCGCACAGCCTCCGCTATGTTTTTGGAGGGTCAGACCTTTGGCGGGTTTTATCAAAAGCGGTATGTCAAAGAGCTCTTTGTGCTCCGGAGTGAGGACGTTCGTCACGGAGGCGGGTTCCGCTGAGGAGATTCCGTGGGAGGCTATTACCATGAACAGGGCGGATATGGCTGCCAGTACGCTTTTGAGAAACATTAGTCATTCCCCCCGCCCAGTCCCGGTATATTGCCGAGTCCCGGCGCTATTTTGTCCAGAAAATCTTTGAATATCCCCTTCACCATTCCCGTGTGTATGGCGTTTGTCAGCTCGTCGGCATATTTTGAGGCTTGCGGCGTTTTCATTTCGCGCAGAGTGTGTATCTGCTGCTCCGCGGTTTCGTAGTCTTTTGTCCTTACGCACATTTTGCCAAGCTCATAGCGGTATTCGGCGTTTTCTGTGTCCAAAGCTATGAGTTTTTCGTAGCACCGTTTAGCTTCCGCGCTTTCGTTTGTTTCAAAGTAGCATACCGCAAGCCCCTTGATAATTTCTTCGCTAGGGCGAAGGCTGTATTTGTCGGCCTTAATCAGATATTCCTTTGCGGCGGTGTAGTCCTGTGCACCCAAGCGTTCCGTCCCCAGAGCAAGGTTTCTGTTTTTGAGAGTTTCCAGCACAAAGAATGCGGATGCCGCGGCTGCGGCAAATACTATCAAGATTATCAGAACAGCGGAGATTCCGCCGATTTTTTTTCCTGTTTTGTTCATTTTTAAAGGTCCCCTCTCCTCTGTTTTATATGACACGCGCGCTCCAGTTATATTTTGAGAGGCGAAGCATTTTTTCCGTTTTCTTTATAACATGTATACCGCAATAATCCATCGGGTAAAAGAACATATCGTTCAATTCTTTCTTAAAAAAATGGCATATTATCGTCCATATAACACCTCCGTGCGCCATTATGAGTATATTGCCGCTCGGCGTGGATTCCATTATTTTTTCAAAGGCCGGAACAGTCCTTTTGCTCAGCTCTTTGAAGCTCTCTCCTCCCGGAGGCGATACGGAGTCAAAGGAAGCTCCTCTTGCTTCGTATATTTCATTCCATTCACCGCGCACTTCATCGAAGGTCTTGCCCTCCCACTCTCCAAGGTCTATTTCCCTGAGTTCCTTCACTGTTTTTATTCTGCCGGAACATTGAGGCAGAGCAAGCTCAAGGGTGCGGCGCGCACGTACAAGGTCACTTGAGTATATCCCTTCAAATTGTATCGGGGCAAGCACATCGCGGAGCGCGGCTGCGGCTCTTTCTCCCTCTTCGGAGAGGGGGTAGTCTGTGCTGCCGTAGTAAACTCCGCCTCCGTACGGAAGTTCCGGCTTAGCATGTCTTATAAGAAATATGTTCTGCGGTTCTGTATTGGCGGGCATTGCACCGTCTCCTTGCTCACACGTGATTTTTATTCTTGTATTATAAAAGATAACCGGCGCAATGTTCTGCGTAAATGCGGCATAATATCCTGTGCCGTCTCCATATAAATGTGGGGAAATGTCAGTCCGGGTTTAAGTTAACTGTTAATTCAAAAATTTTCGACAATCGCGCTCCGCGTGGATTTAACCGTTGACTTTTAGAACTTATATGTTATAAGGAAGGTGCGGACAGCGGCTCTTTGGTGCTTGCCACCATGGAGGGTGTTTTTTGGGAAGGTGGTTTCATTATGAAGCTTAGCAATGCTTGCCCAGTTTTTATTTGCGCCGCACTGTTCTGTTCCGTCCCTGCAGAGGCGGCAGACGGCTCCTCTTTCTCCAATGTAGGCATCATAGCTATGGTTGTAGGCGTAGCTGTTTTGGCCTTCGCAATGAAGAAATTTATGGAGTAGCGTTTTTCTGCTCGTACAAATGTTCCCTTTGAGAGGACTTGGTATTATGCCGAGAGTGAGGTTCTGTTCCCCATATAGCTTGCTGCGTGCGGCAATCGTTGTTGCGATTATCGTAATGACGGTCTCTTCCGCTTGCGCCTCGGGCTTTTTCGGACCGAACCTTCCCACGTCCCAAACCTTTGGCGGCGTCTGCGAGAACAGCGACATTCAATCCTTGGTTCCTCCTTGCGAACGTTACGTACAAAATTCTCCCTATGCAGACGGCATGGGGTCGCCTTATGCGCTTGAAGTCACTCCTTCGAGCGGCATTCAGGCCGGTATTGTAACACAGAGAGACAGGTACAATAAGTTTTCCAGGTATCAGGCAAACGACAGCACGGTGCCAGCCGCGCTCTGCGATGAACCGGAGAACACTGAACTCTCTCCCTGCAGCTGTGCTTTCACGCCCGGCTGCCACTCCGATACGTGCGTCAAAACAACCCACAGACGCGAATAACCCCCCGAAAACAGTCAAGTTATCTATCCGCTGATCCTTATTCCGGTTTTGCTGTCCGCAACCAGTATCACCATATCAATCTGAAAACGACCTCCGGCTCTTATGCTTTAAAGAGACGGGGTGGGTTTTAATTTCTCTCCATTTCAAGGAAGGATGGCGTTGTACTTATGGATGTATCTATGAGTTCTTCGTTCGCGGGGCCCCTTGGTGCCTTGGTCATGTCGATGATCGCGATGAGTATTGTTTTTTTGGTGATTATCGGCCTTATGTTGGTCATGCAGGCAACACACAAGTTTGCTGAAGCAGCAGACAGAGCAAAGAATATCCACGGGGGGGCAAAGTAAGATGGAACTTTATATCGCAGCTCTGAAAGGCGTCATTGAACAGTCCGGCATTATAGCCCTCTCTGCGGGCAACCTGACTATGCTTCTTGTTTCGTTCATTCTTCTCTATTTGGCAATAGCAAAGGACTTCGAACCCCTTCTGCTCCTTCCTATAGCGTTTGGCTGTCTCCTTGTGAACCTTCCACTTTCCGGAATCGTTGATCCGGGCGGATTTCTATATTTTGTAAAATTCGGTATCGACCATGAACTCTACCCCATCATAATATTCATGGGCATAGGCGCGCTGACGGACTTCGGCCCTCTGCTTGCAAACCCGATCACCTTCCTTCTCGGAGCTGCGGCGCAGCTCGGCGTGTTTGTAGCCGTTATAGGAGCTATGATGATGGGATTCACAATACAGCAGGCGGCAGGTATCGGTATCATCGGCGGCGCGGACGGCCCTACGGCTATCTACCTCTGCGCAAAGCTCGCAAGGGACATCCTCCCCGCAGTTGCGGTTGCCGCATACAGCTACATGTCACTTGTTCCCCTTATCCAGCCCCCTGTCATTAAACTCCTTACGACGAAGGCTGACCGCGCAATAAAGATGGAGCAGCTCCGCCCCGTCTCACGCACGGAAAGAATCCTCTTCCCCATCATTTCCACGATAGCATGCGGACTTATCCTTCCCCCTGCGGTTCCCCTTATCGGAATGCTGATGTTCGGAAACCTTCTCCGCGAGTGCGGCTGCACTGAGCGTCTCAGCCAGGCTGCACAGAATGAGGTTCTTAACGCGACGACAATATTCCTCGGAATATCGGTCGGAGCGACAATGATGGCAGATACATTCCTCCGTATGGAAACGATAAAGATAATAGTTCTCGGACTTGTAGCCTTTATCTTCAGCACGGCGGGCGGTGTCATCTTCGGACAGGTCATGAAGATATGCACAAAGGGCCGCGTTAATCCTATAATAGGCGCAGCCGGAGTTTCTGCAGTTCCTATGGCGGCGCGCGTCTGCCAGAAGGTAGTCCAGAAGGAATTCCCGGGCTCCTATATTCTTATGCACGCTATGGGACCGAACGTTGCCGGAGTCATCGGTACGGCAGTAGCTGCCGGGGCAATGCTCACTCTTCTTACAAAATAATAACCGTCTGACGGCGGTCTAAAACCCAAAAGAATCTGCGGAGATTTTTGTCTCTGCAGATTCTTTTTTTTGCTCTGATACCCTATAATAGGAGAGGCGCAAAATAATCAAAAGATTTATCAAGAAAACTTATGGTGGGGATAGATAGATGGATATCAGGATAAAGAGGTGTTGCCTAAGTATTCACAGCCTGACTGCAGCGCTGCTGATTATAGCTGTGCTCTCTGTTGCCGTGATCTTGGTGTCACTTCGCGGAATAACAGATCTTCATACAAGAGAAAGAACCATAAAGGATGAAGGGAACGCTTGTTCTGTACAGGTACAGAGGCTGGCGGACACATCAGACTATCTGACATCTGCAGTATGGCACTATGTCTCGACACAGGACATCAAGTACATGCTGAATTACTGGCACGAAGTAGAGGTGTCAAAAAACAGAGAGGATGCCGTCCGAAGGCTGATGGACCTCAGAGAGTGCACAAAGGAAAGATCATTGGTAACGGCTGCAAAGGCTGAATCCGACAAACTTATTTACGATGAGTCATACGCAATGAGACTCGTTGCGGAAAGCCTCGGCATGAAAAAAGAAAGCATGCCGCAGAGAGTCGCAGAAATCGTTCTTTCGCCAAAAGATGCATCGCTCGCACCGAAAGCCAAGATACAAGCTGCGACAGATCTTATTTTCGGATACAAGTATTCACTCTCAAAGCAGAAGATTATGGGCAATATTGAACGTCTGCGCAGGCACATCGACCAGAGCAAAGACATCGAGACAGCCAAGGCGGAGGCAGAAACTCAGAGTGCCGTTTTCGCTACAATGCTGTTGTGCATTTTCATACTGCTGCTTTTCCTCGTATTGGTGGGAGGATATTATCTTCTCATTAACAAGCCCTTTAAAAAATATTCCCAGACGCTGTCTTTGCTTCTTACAGACCCAAACGTTCGCCTTGAACCGCACGGATGTCTTGAGATGAAACAATTCGCCCAGATATTTAACGACGTATTTGCCTGTCTGCAAAAGACAAACACAGAGCTTCGAGAAATGAGCGGTATAGACTACCTTACAAAGCTCTCCAGCAGAGCCACTTTTGAAAATTACATTACGGCCTTGTCGCCGGAAGAACGGTCAGGCCTATTCATGCTTGTCGTCGATATATCAAAATTCAAGCTGGTCAATAACGCCTTCGGCAGAATGACAGGCGATATGGCTCTGCGCAGTGTGGGCACGCTGCTTCAATCTATGGTCACGCCGGAAATAGGCATGTCGGCAAGGTTGGGAGGACAGGAATTTGTCGCAGCGATAGTCAACCATTCAAAAGAAGAATGTTTCGCAATGGCGGAAAAGATACTGAATAACATATCCAAGCTCAATCTGCGCGGAATCGGAAAGTGCAGCGTAAATACTTATTTAAGCTCAAACATCGGCTGCGTCTTTGCGACCGGCAGCAGTTACGACCTGAACAGACTGCTTACAAAAGCTGACCTTGCCCTCTCAAGAGCCAAAGAAAACGGGAAAAATACATATTTCTGTTTCTCATCGGAGGATCCATACTTTTCCGATATGGCGAAGAAAAGACAGGATGAAGCATGTTACGAAAAAGAGATGTGGAATTCTCTTTTAAACAACGATTTTATACCTTACTTCCAGCCCAAATATGACCTCGCATCCGGCAGCGTCACAGGCATAGAGGCGCTGGTTCGGTGGCAGCACCCAAAGCTGGGGTTCCTCTCACCTGACAGTTTTATACCCTTCTTTGAAAGAAACGGATTTATATGCGACATGGATTTTTACATGTTTGAACAGGCATGCAAAGTGATTAGAAACTGGCTTGCGCGAAATATGAAGGCCGTGCCTATAGCGGTTAATTTCTCATGGCGTCACTTGCAGCAGCCTGATTTTGCCGATAAGCTGCTGAGCATAACAAAACAGTACAACATTGCACCATCTTACATTGACATAGAGATGACGGAGACCTCACCAACAAAAAATTGGAAAGAGAGCATCGCAACGACAAAAAAACTGCGCGACCTCGGTTTTTCGTTGGCAATAGATGATTTCGGCTGCGGGTATTCGTCTTTGAGCATGCTCAGGGACTTCTCTGTTGACTACCTGAAAATAGACAAGAGTTTCCTTGACATGAACGCGAGTGAATCCAGAAACCTTACAATTATCCAGAGCATATTGAGTGTCTGCGGAGTATTGGGCATAAAGGCAATATGTGAGGGAATAGAAACAGAGGCTCAGAATTGCATATTGAAACAGAACGGATGCCCTTATGGGCAAGGCTACTATTTCTCACGTCCCCTTGCTCTGGACAAGCTTGAGGAGTTCATGAAAATTCATGCTTAAGCAGTGTGCAAAAAAAGTTCATATACACAAGACACAAAAAATGAAAGGGATGGTCACTATGGGAGTTTTTTCGGAGCTGCGCATAAACGGGACACGCCTTGAGTCGTCTATAAGAGAGATGGGAGAGATCGGTATAAACCCCGAAACCGGGCATCGCGCGCGCCTTGCCCTTTCGGACGAGGATAAGGCGGGACGCGATTTGCTCTGCAAGTGGCTGCGCGAAGCCGGACTTGAGGTCAGAATAGATGAGATAGGCAACATATTCGGAGTCAGAGCGGGAACAGACAAGGACGCACTGCCGGTCATTATGGGCTCGCACATAGATTCCGTGCGCAACGCCGGAATGTTTGACGGCGTTTACGGCGTGCTGGGCGGACTTGAGGTTGTGCGCACCCTGAATGACAACGGCATTAAGACGAAACGTCCCGTGGCCGTGGCAGCTTTTACAAACGAAGAGGGCGCGAGATTTCAGCTTGATATGATGGGCAGCATCCATTACGCAAAGGCATTGCCGCTTGAAGAGTTATATGCCGTCACAGACGATAAGGGGCTTACAGCAGAATCGGAACTGAAACGCATAGGCTACTGCGGCAGCGAAACCATTCCCGTAGGAAACTATTTTGAACTGCACATAGAGCAGGGTCCCAAGCTTGATACCGAGGGTGTCCAAATAGGAGTCGTGGAAGGAATCCAGGGACTTACATGGTGGAGCGTGGAATACACAGGCGAGGCAAACCACGCGGGCTCAACGCCGATGGAGCTGAGACATGACGCGCTCTTCGCGGCGGCGGAAGCCGTCTCGTCCGCCGAGGCTCTCATAAAGGAGCTTGGTAATGCCAGCGTAGTCACAGTCGGACGTATCAGACCGGAGCCGGACGTAATCAACATTGTGCCCGGAAAATGCACCTTCACCGTGGACTTCCGCCAGCCGGATGCGGACATATTGGAGCGCGGGCGCAAAGAACTTGAAAAAATATTTGAAGACTGCGCGGCAAAACGCGGCATAACATGCAGGTATAAGAGACTCGCCTCCGTGGCGCCCGTCGCCTTTGCGGAAGAAATGGTCTCGATAGTGGATTCAAAGGCAAGAGAGCTCGGATTCACGGTAAAACACATGTACAGCGGCGCATGCCACGACGCCCAGTTCCTCTGTCCGATATGCCCGACATCGATGATATTCGTACCGTCGCTTAAAGGACTCAGCCACTGCCCCGAGGAGTGGACAGACTTCGAAGACATATCAAACGGAGCCAACGTTCTTTTCCAATCGGTTTTAGAACTGGTGAAATAAATTAACAAAAAATGATATACAGCGCCGAATGGGTAGCCCCTGTTCGGCGCTTATTTTATGCAGAAATAGGACGCGACTTCATATTTCAACAATAAAAACAACTATATTTTGTGCTTTTTTACAAACAACCTCCCCTTTTGTGAATTACTCCAAATTATGGCGCTTTGCATTATCATCGTTTATTTTTTGTAACATGTACGCAGGATAATTCTGACAATACAATAATGACATACACCAAAACCCACACATAATAATATCAATAACAAAAAACAGGGAGGCTTTTCTATGTTTACAGTCGGAATTGAAATGCGCGATGAGTATATGTCCTATGAGATAGCCAAGGGAGCTCTCACACTTGCCAAGGATGTTCTTCTTGTAAAAGAGGGAGAGACCGTAGTCGTCACAGGTGACAGCAGCACAGACAGACGTGTCGTTGAAGCTATTGCCGAAGCAGTATTCGCAATAGGCGGATGCCCGACGGTAATATATTGCCCGACAGCTCCGAACTCCTGCATGGAGCCTTACGCACCTATCGCCGCAGCGGTCGCATCCTGCGATGTATGGGTTGAAGTCACATACTCCTATGTCATGCACGCGCCCTGCTTCAAGAAGGCTCTCGCAAACGGCGTCCGCTACATGAACATCTGCGGAATGGACGCAATGATGATGGCGCGCACCGTAAGCCACATAAACTACGACCTTGTCATCAAACTCGGCGAGATTCTTCAGAGCAAGGTTCAGGCAGCGGACGAAGTTATCGTAAAGAGCCCCGCCGGAACAGACCTCAAGGGCTACAACAGAGGCCGCAAGGTTAGACTTTCGGGCAAGAAAGCGACAGAGAAGGGCTATCCCATCATGCTCGCGGGACAGATAAGCTGGTGTCCGATCGAAGAGACAATCGAAGGCAAGCTTGTCTTTGACGGAGCTCTCTTCCCGCCGCTTGAACTCGGCAAACTCAACAGCCCCGTACACCTCACACTTAAAGACGGACGCGTTACGGACATCGAAGGCGGCCGCGACGCACAGATTTTCAAGCGTTGGATGGACGACCTTAACGATCCGGAAAATATGCCGCGTCTCGCCCACTTCTCACTGGGCTTCAATCCCGGCATCACATCAATCACGGGACGCATAGTTGAGGACGAAAGAGTATTCGGCTCAATCGAGTTCGGAATCGGAAGCCAGGGCAAATCAATAATGGGCAAAGGCTGGGATTCAGCCGGACACACAGACGGCATAGTCCTCAATCCGACCATAATCCTTGACGGCGTAGAACTCGAAAAAGACGGAATCTATCTCGATCCCGAAGTCCGCGCAATATGCAAAGAGCTCGGAATAAAGGGCTACTAGACCGTACAGAACTTTTTACTTCCCGAGGTGCACACACGCCCCGGGAAGTATAGTATTTTTTAATATTGGGTTTGCGCTCAATACATTCCGAAGGCAGGGGGGAACAACATGGAAGAACAGAGACACTTGCAGCCTCACGTAAAAGCACTAGAACTCTCAACGATGCTGCTTAGCATCGGGATGTCCGTAATTTCGGCAATAATATGTATGCAGATAATCGCAAAACTGGGATTCAGCGCCAATACCTCGATTATAGGTGCGCTCCTCGCGATAACGCTGGCGAGAATACCTATCGCGTCGCTGGCGAAATTCAAGTCGCTTGACAGGCAGAATCTTGTACAGACTATGAGCTCCGGTGCGGGGTTTGCCGCATCAAACTGCGGAATCTTCTCTGTTTCAATATTTGCGGCTATGGGTAAACCTGAATACATCAACATGATGCTTTTCGGCGGATGTATAGCTACCCTTATCAGTATTTATTTTGTTTATTCGATATATGATTCGTCTTTATTCCCCGCAAGCGCACCATGGCCTCCGGGAGTTGCCACGGCTCAGGCTCTTTTCGCCGGTGACGAGGGAGGCGCAAAGGCCAGAAGGATGCTTGAAGGAATAGTTCTGGGAATTGTAGGCTGCGCCGTAAAAATTCCCGCAGCGTTCATAGGTCTGCCAGGAACAGCCACATACGGTCTGCCGATGGCCGGCATAGCAATAGCCTTTATTGCGAATATTTGGTCTATGGCAGCTCTTGCAGCAGGACTTCTTATCAGGGGTTATCTCCCCATCATCACCGGGTTTGATATCGGCAAGACATACATAGCTCATGGGTTAATGGTCGGAGCCGGTATGGCGTCTCTTATCCAGATAGCTTATGTCCTTTACAAAACAAGCAAGGATAATACTGACTCAGTATCGGAAGACGAGGGTGTGTTCAAAGTATCTGTCACACCGCAAGAGACAAAAAAAGCTCTCACACTTGGTTTTGCGGTATACATGGCATCAGCGGTTGGGATCGCGCTGCTTACCGGGATATGGCATCAGCTGCCTATGGCAAAACTTATGCTGTGGATCGCATGGGCGGGCTTCTCAAGTTTCGTGGCTCCTATACTTATAGGACTTTGCGCAATGCGGTCAGGTTGGTTCCCCGGAACAGCGGTAACTATTATCTTCCTTACCATAGGTCTGTTTTTAGGGTTTGATCCGATTTCCTTGGCTCTTCTGAGCGGCTTTGTAGGATGCACAGGTCCATGTTTTGCAGATATGGGTTTTGACCTCAAGACAGGGTGGATAATTCGCGGAAAAAGCAAGTATCTCGCCTATGAAAAAGAGGGCAGAAAGCAGCAGTTTATATCCGAAATGATAGGCGCTGTAATAGGTTTCGCGGTTGTGGCGGCCTTTATGCACGTCTATTTCAGGCTTGACCTTCTTCCTCCGACAAGCCGTGTCATGGCGGCAACGGCTCAGGCAGCCGGCAACAGCGAGATTCTTATGGAGCTGCTTAAGTGGGGAGCTGTAGGTATGGCGATACAGTTTATTACAGGTCAGAAAAAGGCTATCGGCATACTGCTTGCCACGGGACTTCTGCTGAACGCTCCCATGTACGGGATAGGCGTATTGCTGGCGGTAATTGTGAGACTTGTGGCGGGAAAGGCATTTATGGAGATAAGAGAAGCGGGAATGATTGCGGGAGACGGAATCTATGGATTCGTCATGGCAGTGCTGAAGGCATTCTGATACTTTAACTTCAAAAATACTCCAAAGAGCGGGCCGGCAGAACAGCGGCCCGCTCTTTTCTCCGTTTTGTACTCTGCCGAAAGCGAAATCGGGGCACGCGTCAAAGCTGCCCCGATTTTGCCTATTTCGTAAAAATATTTTTGCCTGTATAGAGCGTAATCTCTTAGCCCTTTGCGAAAAGTCTCATTGCTTCCGCATATATGTAGGTTATCTTGCGCAGGTTGTCGAGCGGAATGTTTTCGTTCGGCTGGTGCGCAAGTTCTATTTCGCCCGGGAAGAGAGGCCCGAAGGATACTGCGTTGTCAAGGTAACGGCAGTATGTCCCGCCGCCTATGCACTCCGGAACACCGTTCTCGCCCGTCACATTGTTATAGGCCGTTAGGAGCTTTTTGACGAGCGGCGCATCGGGGCTTACGAAGAGAGGTTTTTTGTCTCTGTCCACGGTAAAGCTGACGTTTGCCGGCGCCAGTGCGGAGTTGAGTTTTGTCACAACATCGCTTCCCTCTTTGGTGACAGGGTATCTGATATCAAGGGATATTTTGCAGCTTTTTTCCGAACAGTCGATTATGCCCAGATTGCAGGTAAGAGCGCCCGATATTTCATCCTCCATATCTATTCCCAAGGCTTTACCGTTGAAATCAGCAAACTTTTCCGCTATGAATGCGGCGTATCTGTGCAGAGGTTCGTCCGCCAAATTAAGAGCTTTTATCGCGGCAAGCAGTTCCGCCACGGCATTTTTGCCCCGCTCGGGTTCCATCGCATGAGCCGACACACCCTCGGCTCTCACCTTTATCAAACCATCTTCGAGTTTTACGGAAACCGACGGGAAGGCAGCAAGAGCGGATATATCAGCCGCGGAGAGCGTGCCCCTAAAGAGAGCCTCGGCTTCGTCCGGCACAACGTTGTAGCGGCTGCCGCCCTTTATGCCGATAAGTTTTAAGGGCGCGTCGGAGCCCGTTTCAAATGTGTTTTGTATGTATCCGCGAAGTATCCCCTTTTCCGCGTTGATGAGAGGAAAGCTCGCGTCGGGGGAGAAGCTGTACGCGGGGCACTCTTCCGTTTTGAGATATCTGGCTATGCACCTGCCGCCGCTTTCTTCATCTAGGCCTACTATCAGCCTGAAACGGCAATTCAGCTCCGTCTCGGAATCACGTATGGCCTTCATGGCATACAGCGCCGCAAAAGCGGGGCCTTTGTCGTCCGCGCTTCCGCGCCCGAATAGTTTTCCGTCCGCTATTTCGCCGGAATAGGGCGGGAGGTTCCACATCGAGTGTTTGCCCTCGGGGACTACGTCCAGGTGAGCGAGTATGCCTATGAGTTCGCCTTTGTCGCCAAGGTCGACGCAGCCAGCGTAGTTATCGACATTGTGCGTTTTGAATCCCAGTCTCTCCGCATTTTGCAGGAACGAAACAAGAGCCTCGGTCACGTTGGCTCCGAACGGGTGCTCCTCGGTAATATTCGCCTCGCAAAGACAGCTTTCTATCCTTATGGATTTCTGAATATCAACCGTCATATCGTCAAAAGAAGTGTCTATCAATTTTTTTAGAGATGCATCCATTTATTGCTCCCCCTCTGTTTTATTTTTTGTTTCATGTGTGAACATATAAATCATATACTTTTAAAATGTAAAACACATTGTCCCTAAAGGACACAGAGGGAGGGGTATTTTTTCAGTCTAATCCTTTTTCCTGTTTATCATGTACAGCTCTATCGCAAGAGAGAGCGAGAGCTGTTTCTGCCCGTCTATTGTGCCGCCGCAGAGCTCACATATTTGGTTAAATCTGTATTTTATAGTGTTGTAGTGGAGTCCGAGTGTTTCTGCGGCCGTTTTTAGCTGCCAGCCGCTCTGTGATATTGCCGCAAGCGTCTCGAAAAGGCGGCTGCTTCCGTTCTCCCTGTCGGCGCACAAAAGCGGAGCAAGCTGTTCTTCTATGAAGGCGTTCGTGTCCGGATTATTGTTTATCAGTGACAGGAGCTTGTATATGCCGAGGTCGTCCCAAAATACAAGCTTTTGAACTCCGTCCGGTGAGAGCGCAACCTCAAGAGCCTTGTGCGCTTCCTGCTCGCTTTCGTCGCAAAACAGGATATCCTCCTTTGGTGAACCGACTCCGACACACAGGTCGAGCGAGAATGTCTGCGCGATGTTTTCCTGTATTTCTGAGATAATTTTGATAAGCATTGATTTTTCGGCAGGCCAGGTTGTCTTGATGGGAAGCAGACATATAAGCTGCCCGCGCATTTCCGTGTTCGGTATGGATCTGTAGTGGCAGGCCAAGAGGCTTACACATTGGTAAAAGACCTTCTGCCCTATAGGGTTTCCGCCCGGTTTATCCGCTACTTCAAAGGCAAGAGCGACTTGCGGGACTTCGAGATTCCACTTGAAGTTCTTCCCCCTGTCCAATATTTCGCGTGTATTTCTGAAACGGCGCAGGAAAATATCCTGAACAAATTCGTTTACATAGCGCTTTTCAACCTCACGCTTCGCCGACTCTTTTTGCAGTTGGATAAGGAGTGTGGTTTTCGCGTGAGTCATTGGGACATTGTCGTCGATAACCCGCTCTCCCCTGTTTTCAGACTTTAAAACGATGTAGCCGTAACGTTTGCTGCCTGTGTGCACGGACTCGCAGTAATAGACTTCGAACAGTTTCGGCAAAGGCATGCTGCCGAATACAGACGCAAAGTCACGCGAGCCTGAAGCATAACGCTCTCCCGATGAAATGTCCGCAAAGCCCACGTCACATGCCAGAAAATCGCTTAATTTATCGAGAATGTCAGTGATGTTGCTTTCCTGCAAAACTATGTCGAAGAACACCCCGCGCACCTTTTCCGAAAAATCAAGCATAGCGGCCTGTTTGCTGATAATTTTTGTAAGGGTCGGATTGATTATTTCGGTATGGTTGTAGTGGTTCGGTATGTCTATGAGCGGAAAATCCAGTTTGTTTGCAAGATTTATAACCTCACGCGGCAAACGCCCCGTGAATCTTCCGGTTTTTATGCCGAGAGCCGCAGCTCCGTTCTTTGCCGCAGTCTCTATGATGGACAGAAGCTTGGCGGGGTCGTCTTTGAATATGTAGCCGGACGATATGAAGAATTCATTTCCCAGCACCCACCCGGACAAATCCGGAGTGTCTATGACACACAGCGTATTTATCTGCCTCTTATCAAGTCCGGCCTCTCCTGCAAGGACTATGAAACCCGAAAAACTTTTATCGCTCAGCAGCTCTCTGACGGTTATCATGACATGCCACCTCTGTCGCGTAAAATAATCAGCACGACTGATATTATAGACCAAAATCTATCAAAACAGCCCGATATATCATGTCAACCTATTAAAATTTCATGGTTTACATATCTCACTGTTGATGATAAACTCTTCCTCGCTTTCATTGACCGCACAATTCGTTTCAAAAGGGGTTTTTATTGATGGCATCATGCAAGAGGACAGAGACTATTCACATAATATACTGCGCGATATTTGTGGCCTTTATCACGGCCGGTGCATATATGAGAATCCCCATTCCGGTTGTACCCTTTACTTTGCAATTTCTTTTTACCAATCTCGCGGGACTTATTCTGGGAGACAAATTGGGCGCGTCCGCTGTGGGAGCATACGTCGGAGGCGGGCTTTTGGGGCTTCCTCTTTTTGTCGGCGGAGGCGGGCTCGGGTATGTGATGCAGCCCACTTTCGGATATCTTTTGGGTTTCATTGCAGGAGCGTGGCTCGCAGGACATATTGCGGATGGAGCAAAGGAGCGGACTTTTCGCCTTCTCCTTTTGGCAAGTTTCGCAAACCTTGCTGTCGTGTACGCCTTCGGTATGGTTTGGTACAGCCTTATATCCGATTATTATTTCTCCGCGCCTATCGGGATATGGTCGCTCTTTGTCTACTGTTTCGCGCTCGCCGTGCCGGGCGACGCTGTTTTATGCTTCGTAAGCGCGGTAATTGCCCGGCGCTTGATACCTGTTCTTAATTTGGGAGGGTCACGATGATAAATAAGGTTAAGGAATATGTTTTGGGCGGCGGACTTATTGAAAAAGAAGAGGCAATGTCGCTTCTGTCCGCTGAGACGGATGAGCTCGCCGCGGCTGCTGACGAGATCCGCGAGCGTTTTTGCGGCCGCTCTTTTGATTTATGCTCCATCATCAACGGAAAGAGCGGGCGCTGTTCCGAGGACTGCAAGTACTGCGCTCAATCCGCTTGCGCCAAAGGAAGCTCCGCTGAGTATCCTCTGCTTACTGCGGACGAACTATTGGAAGGCGCTCTGTTAAGCGCAAAGAGGGGTTCGCTGCGTTATTCCGTAGTAACATCGGGGCGCAGGCTTTCATCCTCCGAACTTGAGCGTTTGTGTGAGGCATACGCTCTTATACGCGAAAAATCCGACATATCGCTCTGCTCTTCCAACGGACTTCTCACTTACAACGAATTTTTGAAACTTAAAGCTGCCGGTGTGAGCAGATACCACAACAATTTGGAAACATCAAGACGATACTTCCCGCAAATCTGCACGACTCACACCTATGATGAGAAGATCGCTTCGATTCAGGACGCACAGAGAGCGGGGCTTTTTGTTTGCAGCGGAGGGATAATGGGGCTCGGCGAGAATATGGAGGACAGAATCGACATGGCTCTTGAGCTGCGCCGTCTCGGAATCAAGTCCACGCCGATAAATTTCATAACTCCGATAGAGGGAACTCCCTTCGAAAAGAAGGTCCTCATATCACCAAAAGAGGCAAGGCGCATAACAGCCGTATTTCGTTTTATCATGCCGGACTCCGCGATTCGCATAGCGGGAGGGCGCAGACAGATGTGCGATGCGGAGCGCAAGCTCTTTTTGTCCGGTGCAAACGCCGCCATTACAGGCGATATGCTTACGACTTCCGGAAATATGGCGGATGAAGATATAAAAATGATTTCAAAACTCGGATTTAAGGCGGAATTGATATGAGCCGCGGAATTTTTGTAACAGGTACGGGAACCGACATCGGCAAGACGTATGTAACGGCGCTAATGGTCAAGGCGCTGCGCTGCGGCGGAATAAACGCGGGATATTACAAAGCAGCTTTGAGCGGAGCCGAGAGAAGAGGAAATCTCCTTGTACCCGGTGACGCAAAATATGTCTGCGATACTGCAAAAATAGGCGATGCCCCGTCCTCCCTCGTATCCTTTATTTATGAAACACCGGTCTCTCCGCACCTTGCATCCGAGACGGAGGGGAGACCTTTTCGTCTGAACACGGCTCTGTCAGACTTTCGAGCAATATCGAAAAAGTTTGATTATCTTACCGTAGAAGGGTGCGGCGGTATTGTATGCCCGCTGCGGCGCGAAGGAATCAGGATAATGCAGACAGACCTCATAAAGGCGCTTGAACTGGAAATAATTATAGTTACGGGAGCGGGGCTCGGAGCCATAAACAGCGCCGTTCTCACATGCGAATATGCGAAGTCTCACAATATAAAGTGTGCGGGCCTCATCATCAACGGGTATAAGAAGGACAACTTCATGCACAGAGATAACTTAAAGGAAATAGAGGAACTGAGCGGCGTACCTGTGATAGCAACAGCCGAAAAAGGTGCAGAGAACCTTTCTCTGCGCACGGACAGCTTGGCATCTTACTATAAGGAGATAACGATATGAACCTTGCAGGAAGAGATTTAAAACATATTTGGCATCCATGCTCGCAGATGAAGGATTACGAGGACTTTCCCCCTATCGTGATAGAGAGAGGCAAAGGTCTGTACCTTTACGGCACAGACGGGAAGAGATATGCGGACGTGATAAGCTCATGGTGGTGCAACCTCCTGGGGCATAGCAACAAACGCATCAACGATGCTGTTAAGAGGCAGGTTGATAAGCTTGAACAGGTGATATTCGCAAATTGCACTCATGAACCTGCTGTAGAACTTTGCGAAAGGCTGGCACAGAAAGTTCCTCTCGGGCTTACAAAATTTTTCTTCACGGACAACGGTTCATCTGCTATAGAGGCCGCGATGAAAATGAGTTTCCAGTACCACGCCCAGACCGGAAATCCTCAGAAAAAGCGTTTTATGGCTCTTTCAAACGGATACCACGGTGAGACATTGGGAGCTCTGGCCTTGGGCGCTGTGAGCCTCTACTCTGAAATATACCGCCCTCTGATGCTTGACGTGATACACGTACAGGCTCCCGACTGCTTCAGATGTCCTTACGGAAAAGAGAGAAGCTCATGCTGCGCGGAATGTTTTGAGCACGCGGAAAGGGCATTTGAAAAATATGGAGACGAATGCGCCGCGTTTTTCTTTGAGCCGCTCTTGCAGGGCGCGGGAGATATGAGAATATATCCCGCAATATACCTTAAAAAACTGAGAGAACTGTGCACAAAGTACAGAGTCCACATGGCGGCGGACGAGATAGCGACAGGGTTCGGACGCACCGGCAAGATGTTCGCCTGCGGCCATGCCGGTGTAACTCCCGACATAATGTGCATATCGAAGGGCATAACCGGCGGATACATGCCTATGGCCGCCGTAGTCGTCGGAGATGAGATATACAGCGCATTCTATGCGGACTACAGCACAGGGCGGGCCTTTATGCACAGCCACACTTACTGCGCAAACCCAATGGCGTGCGCGGCTGGCATAGAAGTGCTCAACATTTTTGAAGAGGAAAAAATCCTTGAAAAGGCAGCAGAAAACGCAAAATACTTTAATATGATAATAAGAGAAAAGATGAATGATATGCCCAATGTCGGAGAAATCCGCTCCATAGGGCTGATTAACGCAATAGAACTTGTAAAGGACAAAGAAGATAAAACTCCTATTGACGCTTCAAAACGGACGGGCTACATGATATACAGGGAGGCTCTGAAGATGGGGGTTCTGCTTCGCCCTCTCGGGGACGTGCTCTACTTCAACCCTCCTCTCACTATAGAACCGAGCGATATGGACTTTGTAACGGACGTCTGCGCCGCCGCGATACAAAACATTCTCCCGTAGAACGCTGTTGCACTCCTGTTACACTATCTGCACACAGCCGTAACCTTGCGGCACTATACTTGCACCATCAAGTAAAAAACAGGAGGAAGAAGAAAATGAAAAAGTTTATTGCGGCAGCGGCGGCTACACTGGTAATGGCATGTGCATCGGCAGGCTTTGCGGCTCCAATCGTCATGGACGGCTCGACAACGGTACTTCCCTTTGCGCAGGCGGCGGCGGAACAGTTCATGAAGGAAAACAAGGGGATAAAATTCTCGGTATCGGGAACCGGAACGGGAAACGGATTCAAATCCTTAGCGGACGGCAGCGCGCAGATAGCAAACGCTTCACGTTTCATAAAGGATAAGGAAGCAGACACCTGCATGGCGAAAAAAGTTTATCCCGTGCCCTTCGCGGTCGCTCTCGACTGCATAGTTCCGGTAGTTCACCCCTCAAACACGGTAAAGAGCCTCACAAAGGCGCAGCTTAAAGACATCTACTCAGGCAAGGTAACAGACTGGAAAGAGGTCGGAGGCAAACCGGGCGCGATAGTGGTTATAGGCAGAGACACAAGTTCAGGTACATACGGGACATGGCAGGAAATGATAATGCATAAGGGCGAAAAAGCGAGAGTCACGCCGAAAGCTCAGGTCACTGCATCAAGCGGAGCAATGATGACGGCAGTTGCCAACAACAAAAATTCCATAGGATACGAGGGCATGGGATACGTCACAAAGGCTGTTAAGGGAGTTCAGGTGGAAGGTATCTCCGGCACGGCTTCCACGGCCCGCAGCGGAAAGTACCCCTTGGCGCGCCACCTCTTCATGTTCACAAACGGCTGGCCCGAGGGAGATGTGCTCGACTTCATCAACTACATGCAGAGCAAGGCGGGGCAGAAGATAGTAAACAAAACAGGCTTCGTTTCGCTCCAGGATATAAAATAGCCAACACCGACAGGAAAAGAAACACATAAAGAATCGATGCGCGCCCGCTGACAGCAAAGGGTGCGCATCGATTCTTTATCCTGAAAATAACTATTGCCGAAACCGTTTTCGGACAAAACGTCCTCAGCCGGCACATCTTTTCCATTAAACATTGCCTGTGATTGCCTTGAAAACAACGGCTGCTCTGCACAAAAGTTCCGGCTTAAACAACTATTTTAGCTTCGGGAGTTTTAAGCCAGCTTATTATGCTGCGCAGGAAGAAGTAGGACAGTATGCCTCCGAGAATATCTCCCGCCGGAAACGACATCCACACTCCCCATATTCCGAAATAGTGAGGCAGTGTGAGCAGCGGAATGTACAGAAAAAGCCCCTGTCTCAAAAGTGAAAGCAGCAAAGACATTTTTGCCTTGCCCAGCCCCTGCAGCGCAGAATTTGTGACAATGGGAAGTCCGAACAGGATAAGCCCTATATAGCTTATCCTCATGCCGGGAACGCCTATGGCCAAAAGTCCGGGGTCAGTGCTGAACATGCCGATAAGCTGAGCCGCAAAAATTTCCGCGAAGGTAAAGCTTACAACGTAGAAACCTGTGGCAAGCATAAGAGCGCACTTCACTGTCTTGATAACCCGCTCCGGCTTGCCTGCCCCGTAGTTATATCCGATAATCGGCTGAGCAGCCTCACCTATCGCCATTGCGGGCAAAAAGAGCATAGAGTCCAAACTGAAGAATATACCCAGCGCGGAAAGACCAATATCCCCGCCATATTTGTATATTATTTGGTTCATCAGAGTCATAAATACAACAAAAGAGAGCTCCATAAAAAATGGCGCGCTTCCCACGGCGCATATCTTCTTTATCACTTTAAAGCGAGGACGAAGCACAAAGTGCATCCGTATCTTAAGCGGCGTGCTTTTCGACAGGAAATACGCAAGGCCCGTTAAAGTCGCGGCTCCCTGCGCAATGACAGTTCCGTAAGCGGCTCCTTCGACTCCCATTCCCATGCCGTAGATAAAAACCGCATCCAGAACAACATTTGCCGATGCTCCTATTATTTGAGTCGCCATAGCATAACGGGGACTGCCGCAGGCGCGAATAAGTGAGTTTATGCCGCTGCCCATAAGGGCCAGAGGCCCTCCCAAAAGGATTATATGAAGATATGCCTCAGCCATCGGCAGCACATTGTCGCTGGCTCCCGACAGGCGCAGCAGAGTATCAACGGCAAAAAAGCTCAAAGCCATTCCGAACACTCCGACAAGAGCCAGAAGCATCACGGAATGAGCCAGAGCCTGCTCCGCCGGTCTCCGTCTGCCTGCTCCGCGCAATATGGCCACGCGGGAAGAGCCGCCTACACCGATTAGCAGAGAGAAGGCAAACATCAAGAGCATCGTCGGAAATGCCGTGCTGATGGCGGCAAGGCCGTTCGCTCCGACAAATTGCCCCACAAAAATCCTGTCTACTATGTTATAAACAGCTCCCGCAACCATGCCGAGCATCGCGGGCAGCGCAAAGCTGAGAAGCAGCTTAGGGATACTTCCCTCATCAAGCCGTCTGTGTGTTTGTGAATTTTCGGTACCGTTGAGTGTTGTTATGACGTTACATCCTTTCTGTGCAAAACCCTGCAAAGAGCTATCTTATTCTCAAATAAAAATTTTCTTCGGCTCCGTCTGCTGCGGCGCCCTTCAAATCATAAGCGGTAGTTTTTACCGTGACTATCTTTCCGTACATAGACGGCGGAAAACGGAAAGTGTGGCGAAATTCATATATGGAGTCCGCCTTCCGCTCCTTATCGGTTCCGTAAAACCTCGTCATAAATATGGGATACTCGCAGCTATAGAGAACACCGTCCGTCATATCGACAAAATCATAACGCAGCTTAGATATCCTGTTTCCGATAAAAAACGTTCCGTCCGGATTTTGCTTCACATCGGCGGGCTTTGGCTGTATGGGAGTCACTGCGCCGTAGAGAGTAAGAGTCATGCCCCTGTCCATTGTGACGGAGTCTCCGACTTTCCAGTCTACCACAGGAACGTCCTTTTCGGGAGAATACTTCTCGGCGGCATCGAACTCCGCTCTCGTAAAACGCAGCCTGTCGCCGCGTGCAAAAGGCGATATGCGCCCCTCCATGATGCCGGTTCCGTACCAAGCCCTGTACTTCATGGACGGTTCGCCCGTGTCGTAGCAGTAATAAATTATTTCGTCCCTGTCGTCAAGCCAGCCGTCGTTCGCAATCTTCCCTATCTCGACCGTCTGCGATGCGTTTCTTGTCTCGGGAATATTGTACATCACCGCGTGAACTACGGGAGAAAGGTACTCTTGCGCATCGTTTGCGCGCCAGCGAACCGGAATTTCATAGGTTTTGGACAGACCTCTGTTCCAATAACCGGGAAACGAGTCCCTATAAACGCGGAAATTATTTTCGCGCGCAAAATCAAGAACCTTGGCGAAGTGGCCCGCGGGCGAGAAACGGGCAAGAACTTTATCCGGCACGGAACCCATTATCACATCAAATTCTTCTTTTGCGGCTATCTTACCTTCGCAAAGAGCAAAAACATAAACTCTGTATGACTTCCATGCAAGATCCCCATCGTAAACTTTTTTATAATCGCTGTCATAATCCTTTGTGCAGCCGCCCTGCACAAGAACGGCAAAAGAATCTTTCGTCACAGCAGCTTTCAGAGAAGGGTCATAAAAACTTTTCTCATCTCCATGTCTGTAAACCAAGTCGGGCGGGGGCGACTGCATAAGTTCCTCATCGGTAATATCCGACCAAGGGGCCTTACCACTGTACGCAAACATAATATCCTCAGGCGGAGTGATGCCTGATATTTTATCGGCACGGCTCTGCACATGCCTTATTACAAGATGGTTTCCCGCTCTCGCCTCTCCCGTCTCGACGACCTCAACCCTTATATCCACAGCCATTTTCTCGGGAGCGATTCCCTCTCTGTCGATTTTCCCTATAACATAAAAGTCGCGTTCCGATTCCATAACCCTCTCCTCAAACGAGGGGGCCTCTATTGATATTTTTACGGCGTATGCTCCGTCGGCATAAAATAGCGAAGCAAGAAACAGCAGAATAAATATATAAATTTTTCTTATCACGGGACATCCGCCTCTCTTAGATTCATACTCATTTGTAAAAAATAGAATAAAAAGTATATTCATCTCAAAATGATTGATGCTATAATAAACATAAGTTCTAATAGGTTTGAGCATCAGATTAAAATATAATAGGTTTTACTTTATAATTAAATAGACAAAGACAATATAACTCTAATTACACAAGACTGGTGTTTTATGTGAGAAAAAACTTGTATGTACTTATAATACTCCTTTCGGCGCTGCTATCCTCGTCACGAGCCTACGCAGACAGGGAATTCCTGTCCCATTATACACAAACACTGTACAATGCGGAAAGCGGTATGGACGCAAATGACTCAAGCTCTGTAATCCAGACAAGCGACGGATATATCTGGACGGCAAGCTACAGCGGGCTTATACGCTTCGACGGCAAAGAATTTGTCCGTTTCAGCAGCGACGCAAAATCAGGTTTTACCGCAATCAGCGCGACCACACTCTTTGAGGATTACAAAGGAACGCTCTGGGTGGGAACGAACGAAAGCGGATTATTCTATCGCGGCGAAGGTAAATTTGTCCAAGTTAAAAACAGCGGAGAAGGAGCATTCTCTTCTATACGCTCTATTGCGGCAAACAGCAAGGGACAGATGTATGTCGGCAGCGGAAGCGGGTTGGGCATTGTTGAGAACGAAACCATAAAAAAAGTTTCCGACCCTGCCACAGACTCCGAATTTATACTGGGTATGGTGTTCGACAGGGACGACAGGCTTTGGTGCGTCACAAGAAACGGCGGACTTTTCATCATGAAGGACGGCCGTCACATTAAAAATATAAATACCGATGCTGTGAAAAACCATAAAACACTGAGCATCCTTCTGTGCAGGGATGGAAGAATATTTGCCGGGCTTGTCGAGGGCGGTATAGCGGAGCTCTCCATAGTCAACGACACTCTAAAGGTGAAAAAGTATAACACCGGCTCGCTGGACGCCATTAACGGACTTTACGAGGACAGCGACGGGCTCATTTGGGCCTGCGGCGACAACGGACTCGGCTTTCTCGACAAAACATCCGAGTTCCATGTTGCGGAGGGGGCGCTGGTAAACAGTAATGTTGAAAAAGTCTTTCAGGACTATGAGTCAAACTACTGGGTAGCTTCATCGCGTCAGGGACTTCTGCACATAGCAAAGAACAAATTTATGGATATAAACTTTGCGGTTCTGGCGCAAAGGGATGTAGTGAACTCAACTCTGAGGCATAACAACCATCTCTATATCGGAACGGACAGCGGACTTTCGATAGTCGATTCGTCATATAAAAATGTGGAAACGGCACTGACAAAGGACCTTAAAGGGGTCAGGGTCCGCTGCCTGAAAGCCGATTCGCGCGGCACAATATGGATCAGCACCTATAAAAACCTCGGGCTTATATCAGTAAGCAGCGACGGCAAGACAAAATATTACGCAGAAAAGGACGGACTGCCTGATGCCAAGGTTCGCCTCACAATGGAGCTTGCAAACGGAGATATCGCGGTAGGCACAAACGGCGGCGGCGCCATAATTCGGGACGGAAAGATAATAAAAGCGATAACAGAGTCCGACGGGCTCACAAACAAGACAATATTAAGCCTGAGCGAAACACCGGACGGCACAGTGTATTTCGGAAGCGACGGCGGCGGCATCTTCGCGCTCAGCGGTGACAAGCTCACAAACTATTCAAAAAAGAACGGCCTTACCTCCGGTGTCATTCTGCGTATGCTCTATGACCCATCCTCCGAAGGAACATGGATAAGCACCGGTTCGAGGCTCTGCTTTATGAACAAAGAGAATAAGGTAAGAGAACTGGATCTGAACTTCCCCGTGAAAAGCGGAATCTTTGACCTAAAAATAAGCCCGCACGGCAGACTCATGGTGCTTGCGGACACGGGAGTACACATACTGGATCAGAAAGATCTGCTGGATGGGCAAAAACCTTACGTTGTCTCATACACAAGAAAAGACGGGTTTGCCTCCACAGTAACGGCAAACTCGTGGAGCGATATGGACAGACACGTCAACCTCTATATCTGCGGTTCAAACGGCGTCTACTCAATAAACGTAAATAACGTATATATGAACAACGTGAGCCCCAAAATAGCAATAAACAGGGTACAGGTGGACGATAAGACCTATATCAATCCCCAAAGCATCACAATAAGCAAGGACACGCAGAGACTCACAATAGACGTTGCGGTGCTCAGTTTTGCAAACCCCGATTACAACAGAATAAAATACAGTCTGAACGGGTTTGACCAACAGGACATATCAGGCTCCGCAAAGAGCATGGGGAGCATAAGCTACACCAATCTGAGCGGCGGAAACTACACCTTCGTTTTTGACGCGTTCAACAGCGACGGAATACCCAACAGAATCCCGATACAGCTTGATATAACTAAGGAAAAGCACCTCTTTGAGGAGCCTATGGTTCTGTCGCTTATCGCTATGGCAGTCGTGGGGAGCATCTTCTTGGCTACGCGATTCTTCTATGCGAAGAAGAACAAACTCCTGTTAAAGAGGCAGGACGAGCTCAGAAACGTAACAGAACAGGCGATGACGGCAATCGCCAACACAATAGACGCCAAGGACACATATACAAAGGGGCACTCCACAAGGGTTGCGAAGTATGCCGTAAAAATAGCCGAAAAACTCGGGCTGGACAGAAATTCAATAGACAACCTTTACTACACGGCATTGCTGCATGATATAGGCAAAATAGGTGTGCCCGACAACATACTTAACAAACCGGCAAGACTTACGGATGAAGAGTATCAGATAATGAAACAGCACCCGACATCCGGAGGCAACATACTGGAAGTCATCACCACAATAAATGATATAAAAGACGGTGCGGCTTATCACCATGAGAGATACGACGGAACAGGGTACAACAAGGGGCTGAAGGGAGAAGAAATTCCTCTCGCCGCCCGTATAATAGGCGTGGCCGATGCGGTGGACGCGATGGGTTCAACACGCCCGTACAGGACATGCCGCAATCTGGACTATGTTATTTCCGAGCTTGAAAAACATTCAGGCACTCAGTTTGACCCAAAACTTGCAGCCATCTTGATAGACCTTCTTAAGAGCGGAGAAGTAAAACTCGAAGAGGGATAGAGCAGGGCTTGATAATTCAGATATCACCTGCATTCCCGCACAACCTAACAATGTGCAGTAGGAGGCTATCTCCTGAGGGCAACTCTCTATCCGTAGCCCCTCTCTCTTGAATGTTCAGTTTACAAAACATTCAAGAACAAGAATAGCCTCCATGTGTCCAATTTATACAGGCCGGTGCTCTTAAAGCCTTCCCCTAGGGGAAGGTGGCTGCGGATGGGCT
>CAZBYL010000004.1:2398-68313 GCA_964496275.1 uncultured Synergistaceae bacterium | reverse complement strand
CATAAATGCCGTGCCGACAATCGCATTAAATGTTTTCTTAACTCACCGCCCCATTAACGGAAGGAGTTTTTAATAAATGGACAACATGGATATCCCAAACAACATACCTGCGGCTGAAGTGAACGACTCGGATTACTCCGCAAAAGATATACACGTACTTGAAGGGCTTGAGGCTGTCAGAAAACGCCCCGGAATGTACATCGGAGACCAGGGTTCGCGCGGTCTGCACCACCTTGTCTATGAAGTCGTTGACAACTCCATAGACGAATCTCTTGCGGGTTTCTGCGACACGATAAACGTCACGATAAATAAAGACGGAAGCGTCACTGTTGTTGACAACGGGCGCGGAATACCGACAGGAAGACATGAGTCGGGCAGGTCAGCCGCCGAAGTCGTAATGACGATACTCCACGCGGGCGGAAAATTCGACAAGGGAGCATACCAGGTATCTGGCGGACTTCACGGCGTAGGCGTATCGGTAGTCAACGCGCTCTCCGAATGGCTGGAACTCACGATATGGCGCGACGGCAAAGAGCATCATCAGAGATACGAGCGCGGCAATCCCATGACAGACCTTACTGTCACAGGGGAAACCACGATGCGCGGCACAAGGGTTCAGTTCATGCCCGATGCCGAAATATTCTCCACGACAGAATACCAGGCGGACATACTCAAAGCCCGTCTGCGTGAGCTTGCATTCCTAAACTCACACATCACCATAAATTTTGAAGACATGCGCCCGGAAAAACCCGAGACACGCACATACAACTACCCGGGCGGAATCGGTTCCTTTGTAGATTACCTCAACAAGGGCAAAGAAGTTCTGTTCAAACAGCCCGTAGTCATATCGGGAGAGAAAGACAAAACAGAAATAGAGGTCGCAATCCAGTACAACGACTCATACATGGAGCGTCTTTACGGATTCGTCAACCTTATAAACACGATCGAAGGCGGCACGCACGTCGCCGGCTTTAGAACAGCCATGACGCGAGCCATAAACGATGAAGCCAGAAAACTTAAGGTTCTCAAGGAAAAGGACACAAACCTTTCCGGCGACGACCTTAAAGAAGGTCTCACAGCAGTCATATCCGTAAAGGTAATGGAACCGCAGTTTGAAGGTCAGACAAAAACCAAACTCGGCAACGGAGACGTCAAAGGGATTGTGGACTCACTCGTATACGAGGGTCTGAAAAATGCCCTGGACGAACGCCCTGAGATACTGAAACCGATAGTCGAAAGCGCGCTGCGCGCAAGACAGGCCAGGGAAGCGGCAAAAAAGGCCAAGGAACTTGTGCGCCGCAAGTCCGTAATGAGCGGGCTCACCCTCCCCGGCAAACTTGCGGACTGCTCCAACAGAAATGCGGCAGACTGCGAAATATACATAGTTGAGGGAGACAGCGCGGGAGGCAGCGCAAAACAGGGACGCAACCGCGAATTTCAGGCAATACTCCCGCTGCGCGGTAAAATATTAAACGTAGAGAAAGCAAGGCTTGAAAAGATACTGAGCAGCGAGACAATCCGCAACATAATTCTCGCTCTCGGCTGCGGCGTAGGCGACGACTTCAACGAGGATAAGCTGCGTTACCACAAAATATTCATAATGGCAGATGCCGACGTTGACGGGGCGCACATCAGAACATTGCTTCTGACACTCTTCTTCCGCTACATGCCACAGATAATTGAAAACGGCTACCTCTACGCGGCTCAGCCGCCTCTCTACCGCGTTCAGGCTGGTAAAGAGATAACCTACTGCTACTCAGAGCGCGAAATGAGAGAGGTTCAGAGCAAGGCGGAAGGCAAAAAGGTTGACGTGCAGAGATACAAAGGTCTTGGAGAGATGAACGCGGAACAGCTTTGGGAAACCACTATGGATCCGTCAAACCGTATCATAAAGAGAGTTGAAATACAGGATGCAGTGGAAGCGGACAAACTCTTCGGAATACTGATGGGAGACGACGTAGCCCCAAGGCGCGAGTTCATTGAGCTGTACGGGAAACAGGTGCAGAATCTGGACATTTAGCAGAAATCTCACGGTATTAAGAACTCCGATTACAGTGAGAATATTGTCTTTGCCTTAGTCCTGATTGGAGTTCAACCGGCTTTTAAAAGTAAATTTGACTAAGCTGCGCCTCTTTGATAAACTTGTCGCCACAGTCAGACGGCTGTGTGCGGGTACAGAAGTGCCCGATGTGCGAAAAGTCGCGTGAATATTGCCAGAAGGCAGACCTATAAGGTCTGCCTTCTTTTTTTCATAACAAATTATGAAGGGAAAGGTTTTATGAAAATTCTTTATCTTGAGTGCAATATGGGAGCCGCGGGAGATATGCTTATGTCGGCTCTTTATGAATTGCTCGGCGACAAAGCGGATTTTATAGATAAGATGAATTCGGCGGGTCTGCCGGGAGTTCGGCTCAAACCCATCGGAGCATCATCCTGCGGCATTGCCGGAACTCGCATAGAAGTCACGGTAAACGGGACGGAGGAAGAGAGCCTCGACGTTCAATCCGGCCATTGTCACTTAGGCGAACACGAACACGGGCATTGCCTTGGGCATGAAGAAGAGCAGATACATGCCCACGTGCACACTCATGAACACGAACATACTCATGAGCACTCTCACGGGCACGAACATGGGCACTCGCATCACCATGAAGGCTCAGGAGATCACGCTGCACACCACGGACACACATCGGTTGCGGATATTCACGCTCTTATAGATTCCGCAAACATACCGGAAAGTGTAAAAAGGGATGCCGCAGCGGTATATGATGAACTTGCAAAGGCAGAGTCCGCCGCTCACGGTACGGAGGTGTCTCAAGTTCACTTTCACGAGGTGGGCGCACTGGACGCCGTAGCGGATATTGTGGGAGTCTGCCTTGCGATAAATATGCTTGCGCCTGATGAGATAATATCGTCTCCGATACATACGGGAAGGGGACTTGTGCGATGCGCGCACGGGATTGTACCGGTACCTGCTCCTGCAACCGCGGCTCTGCTTAAAGGCGTTCCCTGCTATTCAACGGACATAGAGGGTGAACTTTGCACTCCGACAGGCGCGGCTCTTATCAAGTATTTCGCAAAAAGTTACGCTCACATGCCGATAATGACTGCGGAATCGGTGGGGTACGGAATCGGCAAGAAATCTTTTCCCGCTGCAAACTGCGTCCGCGCTTTCAGCGGCGAAAAGTGGAATTAGGGAAACTGGGATAGGGAGGTATTCTCATGCACATGGCTGACGCTCTGCTCTCACCGCAGGTCGGACTTACAATGACGGTGATAACTGCGGCAACACTCGCTTTAGCGGCAAGAAAAACAATGAAGGATACAACTTTCGACGAGCGCAAAATCCCTATGATGGGAGTGATGGGCGCGTTCATCTTTGCGGCTCAGATGATAAACTTTACAATTCCCGCCACGGGCTCGAGCGGACATATAGGGGGCGGCATTCTTCTCGCAGGTGTGCTCGGTCCCTGGCCGGCTCTGCTTACAATAACGGCTGTCCTGCTGATTCAGGCCCTCTTCTTCGCGGACGGCGGACTTCTCGCTCTCGGCTGCAACATATTCAATATGGGCGTATGCGCCTCTCTTCTCGGATATTTTTGTGTTTTCAGGCCCATTCTTAAGAACGGGCTGAGCGCGAAAAAAATTGCTGTAGCATCAACGGCGGCCGTCATACTCGGGCTTCAGGCGGGCTCTTTCTGCGTGGTGCTCGAGACTCTGGCATCAAACGTGACGGAACTGCCATTTTCCGCCTTCGCAATGATGATGCAGCCGATACACCTTGCCATAGGGGCGGCCGAGGGGCTCATAACGGCTGCGGTGCTTTGCTATATATACGCAACAAGACCTGAGATCATAGAAGCACCTCTTGCGGGAGACAGAATAAAACCCGCCGTTTCCGTAAGAAAGACCGTAGTGACATTTGCGCTGCTGACTGTAGCTGTGGGCTGTGTATTATCACTTTTCGCGTCACAGCACCCCGACGGTCTTGAGTGGTCTATGGAGAAAACCGCAGGAGTCGCGGAACTTGTCAGAAGCGGCGGTATTTATGACTCATTGGCAAAGCTTGCCGAGCACACTGCATTTATGCCGGACTACAGCTTCGAACTTCCCGCTTCCGTTAATCCGAATGCGGCCACATCTGCGGCGGGACTTGTGGGAAGCCTTATGACTCTGGCTGCGGCAGGCGGAGCCGCGATGCTGATAGGACTGTTCAAACGGAAAAAGAACGCGTAGAATGAAAGGCGCGGGCTTTTTCGGCCCGCGTAATTTTTTTGCTGTTGAGGAGGGGTGATATGAACTCCATAAGGGACGCAATGAATACGTTCGGCAGACTTGAAGATTTGTCGGAAGAATCTTCCTTCCTGAGAGAACTGCACCCTACCGTAAAAATTTTATCCACTCTGCTTTATATTATCACCGTGGTATCATTTCACAGATATAGCGTGAGCGCGCTTGTGCCCATGCTTTTTTATCCCGTTATACTGATATCCCTGTCGGGCATACCCTACAGGCTGGTGTTGAAAAGAGTCTGCGCGGCATTGCCGTTCGCCTTTGCAGCAGGCGCTGCGAACCTGTTTTTTGACAGGGAGACCGCTTTGCGCATAGCTGGTATTTCCATATCCTTCGGCTTTATGGCTTTTCTCTCTCTTATAATAAAAACGGTACTCTCTGTCATGTCCGTTACACTGCTTGCGGCAGCTACTCCCATGTCGGAAATTAACGGAAGCCTAGTCTCAATGCACGTTCCGCCGGCAATATGTATTCAGCTCGCTCTCACGCAAAGGTACATATCCGTTTTGGCGGACGAAACAATGAGCAGAAGCCGCGCATACTCTCTGCGCTCTGCATCAAAGGACGGAGTAAAATTTAAGGACATGGGATTCTTCGTGGGGCAGCTTCTTCTGCGAAGTTTCGATAAAGCGGGAAATATTTTTTGTTCAATGAAGTGCCGAGGGTTTGACGGAACATACAGAACTGACAGACCGCATAAGCCGCGTACCGCCGACTTTATCTTTTTCGCGCTCTCGGCCGCTGCCATTCTTCTTCCTCGGTTTATGAATGTAAGCGTGCTGCTTGGCAATCTTTTGAATTAGGAGTAATTATTTTGATAAAAATAGAAAATCTCACCGTACGGTATTCGGCGAAAGAGCGGAACGTAATAGACGGCATAACTCTATCAATCGGCAGAGGGGAAAAGGTTGCGCTGCTGGGAGACAACGGAGCGGGCAAAACGACACTCCTTCTTACGATAGTCGGAATACTTCCCATCTCGGGCGGGACAATCCGCGTCAACGGGATTGAGGTCAATAAAAAAAATATAGACTCCGTTCGCAAAAACGTAGGTTTTGTATTTCAGAACCCTGACGACCAGCTTTTCATGCCGACTGTGGCACAGGATATCGCGTTCGGAATGAAAAATTACGGCGCGTCGGAAGCCGAAATCGCGGAAAAGCGCGGAAGGGTAACGGCATCCCTCGGCATTTCAGACCTAGAGAACTCTATGGTACACAAACTCTCGGGCGGCGAGAAGAGGCTCGCCGCTATGGCGGGAATACTGGTAATGTCGCCCGATGCGATACTTCTGGATGAGCCGACATCGTTTCTTGACATGAAGGCCAGAAACAGACTTATAGCACACCTTAACGCACTGACGCAGAGCATGGTGATAGCCACTCACGACATGGACTTCGCAAAAAAAACATGCTCAAGGGCAATATTTTTAAGCGGCGGAAAGGTGTACGCAGACTGCGCCGCGGAATCCCTTTCTGAGAACAAAGAGCTCCTTGCGGAATTCGGTTTTGACTGCTGAGTGAAAAGCCCTACAAAAGACCGCGGCGCTTCAATTCATCGCCTATAAGGGCAACGGCGGAATCTATGCAATATTGAGTGGTTTGTCCCGAGCTGCCCGCCACTATTAAACTGCACCTCTGAGACGGAATAAGAATCTTGACGGCGGGACTGTCCCCCACAGCAAGAGCCGCTTTCGGTGTAACCTCTCCCAAAAGTCCGTTTGCCATAATGATACCTATGGGACCCGCTATTATTTCTGCTCTCGAAACATTGAACACTATCGCATTCTCGCCTGTCGCCCCGTCGTCCGCTCCGCCCTTCATCATTGCGGACGTCGCAGCGGAATTTGTTCCGAGCGCCCGTACAGAAACTTCGGGATAAGCTCGCTTCACACGCTCTACCAAAGCCTTGCCTATTCCCCCGCCCTGACCGTCTATCACAACTATTACCGGATTTAAGTCTCTCATTCCTATACCTCCACACAGCAAGTTATGAGCAAAACTTCGCCCACTTCCGCGCCCTTCAGCTCTTCGATATCCAAAGGCTCGGGAATAGGAATTTCCGCATCAATACAGCTTCTGATGTACATTCCGAGAGTCTCGGGCGCACGGGCCGCAACTTCATCACGGTTACCGCCCTCCGCCCAGCAGCCCGACATTCCGGGAAAGTTAGCTACCCACAGACGCCCGCCGTCATAACCTCCGGCTATCACGGCAGGATACGAGTACTCCTTTTTCATCAGCCTATCACCTCTTCAAGCACTCTCATAAAATTCTCTCCGAAAATCTTATCGGAAATATCATCCGGATACTTCTCACGTATTAGGTTAAAAAATCTCTCTTTCGCATCAGCGTGGTCACTGAAAAGGTCTCCGTTCTGCAAAAGAGCATGGTCTATGCGAAGAGCGGTTATACAGTCGCACAGATCCAGCCCCAGCCCTACATGGCCGGCTCCGTACAGCTCTATTATCCTGTCTATGTGCTCCAAAAGCTTCTCCGCGCTGCGCTCTGACTCGACATCGGAGGAAAAAGCTGAATATGCGTTCATGCCCATCACTCCGCCTGCACCCGCCAACTTTGCAATCTGCATGTCTGTGAGATTTCTAGGAGATGAGCACAACTCGCGGCAATTCGAGTGCGAAGCTATAAAGGGTTTTGCCGCCAAGGATGCGACCTCATAAAATCCCGGTTCGTTCAGATGGCTCACGTCCAGCACCATTCCCAGCCGCTGTGCCTCCGCAACAAGCTCGCGGCCGAACTTTGTAAGCCCGCACTCCGTCAGCGGAGCATCCTTCACGGAGAAGGCACACCCATCTGCGGCGTAGTTTCTGCGCGACCAAGTCAGCCCCAAAAGGCGAACTCCCAGGTCATAAAACGTTCTGAGAAGGAAAATATCGCTGCCGATCGGCTCGGCTCCCTCAAGAGATAGAAAAAGAGCTATTTTCCCCTCCTCAACAGCTTCGCGCGCCTCACCTGCACTGCGGCAAAGAGCAAAGACGTCTCCTGATTCCTCAAGTTCAGAGCGAAGCGCGGATATCTGGTCAAGGGCGTTGCGCAGAGCTCCCTCGGGCAAAAGTTCGTCCATGATAAAAATTGAGCATATTATCACATTGACTCCCGCTTTTCTCAAAGGCTCAAGGTGAAGCCGCTCAAGAACCTTCTTTTCACCCATTTTTCTGTGACTCAAGACATCAAGAAGAACATCAAAGTGTGCGTCCAAAACAATCTTTTTCATAAAGGCATCTCTTTCCTTATCTATATTGATAAATATTTACTATGATGATAAGACCGCTAAAGTTTAATTTTTTGCAAATCATGCCGCGCAAGGTCAAACCAGAGCAGCTCACCCGAAAGAACTCCGGACAGCCCCGCAAGGATTTTTAAAGCCTCCGCGGCCTCAACAGATGCGATAAAAGGCGGAGTGAAGGGCGGATTGCCCGTTTCCGTTTCAATTCCTCTGTCAGACACGCCTTCGTTCTCCCAAAGAGGAGAATCCCCTTTTCTGAAAACCGCCGCCTGACCATAATATCCCGCTATAGCTCCGTGGACAAACGGAATATCAAGCTCTCTGCACACGGCAAAAACTGCTTTCCTTGCGCTGTTGCTGTCCAACGCGTCAACAACAACCGAGCAGCCTTTGAACATCTCAAGCCCGTTTGCGCTATCCGCAATGACATTATACGGAACGGGAGTAACGGAAGAATTGATCTCACGCACCCTTCTCGCCGCACACTCAGACTTTGAGCGCCCGATGTCGGACTCTGATGCAAAAAGCTGTCTGTTAAGATTATTTTCGTCAAAGACATCGCCGTCAGCCATAACGATGCGCCCCACCCCGGCACGGGCCAAAATCTCTATAATCCAGCCGCCAAGGCCGCCGCAGCCTACGACTGCCGCAGACGCACGGAGCAGCCCGGCCTGACCGTCAAAACCGAAGGTTCCTATACTTCGCTCGTAACGTGAGGGGCAGATTCCGTTTTCCAGAGCAAGCAGTTCCACCTCTCTTTGAGAAAGGGAAAACTCGCAAGCAATCTCCTTGGTACAAGAAAGAGAGAGAACCGGAACCTTTCCCTTGTTCACCGCCAAATTTTTTATCCTGCAAACAGAGCCATTCGTCAATCAAGACACCCCCTGCCGTTTAATGCACCAAACGTAATTATATATTATGCGCGTGATTTTACGGCGTAAAAAAATTACTCGGCATGAAAGCAAAGGGGAATGCCGCACTGTTCAAACGCCTCGAAAGAACGCTTACCCTTTTTATGGGCTTGAGCCCTCTTGAAAAACGCAAATTCTTGCTTAATGCAATAAAACCGGCCTTGCGGCCAACTTAATTTTTCAATTCCGTTAAGTAAGCAAATAAATATTCAGGGGCGGCGATTCTTGCTGTAAAATATAAACATGAAGAATATAATCAAACCAACTTTCGAAGATAAAAATATGTGGCGCAAAGGTTCCTCTCCGCGCGCACTCGTCATGATGAGCGGAGGCGTTGATTCCAGTGCGGCGGCGTTAATTCTGCGCGCAGAAGGTTACGACACAGCGGGGCTTACAATGTCCATTTCAGGAGACACTTCCGCCTGTGACTCTGCGGCGTCTGTGTGCCGCGCTCTCAACATCCCTCACTTCTCCGTAAACATAGCGGACGAATTCAGAGAAAGGGTGAAAGAACCCTTTTGCCGCGCCTACACTCTCGGCATGACACCTAATCCATGCGCCGATTGCAATGAGAGAGTCAAGTTCGGGCTGCTTTGGGAACTTGCGGACAGAGAGTGGGGTACGGACTTCATAGCGGCGACAGGACACTACTCGAGAATAACGGAATATGACGGGCACGCGGCCTTACAACGCGGAGCTAACATCGCAAAAGACCAATCATATTTTCTATGCGGCATCGCAAGAGAGAGACTGGCGCGCATAGCCTTTCCTCTGGGCGGATTTGCGACAAAAGATGAAACGAGAGACATCGTAAGAAAAGCGGGGCTTCCTGTTGCGGAACGTCCCGAAAGCATGGAAATATGCTTCGCGGGCGAAAACGACTACAGATCATTGATAGCGGCGCAAGGCAGCCCCGGAGGAATTTTCAGCGACACAGGGATTAAGCTGGGCACTCACAAAGGAATTTCAAACTACACGCTCGGACAGAGGAAAGGGCTCGGCATCGCCGCAAAAGAACCACTGTTCGTAACGGAAATACGCCCCGAAGAAAATATAATCATCGTTTCGGAAAGAGCTAAAGCCTTCTCAAGAACGGTACGCGCCTCTCGGTTCAACCTCCTTATTCACGATGCGGAAAAGCTGAAAAAAATCCCACTTTTCGGGAAAATACGCTCCCAGGGCGAACCGGCTCCATGCCGTGTGACATCGCTTTGCGAAACTTCCGTAGAAATAGAATTCGAAGAACCCGTTTTCGCCCCCGCATCGGGACAAAGACTGGCGCTCTACACAGAGCGGGGAGTCGTTGCCGCCGGGGCTGTTATTGTAAAATAGTTCTCATATATCAGCAGTTTTTGCGTACATCTGATACAATATATAAGTAGTAAGTACTATAGGAGGGGTTGCCTATGACACTGCGCAGAAAGACCCAAATGGCAATGGGTATTGCTATGCTCGTTTTACTTTTACTGTTGGATCTGACCTTTACGGATATCTTACGCAGAGCCGCAGAGAAAACCGACAGGGAGAGGATGCAGGTGAACCTTTCCAGAGTCGTAGTTTCGATAAACGGCGAAGCTCAGTCTCTGTCAGGAATAGCCGGAAACTGGGCTTTCTCTGATGTGACTTGGAATTACATGCACACCAATGACAGCAATTACGTCACAAAAACACTCAACCGATCCGTACTCACAGACATCGGCGTGTCCTCAATCATATTGGTGGACACAGACTTTCAGGTTCGGCTTTTTAAAGATTACAGCCCCAAAGATGAACCTTCCGCTCCGCAAAATGAGTTTACCGCTATTTTCAGCGACCCCAAAAACGATAAACTCTTGCAGAGCGTTGAAATTGACGGAGTAAGCGGAATTTCCGAAATGAACGGCGCCCCCATTCTTTTCTGCGTAAAACCGATTCTGCGCTCGGATAAAAGCGGTCCGTCAGCGGGCTTCCTTATTGCAACAAAGAATCTGGGGCCATCCATAATTCAGCAAATATCAAGAAACCTCCACTTTACTTTCGCGATAGAGCAGATGACGGAAAAGGAAAGAAGCGCGGGCAACTTGCCCGTTTCAAAAATATACGTAGCGAAAGGGCGCAACACAGCCGTATCGGGAAGTATGCTTGTCAGAGACCACGGCGGGGCTCCTGTTTTCTGGGTAAAGGGAATATCCAAGAAAGAAGATACTTCCGATGCGGAGCGCAAAATTCAGGAACTTTTCCTGATCGTAGCGGGACTGACTCTCGTTATATGCGTTCTATATGACCTGCTCTTCAAACGCATTTTCTACAACAGAATGTCAAGACTCCAAAAAGAAGCGGAAGACATTCGCGACGAAAAATCGGGCGGCAGAGACAACATAACTGTAGACCCGACAAGGGACGAACTATCCAGCCTCCAGCGCGTCATAAGCGACATAATCGCGTACAAAGACTACTCATGGGACAAGAAAAATAAAATGGACAGCCTTGAGCTTATGGTGTACGAGCGATTTGCGGAAGCGGGGAACAGACTATGCTATAAGACTCTGGCAGACATTGCCGTGGCGTTTACCCCGGGAGATGAGAAGTTTAGGAATGCCATTCCCCGTGCGGCGGACATGACGGCGAAACTGAGCGAAGCAGTCGGACTTTGCAAGGAAGAGCAAATGTACGCATACTTGGGCGCGCTCTTTGCGAGAATAGGACTCATCGGTATCCCTGCGGAACTTCGCTTCAAAACGGCGCCAATGACACAGCAGGAACTTCGCGAATACCGTAAATACCCTGTGATAGCAAAGGATATGCTCAGCACCATAGAGCTTCTTCGCCCTGCATCGTACGTTCCCTCATCTTGGAATGAAAACTGGGACGGCACGGGCTTCCCGCACGGTTACTCGGCAAACGCAATTCCGGTTGCCGCAAGGATATTCGCGGTTGTGGACACATGGAATGAGATGACACGCCCATGGCCGGGGCGCAGACTCCCATCGCAGGAGGAAACTGAGAATAAGCTGCGCGCAATGGCCGGAACAAGGCTCGACCCGCATATTACGGAAAAACTCATCTCAATGCTTAGGTTAGAAAATAAAAAATAGTACATAAGAAGGGTGCGGAGTAACGCTCTGCACCCTTTGATTTTCCAAAACAGAAAGGAAAGATATTCAATGGAAAAGATCGATGCAAGAGGACTTGAATGTCCGAAACCAGTCATCAAAACAAAAGAGCAGGCAGACAAGGGCTGCAAGGAACTCACGGTTATAGTAGACAACGAAGTCGCGGCATCTAATGTAACAAGATTCCTCGAAGGCAGGGGCTATAAGGCTGACCGCAGAGCAGAAGGCTCCGATTTCGTAATAGAGGCGCTGCTCGTCGCCGCTCCGGAAGCACCAAGAGCAAGCGAAGATTATGCCGTGCTCTTCACCGCCGACAAAATAGGAGCGGAATCGGGCGGCCTGGGCGAAGTTCTTATGAAATCCTACCTTGGGACACTGGTGCAGAAAGAGGAAGCCCCGTCCGCAGTCGCTCTTATGAACGACGCGGTACTCATGACTGTAGGCGACTCTTCCGCGCTCGACTACTTAAAAGAGCTTTCCGACAAGGGTGTAAAAATACTCGTCTGCGGCACATGTGCAAAACATTTCGGCATCACGGAAAAAGTGCAGGTCGGAGTAATATCAAACATGTTTGAAATTACGGAAGCGGTTTACGGGGCATCAAAACAGATAGTTCTGGGTTGATAGGCATGTCCTTATATATAAACAATGCGGCAACAACATGGCCTAAGCCCGAACCGGTGGCTGAGGCGGTATACAAATTTATGACTCAGGGCGGTGCGAATCTGGCGCGCGGTGCGGCATCCGCGCGCGACATAGAGACACTTGACAGCGTGTACACCTGCCGCAAAACTATAGCGGAGATGCTGGGCGGATACGAAAAACGCAGCGCGAAGTACGTATCCCTGACTCCGAACATTACTGAATCAATCAACATCGTTCTGAAAGGAATATTAAAGCCGGGCATGAGAGTAATAACGTCCTCCATGGAGCACAATGCCGTTGTGCGCCCTCTCCGCTCGCTTGAAGCGTCAGGCGTCCGCGTGGATGTAATACAGTGCAGCATACGCGGCTACCTCGACCCTGCCGCAGTGGAAAGAGCTCTTGCAGACAAGGCGGACATGGCTGTATTTTCACATTGCAGCAATGTTTCCGGCTCATTGCAGGACATAGAAGCAATAGCTGAAATATGCAAAGCTCACGGTGTTCCGCTCGTGGCGGACTGTGCCCAAACTGCGGGTATAATCCCCCTCAACGCACAGGAACTCGGACTTGCCGCTCTCTGCTTCACCGGACACAAGGGACTTTTCGGTCCGCAGGGCACAGGCGGTATCGTGTGGGAACCGAGCTTTGCGGAACGCTGCGAATTCTTCATCGAAGGAGGCACAGGCAGCCTGTCGCACGACGAACACCAGCCTGCAAACATGCCCGACAAATTTGAAGCGGGCACACCAAACCTCCCGGGAATCGCGGGGCTTCTTGCTGCGCTCGAATGGATAAATGAGACGGGAATCGGCAACATACATGACAGGGAACAGAGCTTGGGCAAAAGACTTGAGGCCGGTCTGCGCTCTATAGACGGGCTTCGAATAGCGGGCCCCGGGGAAGAAGACCCCAGACTTCCCGTCTATGCGCTCAATATAGACGGCAAAGACAATGCCGTTTTGGCAATGAACCTCTCCGACAGATACGCCATCGAAACTCGCCCCGGACTGCACTGCGCTCCCTTGGCACACAGAACACTCGGGACCTTTCCCGAAGGCGCTCTCAGACTGTCGCCGGGATTCTTCAATACGGAAGAAGAAATAGACGCTGTGGTCGGAGCGATAAAATCTCTCGCGGCGGAAGGATAAAAACCCTGTCCGAAAATTTGAGAATCGGCAGATAGCTTTGCGCAGCAGCCAGCTTTGACGATTCTCAAATAAAAATCCCTCTTCCGAACAGAAGAGCGAATCTTTTGCAAACATGTTGTAATAATAACTTCACAGAACAAACAAGCGGCGGCTCCGAAACCGGAACCGCCGCCTATTTATGTGCGCTTGCCTGCGCTAGAAATTATACTCCCAAGAGAAGATAAAACGGCGTTCCGGGATTATATAGCCGTCCTTATTGAGGTAGAATTCCTTATCAGGCAGGTGCTTGCGCTTTATTTAGAATTTATACTCCCATGAGAACACCAAACGGCGTTCTGCATTTATGTAGCCTGTATTGTCGAGAATAAATTCTTTGTCAAAAAGGTTCAGACAAGATATTCTAAGCGTGTTATTCTCATTTTTCCACGCAACCGACGCATTAACAAGGAATATGTCGTTACCGTCAAACTTTTCAAGTTTTCTATCCCCGTAATAGTGCGCCGCGACTTCGGCAGACCAAGGCCCCTTGCTGTAATTCAAGATACCAGAAAGATCCAGTCTCGGCGCATCGGAGCGAACCCATTCGTCGGAACCGGGCATTTTTTCATCCGCATCAGTCCAAGCAACACCCTGCTTGTAACTCCAATTTTCATTAAAGTTATGCTTGTACTCTCCTTCGATACCCCACGCTCTGTATTCATTGAGATTTATATACTGTGATGTCGTTGTGTTGCTAAGAGCGTCATACTTTGAATTATAATCTATCTTATCGTTAATATTCATATAAAAGACACTTATTTTCCATGGATGCTTTGCTTTTTCATCCTTAACGCCGATATCATAGGTCCAGCCCTTTTCAGGTTTCAAGTTAGGGTTGCGAAGGGAAGTATACTTACCCCATATGCCAAAATCCTCGTCCGCCATGGGTAAAAACATCTGATAAAAACTTGGCATAACAAAGACTCTGCCCGCTGTTGCATACCACACCTGACCTCCGGAAGAGGCCCAATTCAAAGAAACTCTCGGAATCAGTTCACTTACATTCTCTCCGTCATCGACATTCCAATATTCGTACCTCAACCCAAGGTCAAGATTTGCCTCTCCGATGGGAACAGACGCTTCGATGTATGGGGCGAATCCGGTACGGCTCAAGTCATAGGGGATATTGCCGCTGCCGCCGCCAAATTTGGAACTGTCTTTTTTGATATCGACACCCCATATTCCGCTGACACCAAAGATGTCCTGTTTTCTATTAAAGGTTAAACCGACAGAACTATCTTTATAATTATTATACGTAGTAGTGCCAATCATAGAATAATCCTTCTTTGAATCATTATAATAGATTCTTCCTATATTCATCCCGTCATTATAGTTTAGAGAGAATCTATTATATTTATTATCCTGATCATATTTGCTAGTACCGTACGAGTTAGTATCGTTCCATTCCGACTTAAAATCACCAACTTCAGCAAGGAAGCTCCAGTAACCTTTTTCAAACATTAAAACATAATCATTCGCCCTGTAATCTGTTGCGTATCCCATAATAGAACCGTTAATCTTGCGTAGCGGGACATCGCCGTTTTCAATAGTCTTTGTATACCCTATTGTGGCTTTGAAATCATCGCTCATAACTGCTGTACCTCTGATACTGCCTTTAAACCACCCGTTATTTCCGCCCTCTGTTTTTATGGAACCGGAGGATTTGCTTTCACCCTTGCGAGTGATTATATTGATAACTCCCCCTGCGGCATTTGAGCCATAAACAGCGGAACTCGCGCCTTTTACAACTTCGATCCTCTCTACGGAAGAAATATCTATTGCCCTCAAATCAAAAGGACTTCCGTGAGGGTGCCCCGTGCCATAACTTGAACCCATATATGGCACTCCGTCCACGAGAAGCAAAACCTCAGAATTTAATCCTCTCACAAAAACACCCTTATCCTGAGCCATAGATGAACTTCCTGCCATGCCATTGATACCGGGGATTCTGCCCAGAATTTGCTGAACATCCTTCGCTCCGCTGTTTTCTATTTCCTCGCGTGTCACGACATAGGCGGGGGCGGGGACGTCCGTTATCTCTTCCGCAAGACGTGAACCTGTTACCTCGACTCTTTCAACCTCGCTAACGGCGGCGTCTTTGCTTTCTGCGGCAAACGACGCGGAAGCAAAGAGCAGCAATGCAGCGACGGGAAGAATAAAACTACTTTTCCTTACTTTGAACATAAAGAGCACTCCTTCACATAATTTTCTTTATAAAAATAAAATAGTAAAAACATTTCTCTTTCCGTTATGCATCCCTCCGTAAAAGGCAAAAAAACAGGAACCCCCAACAAATGAGGGTTCCTGAATAAATCGGCTTATTGAAAGGCGCGCAAAAATAATTTCCGCGCACATGCCGCATCTCGCCCTCGCGATATCAACAAACTGAAACTTCGGCAGGTTTCCTGACTTCCGTTCGTCCTACTCCCGCGCCTTCCCGTCTTGCGACAGTGGCTGAATGCGGGTTCGTCCCGGTTACAGTAGCGGGGCTGTTCCGGCATCACACCGGATTCCCTTGACCGAATTTTCTAAAACATCTAAAACTTCATCTCGTAAATACTACATCAACTACGTATTTTAAGCAATAGATGTTTAGTATTTTCTGCAAAAAAAAACAACAACCTTATAGAAATTTATGACACAGTCTATTTCATAAGCTCCATGTGCTTCTCAAGAGCCTCAGCGCTTCTGATGCAAATGTAGCTGTTTATCTGTTCCAGTAGGGAGAGATCTCGCAGTTCCTTGAATTTTTTTGACACGGTAACTCTGTTCATTCCTAGCATATCGGCTATCATCTGCTGACTTATTTTTTGGGATATCAGGATTTTACCGTCATACTGTGTACCGTAGTGCTCCATGAATATCTGTATCAGTCGGCATATTCGCCATTCTGCGGAACGCTGCTGACCGCTTCGCACCTGCGCCATTGCCGATAGAAATTTTTCCGCAAGAGACATGCACACGTCCATTACTATGTCTATGTCGTTCTTGAAGGCATGTTTTAGCGTGCATTTATGAATTCGTACAAGTACAGACGGTACTATTGTGCGGAAGAGCACGGGGCTCGGTCTGTCCAGCAGCATGCAGTCCTCCAGAAATATCGAGTCCTGTTCCATAAAACTGTACACACGCTGTTCGCCGTTCAGCGTTATTTCATAGCACATAACTCGCCCCTTTTTTACAAGGTAGCAGTATTCCGGGATTTCATTTATCTTGTTTAAATCCATATTTCTGTCAACAGAGACAGTCTCACCCAACGCCTCAAGACGCTTGATTCCGCGCTGTAAGGTGTAGAGATGGCGTATTTGGTCGTCCTCAAGTCTAATGTTCGTTTCCATAATATCCCTATTTCCCAAATCAGACATAAACTCACTCCCCGGCAGATGCAGTGATAATTCATTATACCAGTGGGATAAAGAGATGAGCTATAAATTTTTCTGTACTGAGATATTCTGTTCCTATATTCAAAGGTGACGAATCTCACAGCATCGGGTTTTTATGTAGTCTTGACTACTATTGTAGTCACAACGTCTTAATTACTTTTATCACAAGGTTTATTCTCCTTTTATTGAATCACTATCTGATTTTTCATTAACCAAGGGAGGAACAGGGATGAGTTTGCCAAATTTTGACTATACCGCGGTTCACACTCTCAAAGAGGCATCAGATCTCGCAGCGGCTCAAAACGGCAGATGCGTACTGATGGCGGGAGGAACAGACGTAATTCTGCTTTTGAAGGAGAATGTGCTTAAAGGCGTTGACAGCGTTATTGACTTAAAAAATATCCCCGGAATGGACGAGATAAAGTTCACAGAGGGAGATGGGCTGAGAATAGGCGCGCTTGCAAAACTTTTCGCAATACAGACCTCACAGGTAGTCAATAAGACGCTTCCGGCAGTAGCGGACGCAGCCCATTTTGTTGCATCCGCTCAGATTAGGCGTAAGGGTACGATGGCAGGCAATATATGCAATGCTTCTCCGTCCGCCGATACAGCCCCTATTTTAATGGCGATGGGCGCTTCCGTTAAAACTTTCAGCAAAAACGGCGAACGTGTTATCCCCATCGGAGAATTCTTCAAGGGCGTTAAGCGCACCTGCCTCGACAAAGATGCGGGAGAAATTGTTACGGAGATATTTATTCCCGAACTTAAACCGCAGGAGGGCTCGGCATACTTCAAGCACGCGGTGCGCAAGGCAATGGATCTCGCCATAGTAGGAGTCGCGGCATGGATAAAAATGGACGGCAGGAAAATAGCCGACTGCAGAATCGTAATGGGCGGGGTCGGAATTACCCCTCTGCGCGCTTACGCCGCCGAGCAGTTTGTTATAGGCAGGGAGCTGACAAATGAATTGCAGGAACAGGCGGGAGAAAAAGCAGCGTCAGAGGCTCATCCCATCTCGGACGTTCGCGCATCTGCCGAGTACAGAACAGATATGGTTCGTGTCTACACAAAGCGAGCGCTGCAAAAGGCATTAAATACGCTTAAGCCATAAGGAGGCTAAGACTCTTGAAACGCATAATAAATTTTAAGCTCAACGGAGAGGCTACTGAAGTCCTTGCTGCGGACAACATCACAATGTGCGACTTTCTGCGCACTGATCTGCATCTGACGGGAACAAAGCGCGGCTGTGAAGAGGGTGAGTGCGGAGCATGCACTATACTGCTTGACGGAGCCGCCGTCGATTCCTGCATGATGCTGGCCGTCGAAGCTGACGGTCACGACGTAGTGACAATAGAGGGAGTTATGAAGGACGGAGTGCTGCACCCCGTACAGAAGGAATTTATAGACAAGTGGGCGCTTCAGTGCGGCTTTTGCACACCCGGGATGATTATGTCCGCGCTCTCTCTGCTGCATGAAAATCAACACCCGACAGAGCAGGAGATAAGGGACGCTATTGCGGGAAACCTGTGCCGCTGCACAGGATACGCAAAAATAGTAGAAGCTATAGACTGCGCCGCCAAGATATTGGAAAGAGAGGCGAACGACTGATGGCAATCAGGTCAAAGGAATATTATTCAGAGATAGAGAGTATTTATAAAAAACCTGAAGATTATGAGCTTGCCGGAAAAGGCAACGCGTACGTAAGAGTGGACGCGGAAGCGAAGGTTACCGGTCGTGCGATATACACAGACGATGTCGATCTGCCCGGCATGTACTACTGCAAATTAGTACACAGCCCTTACGCCCACGCCCTCATAAAGAGCATAGATTTCAGTGAGGTCCTGAAACTGCCGGGAGTAAAGGGAGTTCTTACGGGAAAAGACTTCCCCGAAGGACACAATCTGGGCAACCCCGAGGCATTTAAAGAATTGGCAGACAAAGAACCACTATGCCGCAAGAAGGTTCGTATGATAGGCGACGAAGTGGCTGCCGTATGCGCAATAAACGAGGATATAGCAACGGAAGCGGCACGTCTCGTCAAGGTTGAATATGAGCCTCTCCCTGTCGTGCTCGACCCGTTTGACTCGATGCAGCCGGAAGCGGAACCTATACACTATCCCGGAACAAACAACCTTTCGATATTCACAACGATGAAGGCGGGAGACCCGGATAAGGCCTTCGCCGAAGCATATTACACCGACAAGCACTATTACAAAACACAGGAAATGGTTCACTGCGCTATAGAGCCCCACGGAGCAGTGGCAAAGTATGAAAACGGAGAGTGGACGGTCTGGACGACCACTCAGGGTGCGTATGTCAGCAGATTCTGGATTGCGTGGGGACTCGGGGTTCCTGAAAGCCAAGTACGTGTAATAAAACCTATGGTCGGAGGCGGTTTCGGCGGAAAGCTGGATGTTTTTGCTCACGAGCTATGCCCTTGCCTTTTTTCAAAAATGACCGGACACCCTGTTAAGTGCATATTGAAGCGTGACGAAGTTTTCATGTGCACACGCACAAGACACCCCATCTCATTTGAAATTGAGAGCGCCTTCACCAAAGAGGGTAAAATGCTTGCCAAGCGCTGCAAACATATACTAGACGGAGGAGCGTACGGAGGCTCCGGTATCGCAGCCAACACTCTGTCGCTTATATGCGCAACATTCCCATACAAGGTCGAAAACATAGATATGACAGCGCGCCGTCCCTATACAAATCACCCTGCATCAGGAGCAATGCGCGGGTATTCCGCATGTCAGGTGCACTTTGCACATGAGGTACACATGGACGAGGTAGCAAATGCACTGGGCATGGATCCGCTTGAGTTACGCCGTCTAAACGAGATAACGCCCTACTATACAGGTCCTACAGGGCTTGAGTTCACTTCCTGCAAATTTGACGAGTGCCTTGTGGCGTGTGCGGATGCAATAGACTGGGAACACAGAGATAAATACCCTGTGGGCAGTGGAGAGGCCGTCGGAATGTCAGGCTCGGGCTTCATGTCGGGAACGGGCTTCCCCGTACTTATCACGCCCCACTACTGCTCGGCGACAACAATTGTTCGTCTGAACAGAGAGGGCTATGCAGTCGTATTCTGCGGCGCAAACGACATAGGCCAGGGTTCTGACACTGTTATGACCATGATTGCAGCGGAAGAGCTGGGACTGTGCATGGATGAGGTGAAGCTGATCCAGTCCGATACCACAGCAACACCGTGGGATGCGGGTTCATTCGGTTCGCGAGTCACATTCCTGGCCGGCAACGCATGCCGAAGGGCGGCGGGAGACGCAAAGCTGAAGCTGCTGAAGCACTGGGCCGAAGAGTGGGGCTGCAAGCCGACTGATATTAAGATGAAAGACCACCGCGTTTTTATCGAAGGAGACCCCGAGAAAAATATTTCATATAATGAAGCCTGCTTCGGCTATGAGGAAAAGAACTTCGGCCGTTGTGCAGCGGGAGTGGGCTCATTCGCTCACGAGGGAGACAAGGACATATACGTGAAAAACGTCGGCAACTATGCCCCCGCGTATTCGTTCTCGGCGTCTGCCGCAAAAGTGAAGGTCGACATGGAGACAGGGCAAGTGGAGCTTGAAGACTTCGTATTCGGCCATGACTGCGGACGCCCGCTTAACATCCGGGCAGTGGAAGGGCAGATAGAAGGCTCTGTGCTGCTGGGTTTCGGCTTCTCTTGCTTTGAAGAGTGCGTTTATACAAAGGACGGACGTCACATGAACCCAAGCTTCCGCGACTACCGCTTCCCAACCGCGCTTGACATGCCGCATATCAAGACGATAATTTGCAGCGATTTTGATCCCGAAGGTCCCATGGGAGCAAAAGAAGCGGGCGAAGGAAGCACCGCGCCCGTTGGCTCAGCGATAGGCAACGCCGTAAATTATGCGACGGGGCTCACTCTGCGTGAACTTCCGATAACCCCCGAACGCCTGTGGCGTGCAATGAAAGATCATGAGAATACGGGAAAGACCGCTTTCGGAGCTGAGGATCTACCGCAGAAATTCAACAGCATGCCCCCTCTGCCAAAGCGCGGATAACACAAAACATAGAGGCCGCCGTTGAGACATATACTACGGCGGCCTTTTCACTACAACGGCAACTGAAAAAGGAGGAGAATAAAATGCAGGATGAAAAGAAAAAACAGCAATGTATGTCAATGATAGAAGAAGAACGCACATGTTTCATAAAGTCTGAGGCGGGGCGGCTGCAGGCAGCGATAGGAGCGGAGTACTGGGATCCGTCAGCGCAGACTTCCGGATATTTTCATAAGTACAGAGGAGAGGCGACTGATGCCGAATTCAAAGCAGATCCGTTTGAGCTTACTTTATCCGAGATTGTCTGGCTGACCGGTCTCGAAAAAAAGGTAGAGCGTATATGCACAGTAAGCTACTTCCTGCTCTTCCCCGCCGCTCCCTGCGATATCGCGCGCCTTAAGCTGCTCGAACATCTTGAGCAAAAACTCGAATCCGATACGGAAATCGGCGAATCAGAGTTTGCTGCTGTCATAGAAGGGCACGCACGTTTTATAACAGAGCACACCGAAGATTCGGTCATAGTAATAAAATAGGCAAACACAATGAAGACTCTCGACCTAAAAAATGAAAAGGGAACAATGACTGCACTCCTGCAAATTGAAAGCACCGAGATAGCAACGGCTCGCAAAGAGGCTTACCTTGACGATACGGAGCATTGGCCTGTACCAGGAATAGCTCCGGGACTAGCGTCAATTGAGGACATAGAAAAAACATACGGAGCAGATGCGCTCAAGGAAGAGGCTCTTGCCCGCGCCCTGCCCAATGCCTACTCACTTTTTCTATGCTCGGAGAAAATACGAACAGTGGGAAAGCCCGAAGTATTATCCGTTTCGCTGACTAAAAACGGAGGCGCTCTGTTTACAGTCAGGGCGGCCATCTACCCCAAAGTGCTGCTCGGCAATTATAAAGGCATAGCTGCGGACATTCCGCGAGATCATGAGGAAGAATTTAGAATGGCTGTTCTGCGTGAGGCCTGCAGGGAAATGAAATGCGAAGTTCCGTCTGCCATGACGGAAGCACGTCTTGACACAATGGCAGCCAATGAAAAGCTGCTAGTTTGCGGTGACTCTGTCTATCATCTGCTCTCCGACGTTACATATTTGCTGCGCGGCGCCTATGATGCGGCAGGAGTACCGCGCCCAGCCGCTCAAGTAAATGCGGAGGCTCTCGATATAATGCTGCGCACAGTCTCTTCCGATAACAAAGAGAGACCGACCGCTTTCATCACGGAACAACTCCGAATAAACACTAAACGCTATCGGACTCTGCCCGAAAACTTTGACGAACTAATAAACAAACTAATTGCAAAAAGAGCCGCACAACGTAAAACAATGACTCAGGAGGAGCAAACAGGCGAAGCCTTCAACGCGTATCTTCTCTCTATCGGGACTGACGAAAAATCGTGGCGCAAAGAACGCCTCAAAGAGGCGGAAGATGCGGCGCGTTGTGATTTGCTGCTTGAAGCTGTGGCTGATGCGGAAAATATTTCTGCTGATGACAGAGAAGTGGACGACCTTGCGGCTGAAATAGCAAAGAGAAGCGAAACTTCGCCCCAAAACGTCATAGAGCAAATTGGGCGGGATACAATACGCCGCCAGATTATGAGGGACAAGGCCTGCAGATTTATAACGGACAGAGCTGTAAGTTCGGCTCAGAAGGAATCATAGGGCGTATGAACAAAGCTTCTGAAGAGCTTGAACGCGGCGAGATGAAGAAACTGCTGGCGAATTTTTGCATTCCGTCGCTTGCGGCATCCCTCATAACGGCCTTCTACAGCATAACGGATCAAATATTTATTGGAAACGCTCTCGGTACAGCGGGCAACGCCGCGACAGGAGTTGTATTTCCCGCAGTAACTCTGATCACTGCCGCCTCGCTTATGTGCGGCGTTGGCGGCTCCGCAGTCATGAATCTCTCTCTCGGGCGCGGAGAAACAGAACGTGCGCGCAGGGCGGTCGGGGCATCTTTCGCACTGATGACCCTCTGCGGCACGATACTGGCACTTCCGGTTCTCTTTGCCACGCGCTCGGTTCTCCTTATATTCGGCTGCACGGAGGACCTTTTACCCCTTGCGTCTCTTTACGGACGCATTACATCTCTCACCTTTATCCCTGCGATAATAGGGGCGGCGGGAACATTCTTTGTCCGCGCAGACGGCAGCCCTAAATATGCTCTGCTCTGCACCACGGTCGGAGCGGGGCTCAACATCGCGCTGGACGCGCTATTTATATGTTTTTTCGGCTGGGGTATAGCGGGAACGGCATGGGCAACCGCGGCATCACAGTGTGTAAGCGCCGCAATGGTAATAAAGTATCTGGTTAATTTCCGCACTGTGAACCTGCAAGCCACGGACTTTGTGCCAAATCTGCGAATTACCGTCAGAATTGCAGCTCTCGGCACGGGGCCTATGTGCAACCTCCTAACGCAAGCTCTGGTTCAAGTCTTTCTCAACAGCGCGCTCCGAAAATATGGAGCGGATTCCCAGCAGGGAAGCGAAATATTGCTTGCCGCAGCATCGGTTGCAGGCAAGGCAAGCATGATAGCCTCGGCAATAGCAACAGGCCTGACAAACGGCATGCAGCCTGTCATAAGCTACAACTACGGACACGGAAACTACAGACGCGTCATCGAAGCGGGACGCATGGTAATAGGCGCCGTCATAGCCTCCTCCTTCGGAGTATTTCTCCTATTTCAGCTTGCCCCGTATCAGCTCACGTCACTCTTCGGTGCGGGATCCCCCGCATACTTCACTTTTGCGGAAAAGCTTTTTCGTATATTTTACATGCTTATATTCCTAAATGGACTGCAAAATTCCGTTGGAGGTTTCTTCTCTGCTCAAGGCAAACCTATGCACAGTATAATGATATCCATAACGCGCCAAGTAATATTCCTGCCCGCTCTGCTCGTGCTCCTCCCAATACGCTTCGGCATAACGGGAATCCTATGGTCAGGTCCTATCGCAGACGCAGCAATGGCAACACTCGCGCTGTGCCTGCTGAAAAAGCAATTCGGCAGACTGCGTGAGCTAGAAAACGGCGTAGCAAACGGAATGTCCCTAAATATTCTAAAGTGAACCTTCGCCCGCAATCTAAATAAGTTCCGGCATAACGCGGCAAATTTCTAAAGTTCTCTGAAAACCTTGAGCGACTTTTTGTAGTCGTCCTCAAAAACCTCTATGGACATTACTCGTTCCGTTCCGTCGTCGCAGATTGAAAGAACGCTGCGAAGCAGTTTTTTGTCAAAGTATTCCATTGCAGTGTGATCCGTGCCGTCCGGCGTGACTCCGTGTATGTGAAGGACTCGTGTATGCGGCAGGTATTTACGCAGGGTATTTATTACATTGCGCTTATATCTTACGATATGCCCTATGTCCAAACATATTGAAAATCCGTTTTTTAACACTATGTCGTGAACGTAATCAAAATCATAGTCAAGAGTTTCAACGCATATCTTATGGGGTTCGTCCGTATGCTTTGCCACTCGTGATGATGATATGTCCGCAAGCACTCGCCACTTTTCCATGTCGGCGGAGGTTTCGTTTCCCCTCTTTTCGCCTACCAAGTGCATTATCCAAGCGAAGGGTTCAAGAGGCGCAAAGAGTTCCATTGTTCTAAGACAGTTGTCCTCGCAAGCAACTCTCTTTGCTTCGCCTTCGGACACACACAAATTTTCGGGAAAGTGAACGGTGCAGCTCATCCCGAGCTCACAGCACAGATCCTTCAACCGTAGAATCTCGTCTCGCGGCGGTATGTTGGAGAGCTCGGGTGTGTCAAACAGAACCAGCTCTATATCGCTGACGTCTCGCGAAAGAGCTTTTAGGTTCTCCTCAAGGCTGCCGCTTACAACCCATGATGTTCCGCCAAGCCGCAGACTTCCGAATTTTAATCTTTCTTCACAGCCATTCACCATTTTATACACCCATCTATTTCAATTTAAAAGCAAAGGGAATCCTTGCGCGCACTCTCTCCTTGCAGTCAAAACGCCACTGTTTGGCCGCCCTTTGCGCGCTTGAGTCAAGGCGGTCATGTCCGCTTGTTTGCTCTATTTCTGACTTTATCACAGCATTGTTTTCAATAGTTACAATTATAAATACCGTACCCTCTTCCTTACGCTTTCTGGAAAACGAGGGATAGTCGGGAATCACTTTTTTCGTCACTTTAAGCACGGAGGCATCAACGATTCCATTCGCGTCTCCGGTCGGAGCAGAACCGCCTGTGCCGCCTCCATTGCCGCTTTCCGCTCCGCTGTCACCGGTTGAATCGCTTCCCTGCGGCACATCCGTTTCAGAACCGTTCTGCGGTGCGGATGTCTCTTCGGGCACGTCCGCGGCCTTGTTTATTGTTTTGTTCGTTTTAGGTTCTTTTATTTTTGCAACCGGCTTCGGCAGCTCTTTTTTCTTCTCCGTCTTACGCTCCGCACTTTCGCTTTTCGGTTTTTGCGCCTGAGGAGCCGCCTTTTTTTCGCTCTTTCCGGCAATGAGCCGAACCGTCATTATCTTCTCCGGCTCCGGTTCCGCTTTACGTTCGGAAGATGGGATGAACAATATAAAAAGAACGTGCAGAGCAAGGCTGGCAAGCAGCGCGAAAAAAAATATTCGTCTCTGGCTTTTGGCGTCCTCTTTCATCACTTTCCGCCCTGTGTCAGAAGTCCCGCAGACTCAACGCCAGCACCGCGCAGTATTGCCAAGACCTCCGCGACGGAGCCGTAAGACGCGTTTTTATCTCCGGCGATAAAGACCTCGCGCTTCTTTGCAGTTTCGGCAAGAGAGGCTAGTTCTTCCTTCGAAACAGAACGCCCCGCCCAGTAAACCGCGCCGTTTTCCGTCACTGTGACCGTAATCGCAGGCTTGGGGTCAGGCTGTTTTCCGTCCTGATCGGGCAGAGCGACATCGAGCTTCCCCTGAATGAAGGAGGCTGTCAGCACAAAAAATATTATGAGCATGAACATAACGTCTATAAGAGACGTTATATCCATATCCACTGCGCGGCGCGGCTTATTTCTTCTCATTTTGGAAACGAGCCGCGAAATGCTCGCGTATCAGGTAGTCGGCCCCGCGGTTCAGAGCTTCTTCTTCACTGTCGATACATGAGACAAGAAGCCCATGCGCAAAAATAGTCGGTATCGCAACGACAAGTCCGGCTACTGTGGTAAAGAGGGCTTTCCATATCCCGCCCGTTACAGCGGTCGCGCTTATCTGTCCTCCTATATGCAGAGACTGAAACATCTCCACCATTCCGAGAACCGTTCCGAGAAGTCCCAAAAGCGGAGCAATCTTTCCCACTATCTCGAGAATGAACAGATGCTTCTCCCAACGGTATATCTCACGGCGTACCTGCTGCTCGACAAGAAGTTTCATATCCTCACGGTCTACGCCCCAGTGAGCGAAGGCTGCGAAAAAAAGTCTGTGAAGCGAACTGTTTGATGCGGAAACTATCTTGCGCCCCGCGTCAATGTCATGGTCGGCCACCGTTTTTCCGAACATTCTTTCCAACTCCTCGGCATCTGCGGAAGCTTTTTTGAAAAATATTATCCGCTCAATGACGACAGCCAACGCCACGGCAGAGAGAGCCGCAAGCACCCACATTATGGAACCGCCCAAATTCATATACTCAAGCACAAATATCCTCCTCCGATAATCAGCCTATGACAGCACAAATTTTATCTGCGCCCGCGAATAAGCAGGAACAAAAAGAAAACAGACCCTATGCAGGACGTTATGATACCAACGGGAATTTCCGCAGGGAACCAGAGAATCCTCGCGGCAGTGTCACAAATGACCAGGAACGCGCCTCCGAAAAAAAGAGAGGCAAGAGCAAGCCGCCTGTGGTCGCTTCCCACAAATCTGCGGCATATATGGGGACCCAAAAGCCCCACGAAACCTATGGGGCCGCATACCGCGACATTCAGGCCGACAGCGGCGGACACGGAGAGAAAGAGAATTTTTCTGAGCTTGACTACGGATACGCCGCGGCTGGCCGCAATCTCCTCTCCGCAGACAAAAAGATTCAGTTCAGGCGCGGACTTGAAAGCGATGAAAAAGATGAGAGCAAGAGCGGGCAGCGTCGCGGCAACGGGAAGAAAACCCACGGCCTGTATGCCGCCCATCGACCAGCGCATCATTCTGAAGGTATCCACATACCCTCCCGTATACTGAACTATCATATTGAGACTTCCGAAAAGAAAGCTCATCGCGACTCCGGCAAGCAGAAGCATGGCCTCCGACATACCGCCGCGCCGCAGCGTTCCCGCCGCGTTTATGGCAAAGGTGACGGCAAGAGCGCCGGCAAAAGCCGCTACAGACAGCCCGTTTATAATTCCGAAAACAGAGAACACCGTTCCGAGCCTTATGTAAAGGACAGCTCCGAAAGCGGCTCCTGTAGATACACCGAGCATGTCGGGAGAGGCGAGCGGGTTGCGGAATATTGCCTGAAAGACCAAGCCGCAAAGAGAGAGAGTCGCGCCCGTTATCCAAGCAAGAAGCACCCTCGGTATCCTAAGCTGCCATAGGATCTTGCCGACTCCTGAATTTTCTCCGGCAAAGAGAGCGTCAAAAGGCACATAATGCACACCAAGAAAGGGCGCGGCAAAAAGCACGGCAAATGAAAACACAGCCAATACTGGGATGACATACCGGTTATTCATCATCTCCACCTCGGAGCGACATAAGGGATACTCCCGTTTCCGCCGTCAAAACATTGAAATTCCGTGCCGAAAATATCCGACAAAAGGTTTTTATCCGAGAGCTCTGTTCTTGACCCCGAAACGGCGACACGTCCGTCCTTTACGGCGACAATCCTGTCCGCACCGTGAAGGGCTAAGTTTATATCATGAGTGACCATAAGCACTGTCTTTTTTTCGTCTCTGTTGATTCTTTCTATCAGGGATACTGTCTCGGCCTGGTGGCGGTAATCCAGGAAGCTTGTCGGTTCATCCAAAAAGAGGATGTCCGTACCTTGAGCGAGCGCGGCCGCTATTAAAGCCTTCTGCCTCTCTCCGCCGCTGAGACTCATAAGCTCTCTGCCGGCAATGTGAGAGACCCCCGCCGTTTCAAGAGCGCTGTTAACAGCATCTCTGTCAGTTCCGGTGTCGCAGCCCACAGATGTCTGCCAAGGGTAGCGTGACATTAGGGCAAACTCACGAACCGTAAACGGGAGCGAATCCGTACCTGTTTGGTGCACCCATGCTATTCGCCGCGCAATATCGCGCCTTTTCATCTCCGCAAGCGGCACTCCGTCCAGCAGCACATTCCCTGTGTAATTCTTGTGCAATCCCCCGACGCATTTGAGCAGAGTGCTCTTTCCCGCTCCGTTCGGCCCGATTATGCACAGAAATTCGCCGCGAAGAACCGAAAAAGAGACCCCGTCCAATATAGGGCGCGCGTCCAAAACAAACGACACTGAATCTATCTCAAGAATTATATCTTCTCTCACCACGGCACCTCCGGGTGAACGGCCATTGCGAATGAGCGCAGAACCTCGCCTATGCGCGGTCCAGGGCGCAGATACATCGTTCCCTGCATGATGTAAATGCGGCCTTCGGTCACGGCGCGGGCTCTCGCGCTGCGTATCCACTGGTTTTTCAGATATTTGTCGTTGAAAACAGTATCAAGGTCGATACTGTCCTTGGAATGGTAAAAGGCTTTGTCTCCGACAAGGTCGATTATAACTTCGGGGTTTATCTTCATCATTCCCTCTATCGAAATTTGGGGATATCCTATTCTCTTTTCTTCAACGGAATTTTTGCCTCCGGCTATCCTGATTACTTCGTTATAAAAATTATTCTGTCCCGCCGCATAGAAAGTCGTCACCTGATTCTCGGACAGCTCTCTCGAAACGCAAAGCATCACGGAAGGAACTCCGCGTCCCCTTACCTTTTCGGAAACATACTCAAGTTCGGATTTTATCTTTGAAACAAGAACCTCCGCCTTTGCCCTCCTGCCGCAAACCTTGCCGAGACGCAGCAAGGAGTCGCACACGTCGGCAATGCTGTTCTGCCTCAGCAGGATATAGGGAATTTTCAGGACATCGAGGTCACGGCAAAACTGCTTATGAATATCCTGAAGCACGAGCAAATCCGTACCCATCGCTATCAGTGATTCGTAATTCAGCGCGGCAAAATCCCCCACCTTCGGCTTCTTTGCCGCCTCGGGCGGATAGTCGCAAAAATTGGTGACAGCCGAGATATTCTTCTCAAGCCCCAGTGCAAAAAGCATCTCCGTACCAACGGGGGAAAGAGACACTATTCTCACAGGTTCCGCAGACGCGGGACCTGAAATAAGGGCTGAAAACAGTGCTATGAGAAGAAAAATACGCCTGTAACACATAAAAACACCCCACCGCAACAGAAAAAGGAGCCCCTACAGGCTCCCGCACAAAAAGGAAATGATTCACGCCCGCGCATATCATCCGACAAAACCAATAAGTATTCCGGCTTCCGACATAGTCGTACACGGCAGCGGGGCTGCTTTGGGCTCTCACCAAATTCCCTCATAGGTTTCAGCTATACTTTGCAAACAGGTTGATTTTACACCATTTTCAAATAAAAATCAGCGCGGGATTTTATTCCCGCGCCGATAATTAACAATTCAAATTATTTTGAAAGTAAAAATATCTACTCCGTGCAGATATTTCTGAGCCGTCCTATTCCGTCGATTTCGACTTCAACAACATCACCCGGCACTATCGCGCCGACACCCTCAGGAGTGCCGGTTGCAATCACATCGCCCTGCTCAAGTGTGGCAAAGCGGCTTATGTGCGATATGATGCGCGGCACGGAGAATATCATATCGGAGATTTCCGACTGCTGCCTGACACGGCCGTTGACCAGAGTTCTCAGCACCGTAGATGGCGGAAGCTCTTTCTGCATCAGCACGGCGGGGCCGAACGGAGCAAAGGTATCGAAGCTCTTTGAGCGCATCCACTGTCCGTCCCGTTTCTGCATCTCACGCGCGGTTACGTCGTTCATTATGGAGTAACCCGCCACATAGTCCAAAGCTTCGCTCTCGGAAATATTCTTTCCCGAACGGCCTATTACGACGGCAAGCTCACCCTCATAGTGCACGGCTCCGGCCCAGTTTGGTATTCTGATAAAGTCGCCGCTGCCTGTGATTGCGGAAGTCGCTTTCAGAAACACAAGCGGCTCAGTAGGTATTTCGTGGTTCAGTTCTTTTGCGTGCCCCGCATAATTTCTTCCGATGCACCATATTTTCTTCGGCATTGTCGGAGGCAAAAATTTTACTCTCTCAAGGGGGTAGCTCAGCCTCATTTGGGTAAGAGATGTAAAAACATCACCCTCCACGATATCCACGGAGTTATCCCTTATCTGTCCCGAATATGAACGCCCATCAACCATAAAGCGGCAGAAACGAACCGGTACCGGAGTCTTAGCCATTTTGGGCTCCTACCTCTTCTCGAGAGCGAGAGCTATTTTTTCAAGCCCATCTTTGAGCTGGGCGTGTGTCGTTCCGATGTTTATACGCGCAAAACCGTTGCCCGCGCTTCCAAAGTTCAGCCCCCTGTTGAGAGCGACTCCGGCCTCTTCCACGAGGAACTTTTCGAGACTGTCCGCATCAAAACCATAGCCCGTGAAATCTATCCAGAAAATATATGTTCCTTCCGGATGGTCCATGTGAGCCTTTGGCATACGCTCCTTTATAAATTTCTCCGTGTAGTCTCTGTTGACCTCAAGATATGCCATCAGCTCGTCAAGCCACTCGCCGCACTTTGAGTAAGCCGTCTGCATGGCCGTTATGCCCAGTATATTCACGGAATTCAGGTGGAATCTTTCAAGCACCGATATGTACTGAGCGCGCAGTTTCGGGTCGGGAATCACGGCGACGGAAGCCTTCATACCGGCAATATTGAAGGTCTTGCTCGGGGCGACAAAGGTTATCACACGGGAAGCCGTCTCTTCGTCAAGAGATGCGAGGGGTATGTGCTTTGCGTCGCTGTAAATCAAATCCTGGTGTATTTCGTCGGCAATGATAATCATATCGCGGCGTTTGGCAAGGTCGGCGAGGGCTGTCAGCTCTTCCCTGCTCCACACCCGCGCCACCGGGTTGTGCGGACTGCAAAGGAGCAGCGTGCGGCATGTGGGCGTAATGAGCTTCTCAAGCCCCTCAATATCCATCACGTAGCGTCCGTTTTCATATTTAAGAGGATTTTCGTTGATTATCCTGCCAGCTTCGCGCACCGTTCTGAAAAAAGGAGGGTATATCGGCGTCTGTATTATTACCCCATCCCCCGGCTTGGTGAGCGCCATCACGGCAAATGAGAGCCCCGCCACAACTCCGGGCGCCCATGTTATTGCGCTGTTGTCAAATTTCCAGCCGTGTCTCTTCTCTTCCCACGTTCTTATGGCATCATAGAGCCCCTTGGGCATCGTGGGATATCCGAGAGCGCCCTGGTCAACTTTTTTGTGTATAGCCTCCAAAACTTCGGGAGGCGCGGGAAAATCCATGTCCGCTACCCAGAAGGCAAGCAGGTCGCCGCGGCCGAATTCTTCTTCCAGTCCGTCCCATTTTTCACAGTCGGTGTTTCTCCTGTCGATGTACTTATCGAAATTGTATTTCATTGGTAAATTACCCCGCTTCCGGCACAAGCTGTGCATGATTGTCATACCGCATAATTGTAATTTGAAAGTCTGAAAAAAACAAACAAGATACACTGACTGGTGTATAATTTACGTCGTGTTGCCTATAAATTATTGTTCTTTTCGGAGGAATTTGCATGGTTGAGTTTTTTGCCGTAGGCGCGGGCGGATTTATTGGGGCTTCGCTCAGATATTTTATGGGCTCTCTGCCCCTGTTCGCTCAGGTGAGTTTTCCTGTGGCGACCCTGCTCATAAATTTTATCGGAGCTTTTGTAATCGGATTTGTCGCTCTCTCAGCAATTCACTTTGATAGCCTGCACCCCGCCGTCGTACTTTTTTTCAAGACAGGGTTGTGCGGAGGATTTACAACATTTTCAACATTTTCACTGGAAACAATGGAACTCATATCAAGCGGGCGCTTTTCTTCCGCGCTTATTTACGCGCTGCTCAGCGTGGCTCTCTGCCTATGCGCAATATATTTGGGGCGTTCGATGTTCCTTTTTCTTTTCGCCTGATTTTGAAATAACTTCCGAAATAACCCTTGCATATACGCGATAAAAATTACACAATACTCATGTTGTGTAATTTTTTTATCGGAGGTTTGTCAAAAATGGATAAAAAACTTGAGGATAAAGCTATTTCCGAACTCGAATTGGGCAGCGGTTCGGTTCTTCCCGAAAGGCAGGACGTACCGCAAACTTATAAATGGAAAATATGCGACATTTATAAAGACGAATCGGCGTGGGAGTCCGATTTCAAAACTATAAAGGAGCGCATAAAAGAGATTCCGGCATACGCGGGGCGGCTGTGTTGCGGCGCGGACACTTTGCTCGAATGTTTTAAACTGCGCGACGAACTCTCGATGACGCTCGAAAAACTCATAGTGTACGCGCACATGAAAAGCCACGAGGACACGGCGGAGTCAAAATACCAAGGACCTGCGAACAGAGTCTCCGGACTGGCCGTTGAGTTTTCGGCTGCTCAGAGCTTCATAACGCCCGAGCTTCTCGCGCTTCCCGAAAAAACGCTCGGAGAATACATCGATAACCCCATACTGGGCGACTACTCATTTCCGTTGAAAGAAATACTGCGCGAAAGAGACCACATACTGTCGCAGGCGGAAGAGGCGATAATCGCGCGCACCGGAGACATGGCGGGAGTGGCGGATAACGCGTTCTCTATGCTGACAAACGCAGATATGAAGTTTGAATCCATAAAGGACGAGGACGGAAAACTCACGGAGATGTCGGAAGAAAGAGCCGTATCATATCTGAGGTCGAGAAAACGCACGGTTCGCAAAGCGGCCTTTGACTCTCTCTACAAGCCATACACAGAGATGAAAAACACACTCGGAGCAACCTTTGACGGAATGCTCAAAGGGGCAAAGTTCTACGCGGAGGTCCGCAAATACAAATCTCCCCTGGCCGCTGCTTTGAGCGGCAACAACATTCCCGAATCCGTATACGACAAACTCGTTGACACTCTCGAGTCAAACCTTGCTCCGATGCACCGCTACGTGGCTCTGCGCAAAAAAGCTCTAAAGGTAAAAGAGCTGCACATGTACGACATATACACGCCGCTCACCTCCGACCCGTTCAAAGACATCTCATGGAGCAGTGCGAAACAGATGATGTTTGAATCCCTTGCACCGCTCGGAGAGGAATACATCTCTTTGATAAAACAGGGACTCGAAGAGGGCTGGGCCGACGTATTTCCCAACAGAGGAAAGAGAAGCGGCGCGTACTCATGGGGCTGCTATGCGACTCACCCATACATCTTCATGAACTACACAAACAGTCTGAATGACGTATCCACTCTCGTACATGAGATGGGGCACTCCATGCACAGCTACTACTCAAGAAAAAACCGCCCCTACCCCACGGCGGACTACTGCATATTCACCGCAGAAGTAGCCTCAACCACAAACGAAGTTCTATTCCTGAACCATCTGATACGAGACACAAAGGATAAGAAAAAGAAACTCTATCTGCTCAACAGAAGGCTGGAGAACATCAGAACAACAGTATACCGCCAAACAATGTTCGCCTCATTTGAACGCGAGGTTCACGCCCGCGCAGCATCAGGCGGGGACACAACGCCCGACGGTCTCTGCGCCCTCTGGTACGAACTGAACACAAAGTATTACGGCACGGACATTATAGTGGACGACGCTCTCAAAATAGAGTGGGCGAGAATACCGCACTTCTACAACCCCTTCTATGTCTACCAGTACGCCACAGGATTCTCGGCCGCGACCGCGCTCGCATCGGCGATAGAAAAAGAGGGAGAAAAGGCGAGAGAGAGATATCTGCGCTTCCTTACTATGGGAGGCTCCGACTACCCGATAAATCTGCTCAAAGACGCGGGAGTTGACATGAGTACGGAAAAACCCGTGACGGAAGTAATAAAACTGTTTGAAGAAACACTTGCGGAAACGGAAACTCTGCTGGGATAGACATAAAACATACGAAACCTTATCCGCAAACAAAGTTTAGCGCTTTTTAAAAATAACATGCAAACGACCCCCCCGCCAAGCACCTGCAAACAGCGGGGGGGTCTCCTATACATTCTTTGACACTGCGGCTTTTCAAGCTGCATTGGAAAAAAATTTTTGCGATTTGCCAAATTTCTTAATATTTAATATTGAACTCAAACCTCGGTTTAGTTTATAATAGAGGAACTTCATATAAACATTAAACTTTTCTAAAACAAGGAGCGTGTGTTTGTTATGGACTCAAAATCGACAAAAGTTGTAGTAGCCCTCGGAGGCAACGCACTTCAGGAAGCAGGCTCACCCGCCACAGCGGAAGCCCAGCTTGAAGTAGTCCGCAAAACATGTGAATTCTTAGCAGATATCAGCACCCAGGGGTATGAAATGGCAGTCGTCCACGGCAACGGACCTCAGGTGGGACGCATTGCGCTCGGACAGGACATAGCTGAAAAGAACGACCCCAAACTTCCCGCAATGCCGTTCGACGTATGCGGAGCGATGAGCCAGGGCTACATCGGATACCAGATACAGCAAAGTCTGCGCGACGCGCTCAGAAACCGCAACCGCAACGTCCCCGTCGTCACGCTCGTCACACAGGTAATCGTTGACGAAAACGATAAAGCTTTCAAAAACCCGACAAAACCAATCGGCCCCTTCTATTCGGAAGAAGAAGCAAAAAAAATAGCGGAAGAAAAGGGCTTCACAATGAAAGAGGATGCCGGCCGCGGCTGGAGACGAGTAGTCGCATCCCCGAACCCCAAAAGAATCGCAGAGATAGAATCAGTCAAGCGTCTTTGGGACTCAACGATAGTGATCACGGCGGGCGGCGGCGGTATTCCCGTTATAGAAAACCTTGACGGTTCGCTTACAGGAGTCGCCGCGGTAATAGACAAAGACCTTGCGGCGGAGCGGCTTGCCGAAGACATGGAGACAGACGTGCTCCTCATCCTCACGGAAGTCGATAAGGTCTGCCTGAACTACAACAAACCGAATCAGAAAGTGCTCGACAACATCACTGTAGCGGAAGCAATCCAATACATAGAAGAAGGGCACTTCGCACCGGGAAGCATGCTGCCCAAAGTCATGGCGGCAATCAAATTTGCCCGCCGCTTCCCCGGCAAAAAAGCCATAATAACCTCGCTCTACAAAGCAGTGGACGCTCTCGAAGGCAGAGAGGGAACAGTCATTACAATGGCGTAAAGCCGCAAAAAAACAACAAAAGACGGAACTCCGTGCAAATCGGGGCTCCGTCTTTATTTTTATCTGTGCCGCATGGCGCTTGCGATTTTATATAATTTCCAAAATCTTAGCCCAGATCGGTATTGTGAGAGCGCCCAACACCGTGGTTGAAGCCACAATGTCGGCAGCATAATCTCCGTCCATATCCATCTCACGGGCAACGATAAAACAGTTGACCGCCGTAGGCATGGAGCTCAGCATGACGGTCGCCTGAAGCAGCGGGCGCGGCACTGGAAAAATCGTGAGGAAGAAATACATCAAAGCCGGGTGCAGAATAACCTTCAAAAGAATATCTCCCCAAGTGGAACGAATCATTCTTATCACTCGGCTCATACGCGAAAGGTCAAGAGTCCCGCCGAGTGCGAGAAGAGCAATTGCCGTAGCGGCGTTCCCCATAAGCTTCATAGGTTCGTCGAGCACTTTGGGCAGCTTATCCAGTCCGAGAAAAGCTGCGGCGACACCGAAAACACAGGCAACGACCAAAGGGTTTGTAACAACGCGTTTCACAATCGTATGAGCGCTCTTTTTGCTCAGTTTGCCCGACATAACAAGCTCGCCTACAAGAATGGAGAATAACTGAAAAGAAATAGTGCTGACCGCCAAATATACGGACGAATTATGCAGGCCTATATCCCCCTGAGCAAGATACATCACAGGAAAGCCCAAATAAATATTGTTTGAGCGGATACATGCGAATGCTGACACGGCTATTCTCTTCCTGTCTCCTCTGTGCAGAAACAGAGCGGCGCAAGTCCACGCCGCCGCGATAGAAAAGATGTAGCAAAGGTTCAGAGATATCAAAAGATGCGACTGCACAAGAAGCTCTTTTCCCAATATAAAAGTCGTGCGGAAAAGAAGCGGAGGCAGAATCACCCAATATAATGTTTTTGTCAGTGTTTTTATATCGCTTTCGCTGTAAAATCCATACTTACGAAGAAGATTCCCGGTTATAATTATAGCCATAAGCGGAGCGACGAGAGTGAAACCCAGCATAGGGGACATCCTTTCAGCGCGTCTGATTTTTTCTATTATACCGCAAGGGAGGATTTATTTTGTCCTTTTACAACCGCCGAGCAAGGCGCAAAAATATTTTTTCAAAAAAATTTATAATCGCCGCTGCGTCCATTGTTATAACGGCCGCCGCCCTCTTCTCTCAAACTCAAACAGGCACGTCCTTCGGCGAATCGCTCCAATTTCACGCTATCGACGCGGGACAGGGAGACTCCTTCCTCTTCATGTTCCCCGATAAAAAAACAATTCTGGTTGACGCAGGAACAAAAGAGGGCGGAAAGAGCGTCGTGCGCTACCTCAAAGCCAGAGGCATAGAAAAGATAGACCTGCTCGTAGCCACACATGGGCACTCGGACCACATTGGCGGAATGGGTGAAGTCATCGGCAATTTTGAGATAGGCAAGGTGTGGGACTCCGGCTACAACCACGGCTCTTCCATTCAGAAAAATTTCTACCTCACGATAAAAAGAAACAACATACCCTTCGGCCGCCCCAAACGGGGATATGCCGAAAACTTCAGCGGAGCTGAAATAGAAGTGCTGGCTCCCGCAGAAAATTTTATACGCGGCACCGCAAGCGACACAAACAATAACTCGCTCGTATTCCTGCTGCGGTACGGCAAAGTTGCATTTCTCATGACAGGCGACATGGAAAGGGCCGAAAGAGCATCCATCAGCCCTCTGCCGTCCGCTGCCGTGCTAAAGGCGGCTCACCACGGCAGCAGCAACGGGACAGACACGTCTATGCTCAGACAGGTCAATCCATCCATCGTTATACTGAGCTACTCACGCGACAACTCATACGGATTTCCTCACAGAGAGGTCGTTCGCGCGCTTAAAAAAAGCGGAGCCGGACGCATGGACACTGCGGACGGAGACATCGTAATCGAAACAGACGGCAATAGTATCACATACCCAAGCGAAAGGCTGGTGCCGGCGAAATGAAAAAAAGCACAGAAGTCTTTGTAGACTCCGTTAACGGCAATATTTGCAGATTGCTGCTAGGGGAAAACGCGGACGAAATAAACATTCCCATTGAGTACCTTCCAAAAGGCACAGCCGAGGGCGCCGCGCTCACTCTGACATTTGAAAAATCCTCTGAAAAAAACAGAGATAGAGAAGAAATAGACGAACTACTCTCAAACATGCCAAGTTAACATCTCATTTAACAAAATCATACTATTATTTCAGCTATATAGTGTACAATACACGATAGCATATCTTGGCTTTTTTAATCAACTTTGTTAGGGTGGTATCAATGTCGCTTCTCAGAGTCGGAATTATTCAGACAGACGTTAAAATCGGAGACAGGGATGGTAATTATGCCCGTCTTGCGGCGTTGCTTGAGCAAAAATATATCAGTTCGGATTCCGAGACAGTTTTGGTGCTGCCTGAAATCTGGGACGTAGGCTACGCCATCAGCGAGCCGGGGTTTTACGGAGATCCGGAAGCACGCGAAGCTGCTGCATTCCTCGGAGAACTTGCAAAAAAATACAACTGCTGGTTTGCGGGCGGTTCCGTTTTGGCTCTCACCGACGATGGAGCAATGAACCGCGCGATGGTAATAACTCCCAGCGGCGAATATGCGGCGTACTATGACAAGGCACACCTCTTTGCCCTCATGAACGAGGACAAATATCTCGGTGCGGGCAATTCAAGGACTCTGTTCAACATAGGCGATATCAAGTGCGGTCTTGCCATTTGCTATGATCTCCGCTTCTGCGAATGGTTCCGTCTCTACGCAGTGGAAGGCGCGGAAGTTCTCTTCATCTCGGCTCAGTGGCCAATGCCGAGAATCGCTCACTGGCGTACACTGCTGCAGGCAAGAGCTATCGAAAATATGATGTATATAGTAGCCTGCAACAGATGCGGAAAAACAGGCAAAACTCTCTTCGGCGGAAACTCAATGGTCATCGCCCCCGACGGAGAAATACTTGTTGAGCTCGGAGAAGAGGAGGCTCTTGTTTTTACGGAATTTGACACGGAAAAAGTTTCCAGCGAAAGAAAATTTTTACGGACTCTGGAATTCCGCCGTCCGGAACTCTACAGGGAGAAGTTAATTGAAAATTGACATTCAGGCTTTCAAATATAAACAATATATAATACCGCTCCTCATTATACTCGCCTTCACATCCTTTTTCTTCCACTACTTTACTGAAACGGTAAGGATTGAAAAAGAGGTGGAAGAAGGTGGGCAGATTGAGGAGATCGCAACCATTTCTGCGAAGCACGTACGAAACCGCATCGAAACGTACATGCGGTTCGCTGCGACGGCTGCGGCACAAGTTTCGGAATTTAAAAACATCCGAAGCCCTGAGGTTTCTTTGGTCATGAACCGCATCGCCAAAGAAACAAACGTAGATTTTATAGAGATACTCTACCCTGACGGAAGCAGAAGAACATCGTCGCCCTCCATGTTCACCACGAACAGCAGCATCTTCTACACAAACAGAGCAAAAATGTTTACAAGCGTAATAAACGGACAAAATTTTATAACCTTTGTAGCTCCTGTGAAAAAAGATGGGCACATATCCGCACAGGTTCGCTGCAGTGTGCGCGCTGAGGCAATGGACACCGTGATGCACAATAAGGCGCTCAACAGCGGCGGGACAATGATCTTCATGCACAACCACGGAGAATGGCTCCATCCGCAGCCGCGCGGAAGCATACTCTCCAGAGTAAACAACATATTTGACTTCATGCAGCAGCCTGGGATAACAGTATCCGTTCCTCTCGAGCAGATAATGAATGCTTTTACAAACAATGAAAGCCTATTCTTCCGTTACGCCAAAAACAAAAGCTCCAGACTGTGCTACATAACCCCCCTTGGACTCTCCGACTGGTATCTAGGGGTCGTAATGCCGGCGGCAACCTTTGGCTCAGAAGACACCGGTATAACAAAGGACGCATTGGCTCTGCTTTATAGAATTTTGTTTCTCTTCATGATCCTTACGATTTTCATTATATACAGAGAGAAATGCCACGCAAAGAAAATCTACGCGGCAAACAGAATGGAACGGGAGATAATAGCAAACATTCCTGGCGGTGTACAGAAATATACGGCTGACAGAGATTTTTCATATGAATTTGTCAGTGCCGGTTTTGCGTCGATGGCAGGCTGTAAGAACGAGAGCGAAACAGTAACCATGTTCGGAGGCAGTTTCTGGAACAGCATTTTTGAGAAGGACAGGAAGAGGGTAAAAAAACATATCTTAAACAGCGTTTCGGAAAACAAAAATTTTGAGACGACATACAGAATGCTCAGAAAAGACGGCAGGATAATTCATGTCCTGTGTAACGGCAGTCTGACGAAAAACCCGAGAGGCCAAAAAAGTGTTTGCTGCGTCACTCTCGACATATCCAAAATTCATGAATCCGCAGAAGATCTCAAAATGAGAAATAAAATGTACGAGATTGCAACAGCGGAAGCTGATATCTATATTATTGAATACTCGCCTGAGAACGATAGCATGCACATATCACAAAAATGCGCACAAAAATTCGGGCTCCCGTTCCAAATAAAGGGCATAACGGAAGTCTTAAGCGCTGCCGCAGAAGAATCCCACAGCCCGGATGAAGAAAAATCCATGCCTGCAGCCTTCCTTGAAATGCTCAAAAAGATAAAAAACGGTGCAAAATCGGCATCCGCATCTCACTACCTCACATCGGGAAGGGATGGGAAGCAGTTTTACGTAACGACGCATTTCACGGCAGTGTACAACGAAGGCGGCGAACTTATTAAGATAATAGGAGTAATGAGAGACGACACAGAGAGCAGAGCTGTAGCAAAAGAGTGTCTGCAGACAGAAAAATATAAAGATACTCTGCTTAGTCTCTATGACAGGGTGTACGAATATGACCTCACAAATAATAAAATAATAAGAGGCATGGAAAACTATACAAGATACCTGCCTTCCAATGAGATGAACGTCAGCGGCGTCAAAAAATATTTCACGTCGCAGTACAGCCACCCCGACGACCAACCGATAATCAAGGATCTTCTCACGGAAGAAGTGGCGCTGGAATACCTTGCGAAAGGTATCAGCGAGCTAGACATAGAGTTCAGAAACAGAACAGCCAAGGACTCCGAAGAGTACAGGTGGAAATCCGCACACATAAGCATCTTCATAGAACCATCGGACTCATCCGTACGTGATATATGGTATCTGAAAGACATAACCGAATCTGTCAGAAAAACGGAGCGTCTGCGCTTCATGGCAGAAAGAGACCCGCTGACAAGGCTTTTCAACAAAAAAACGGCGGAAACGCTAATAAGGGAAAAAATGGATTCCGACCTGACAGCCAGCACAAAAACAATGAACGCTTTTACCATGCTGGACTTGGACGACTTCAAAAAAGTCAACGACATGCTCGGACACGCGTTCGGAGACGCAATCATCGAGGAAGTCGGCAGAAGGATAAAAGAGACCTTCAGAAACACGGACATAGTGGGACGAATCGGCGGAGATGAATTCATCATCTTCATGAAAGACATCCCGAGCAAAAAAATTGCAATAAGAAAAGTTTACGAATCAGCAGCAAGGATTAGAGAGATACAAAGCGACATAACCAAAGATCTTCCGATATCAGCGAGCATAGGAGTTGCATTTTCTCCGGACGACGGGACGACATTGGAAGAGCTGTACAGCAAATCTGATATCGCTCTTTATCGTTCAAAAGACACAGGCAAAGACAACGTCACAATCTATGATGAAAGTATGGGAACTGAATTTGGCCGCGTTGAAAACATAGTGGGAGAGATAGAGAGCACCGAAGGCGGCAATTTCTCCTACAACATGCCGCGCCACACATTCAAGATTCTGTGCGATGCCAAAGACCTAAGGCTGTCCGTGTCACTGGTGCTTGAGCTCATATCAAAACACTTTGCCTTTTTGCGCGGCTACGTATTCAGAGACTCCGAAGACGGACTTACATGCAGCCAAATATATGAATGGTGCGCGGAAGGAGTTGAGCCGGAGATAGACAAATGCGGGAAAATGCTGTACTCAGAAGATTTTAAAGGTCTGAAAGAATCCTTCTCGGAGGACGGCATCTACCTCTACCAAAAAGCCGGCATAGCAGGCAATCTGCCGTCTGTTTTCCGTCCGGGACACAAAAATACCGGCATTGCTGTGGCAATGCTGGAGGAAGGCAAATTTAAAGGGTTTATAGGTTTTGACTGCAGTGAAGAAGTCGCCGCCTCTCTCACACAAAGACAGATAAGCGACATAACAATGTCAGCTCAAACAGTGGCGGCCTTTATACTCTCCGTCTTAACGGATACAAAAAGCAATGGCGATGCAAACATCTTTTAAGATAGGCAAAAAGAGTGTACAATTTCGTACATAAAACATCTTCGGGAGGAATTTCACGATGACAGGGACATCCGCACGATACAACAAAAACTACCCCGTTTCATGGGAGCAGATACAAAGGGACTGCCGCGCTCTTGCCTGGAAGCTTCTTGACATAAGAAAAGATTGGAGCAGACTTGTGACGGTTGCCCGCGGCGGACTTGTTCCTGCTGCAATAATAGCCAGAGAGCTCGACATCCACCTTGTGGACACAGTCTGCATATCGAGCTACACAATAAGAGAGCAGGGCACGACAAGCATACTGAAAAGGCCTGACCTCGTGGGAGTGGACGAGACGTGGCTTCTGATAGATGACCTTGTTGACACAGGCAAAACGGCAAAAATCGTGCGCGACATGTTCGTAGGCGCCCACTTTGCCACAGTATACGCAAAACCGGAAGGCCGCCCGCTTGTGGACACATTCGTAACGGAAGTCAGCCAGGACACATGGGTGCTCTTCCCTTGGGATACAGCGCCATCCACGGCATTCATTCCCCCAATCATCAACATGTAGACCCCAAACACAAAAGCTGCGCAGACTATTGTCCGCGCAGCTTTTACAATGGCATTGTTTATCTTGCAATAAACCCTTTTGAGACAAGAATGTTTTTTGAATAATCGTCCGTCGGATAGTATCCTTTCTCCATAAGACCCCTTATGTATGTACCGTTATAGGTGAACGCCAGAATAATGTTTGCCAGCCACATGGTGCAGACACTTGCCACAAACATTATCACAGTCCATTTGAAGTCCCCCCTGCATATCGGTACAAAAAAGCCAAAGAAAAATACAGTCCAGCTAAACCCGACCTTTGCCGTTCGCACCTGCCCCATAGGATCCTGTAATGTTACTATCATAATGATTCCTCCCGGTAAAAAATATCTCTGATAAATACGTATAAATGATACCACAGCAATAAAGTTTGGAATGTATAATTGTTTTGTAAAATATATTATTCAAGGGGGACGATTTTGCATGACAACAGGATTGATGGTCGTTATCGGCATTGTTGTCGTTGTAGGCGGTTGGCTTATGATGACATATAACGGTCTTGTGAACCTTCGCAACATGATGCAGGAGGGCTGGAGCGGGATAGACGTTCAGCTTAAAAGGCGTTTTGACCTGATTCCGAATTTGGTTGAGACTGTGAAGGGTTATGCCTCTCACGAGAAGGAGACTCTGCAAAACGTGACTTCCGCAAGGACGGCTGTCGCAAATTCGGGAGGCGACACGGAGGCAAGGTTTCAAGCGGAAAATATGCTCACAAGCACGCTTCGCAGCCTTTTTGCCGTCGCGGAGAATTATCCGGATCTCAAGGCAAACACGAACTTTCTTCAGCTTCAGGATCAGCTTGCAAATATAGAAAACGACTTGCAGATGGCACGCCGCTACTATAACGGCACGGTGAGAAATCTTAACAACGGGATACAGAAGTTTCCCGCAGTGCTAATAGCACGCTCGTTCGGATTTAAGGAAGCGCCCTTCTTCCAAGCGGAAGAAGAGGCAAAGGCAGCGCCCAAAGTATCGTTCTAAGTCTTAAACAAGAGACCCTGCGGGCGCCGTGCAGTCACGGCGTCCGTTTTGAGGAGGCTTTATATGAAACATTCTTCGCTGAAGGTATTTATACTGGCATTAACTCTCATTCTTCTCTCCTTTTCCGCAGCACATGCCGAAGAGTACTTTAAAAATTTCGATGTTACTATAAAGATTAACAAAGACGGAGCCATCAATGTTACCGAGAATATTACGGCAAATGTTGAGAATATCAATATCAACAGGGGTATTAAGAGAGCCTTTCCGGTGGATTACAGGGACAAGGACGGCAATGACGTCACAGTGGGATTTGAGGTTTCGGATGTCAGGCTCGACGGCAAGCCCGTAGATTACAGCGTAGACAAGGACGGGCGCTTTGAAGTTGTGCGAATAGGCAGTCCCAATAGGATTATTCCGGTCGGGCTTCACACCTTCACAATAGAGTATGTCTCGACAAAGCAGATAGGATTTTACGAAAAATTCGACGGTCTTTTTTGGAATGTGACGGGCAATCAATGGACGTTTCCCATTGCCAACGCCTCCTGCAAGGCGGCTCTGCCGGGAATGGACTACGGCACAGGCTTTGATTCCATAGAATGGTATGTAGGAGCTTACGGCGAGAGAGGGCGCAAGTCTGATGCCAAGCTCGGAGCGTCGAACAAGGTATCGACGACAATTCCTCTGAATCCCGGCGAGGGTTTGAGCGTAGCTTACACATGGCCCAAGGGGCTTGTCTCTCCCCCGCCGCCGCCCGAACCTGAGAACGAGCCGATGCAGGCTGCGATGGCAGCACTGACCTTCCTTGCCATCGCGTCTTGGTTCTTTTTCGCGTGGAATAAATGGGGCAAGGAGCCTGCTAAGAAAGCCGTTATTCCGATATTCTATCCGCCGAACGGAGAGTCACCGGCTTACATGCGTTTTGCGCGCAACCTTACCGCAGATAACACGGCATTTTCGGCCGCTTTGCTCAACCTTGCGGTGAAGGGCGTTATAAAGATTGAGGAGTCTGAGGGAGAGGCGACTCTCTTCGGACGGAGCAAGGGCATTTACACATTAGAGCGAATTTCCTACGATACAAAGAATCTGACCTCCGATGAAGAAAATCTTGTGAGGAATCTCTTCGAGAACGACGAAAAGTTTTTGACTCTCTCGCCGGACAACGGAGAACAGATCTCAAACGCAATGCTGTCGCTTGGTGAGGATATTTCCGCTTACAAGGAAGATTTTTACAGATCCCATGCGGGAACTTATTGGATAGGTATTCTGATATACATTGCGGGAGTGGCGGCTCTGTATCCGTTTTCGGGAGATTTTATCGGAGATATGGTCGTATGCGCAGTTATAGGCGGAGTTATAATCACAAACTCCTTCCTCCTGCCCTCAAAACCTGCAAACAGCGTTATGCAGACCGTTTTGACATACGCGCTCAGAATGATACCTGCAATCGGAGTAACAGCCGCCATCCTCTATATCGGTATGGATGACAGAGATTTTTTCCTTGTCTTTGTGCTGTACGCGGCTGCCGCAATAGTGATAACCGTAATGAAACAGCTTGTGGCGGCAAGAACCAAAGCCGGAATGGATGCTTTGAGCGATGCGGAGGGGCTGGCTCTTTATATGGGAACTGCCGAGAAAGAGAGGCTGGAGCTTTTCAATCCTCCGGAGGAGACACCGCAGCTTTTTGAAAAGCTGATGCCTTACGCGCTGGCTCTCGACACGGCAAAGACATGGGGCAATAAGTTTGAGAAGATTCTCAAGGACGCGAACTACAAGCCGGAATGGTACACGGGGCCTGATCCGTTCATCTTCATGTATGCGGGAGGGCTTGGTTCATTCGCGTCGGATATCGCAGGCAGCATAGCGGAGACATTGCCTTCGCAGACAATAATGGACGCTCCGGGCTCATCTTCCGGTTTCGGCGGAGGCGGTTTCTCCGGCGGCGGAGGCGGAGGCGGCGGAGGAAGCGGCTGGTAGGGAGCACAGAGCTGATTTTCAGGAGCAACACATCGCTGTTTTATCCGCAGCATTTGCCTGTCAGGTTGTTTACGTTTGAGGAATTTAAATGCCAGCTCAGGTTATTGACAGGTAAAAACCTTTTGACGTTTGCTTACGTTTTAGAATATTGCCGTAATGATTCTCTGAGGAATTGTTGCGAGCGGAAATAAAAAAAGAGGGGGACGGTGAGCTTTGCGCCGCGTACCCCTCTTAATTTGCAAACGGCGATCCAATTTACCCGCCGCTGTTTTTCTTTTTAAATTGTTTGAATATCGCAGGAAACAAAATATGGAATAAAAATAAGTTTCCGGAGCAGACGAAGATATCCGCCCCGGAAACCCTTGGGAGAGTAGATTGTAGGACTATGTCCTTATGGACTGCAGGTCGGCAGTTTTATTATTTTATACCTTCGTAGCAGAGAGCGTATGCTTTCGGCTTTATGTACTTGCCCGTGCCTTTTTCTCCTACAAGCTTCCCGCGCTTGGCCATTAATTTACCGCGTAGGAAAACCATATCTGCTATACCTATCTTTTCAAAACCTTCGAATGCCGAATAGTCTGTGCATTCAAGACTGTCCTCGTGTGTAATGACGCCGCGGTATGTTGGATCGTAAATAACAATGTCTGCATCCGCACCAGGAGATATCAGCCCTTTTGTCGGGTAAAGACCTACTACCTTAGCTGGAGTCGTAGCAAATATGTCTACAAAACGCTGACGTGAGATTCTGCCTTTTTCGACTCCCTGAGTCCAGAGCATCGCAAGACGGTCCTGCATACTCGGGCAGCCGTTCGGAATTTTTGCAAAGTTGTCTATGCCGTCCTTTTTCTTTTCAAACCCTCCGGCAACCGCGGCGTGGTCAGAACCGACAGATACCAAATAGTTGTTGGTAATTGCATCCCACATAGCATCAAGATGCTCTTGTTTGCGAAGTGCAGGCGAGCAGACATATTTAGCGCCCTCGAAATTCGGTTTGGCGAGGAAAGACTCATCAAGAGTCAGATAGTGGGTGCAAGTCTCGCCCAAAACAGCAACGCCGCGTTCATGAGCATCTTTTATGTGATGCATCGCTCCCTTTGAAGATACGTGTACAACAAAGAGAGGGCAACCTGCAAGTTCGGCAAGATATATAGCTCTCTGAGTCGCCTCATCTTCAACAAGGGGAGGTCTCGAGTAAGCGTGATAGATAGGCTCGGTCTTTCCTTCGGCCAAAAGCTGCTGCTGAAGAGCGTAAACCATGTCACCGTTTTCTGCATGAACCATGATTGTAATTCCATAGTTCTTGGCAATTTGCATACTCTTAAAGATTAGGTCATCCTGCACCATAAACGGAGTATATTTGTATGCCATAAAGAATTTAAGAGTAGTGATGCCGGCTTCTGCCATCTTGGGAATCTCTTCCAAGAGCTTCTCACTTGTGTCCATTACCATTCCGTGGAAAGAGTAATCAGCAGTAGATATGCCTCTGGCGAATTTTTCATCCTGCTCTTGAACAGATTCTATTATTCCCTTGCCCTTAAGCTGTGGAGGAAAATCGACTATCGTCGTTGTACCGCCTACTACGGCAGCATGAGAAGTATCAAAAGAAAGGGTTGCGAAAGAGCCCATGTGAACATGCTCGTCCACGCCACCGGGAAATACAAATTTTCCCGTTGCGTCAACTATTTCATGTCCGGCTTCGGGCAGATTTGAACCGACTTGTGATATTTTCTCGCCTTCGACAAGGATATCTCCTTTATATTCATCTATTGCAGATACGGTAGTTCCATTTTTAATAAGAAGTCCCATACTCATCATCCTTCCTACAATGCGAGGAGACACACTAAATGCCTCCTCGCCAATTACGGTATATCGTTATGCAAAATACAATTTACTTATCAAATTTCCTCTCATGTTTGTGGTAAACAGAGGGGTCAATGCCTTCAAGGTATTTTACAACTTCCTCTACGGGCACTACATCGCAGAACTTGGCTTCCATGTCGAAGAGGTTCCACTCGATGACTCCCGGTACGCGGTCGCCGACTGTTCCTTCGGGAACGATCGTCTTAAACCCGTAGCCTGTTGAATCCATTACCGTGTGGCGTACACATGCGCATGAAGTGGCTCCCATGACTATCAGTGTATCAACTCCGAGGAAATTGAGTGTTGCTGCAAGGTGTGTGCCGAAGAAGTTGGAGGCGTACTTCTTGTGGATAACGGGCTCCTCGGGACGCGGCTTGAGTTTCGGGTCTATTTCAAGCCAATGTGTGGCGATATCAAGCTTGCTCATAGGAATCTTTTCGTCCCATCTGGGAAGGTCCCACTGCTGCTCGCCAATGTATCCTGTCGTTGTATGGAAAATAGGTACTCCTGATTTTCTTCCGGCCTCAAGAACTTTAAGGGCTTCTGCGCAGACTTCTTCGGAATGGTCGCATGTGAAGGGGTGGCCTTCGCTCATCCATGCTTTCGCCATGTCGACTGTCGTGATTGCGGGGGCTTTGCCGTATCCCATTTTTCTCATGAATCCGCGTTCTTTGTAAATTGCGCGCGCTTCAGCAAAAGCCTTCTTCAGAAGTTCTGTGTCAAACTTATAATTGTTTACAAACTTATAATCCTTATTCTCTGCCATAATAATTACCCCTCTCAAAATAGTTATTATAGAAATTTGGAACTTGGAAACCTGAATTTGACTTGCCCCGACTGTTCCGGATACAGTGCGGTCTGATACGGTACTTATGAAAATCTTACAAGAGTTATATAGGCCATTTACATTAGTTATAAAAAATCTTTTATGCTAACATCTTTATGACCTCTATTCGATTTTCTGTTTCCCGTTTACATTGATAGATTATCAGATGTAACATTATTTGTATATAGATATCCCCTATTTGTCATACAAGTGACATTGACAAAACATTGACAGATGTAAAGGACAGGAGGGTTCAGTATTGACAAATAAAACGCAAAAACTTTCACCTCTAGGATTTCTCTTGGAATCACTGGACATTCCCACTTCCACACTTGCTCGCTTCCTTCATGTTGACGCAAGCCTTGTAAGCAAATGGAAGAGCGGTGATAGAAAACTCGGTAAGAACTCTGTCTATTTTTCGGATACTATAGCCTTTCTGATGTCGCCTGAAATAAGGGATTCCGTCCTCGAAATACTTCAAGAGAGCTATCCGGAGGAACCTTTCGAAATAGACGCAGACGTTTCAAAGCTTCTGACCTCGTTTATGTTGACATGCCACTTTCAGCAGAGACAAGTAAACAAAAAATCACGCCCTCTTTGTACAACAGACGTGTCGGTCTACGACGAATGTGAGGGGCGAAGACAGGCCATTTCTGACCTCCTTGACATGGCGGAGAGTCTGCAGACGCCCAGAGAGATACTCTTTATCGACTGCGAGCAGTACAGGTGGCTGCTTGAGGACGAAGAGTATGCGTCCGTGTGGGTTAAAAGAATGTTCCAGCTCCTTGAACGCGGCTTTCACGCAAGATTCGTCGTCCACTTTTCTTCGGGGCAGGAATCGTTTATAAAATTTTTCCGTCTGTGCGGCACTCTCTTCTTCCACAAAAATGTGCAGTGGTATAAGCATCAGTATTATGATGACGAAATACACTGGTTCTCCTTCTTCATTTTGGAAAACACGATGTCCGTCATGGGAATATCCATGTCCGAGGATCACTCCTACACAGCGGTGTTTCCCGACCCATTCTCCATCATGCACCATAAAGCAGTAGTGGAGTCGGTTATACGCAGCTCCGAACCCTTTTTTGAAAACTACTCACCAGATATGGTGGAGGATCTTATGAAAAGGATTGCCTCTGTAAGCAGGCTCGGAACAATACTGTACGCGTATCTTCCCGTACCTGCGCTTATTTCATCGGGGGACAGGATAATAGGCAGTGTGCTTGGAGAAAACGGGATAGACAGCGGCACGACAACCCGATGCATCGAACTCTGCCGTGAGTTTTCACGAATTCAAATGAGAGCGATTGAACCTTACATGGGTAAGCCCGGAAAAATCGTAAATATTTTTCAACTGGACAGAATGGAACGGTGCGTATACAAAGTGCCTTTCACCAGCCGCAGTCTGAGCCTTCTTGCGGGAAGAGAGATAACGGCAAGACAGGACAAGGTCGCGGAATCTTTTGACTGCCTTGCCGATTCACTCAAGAACAACGAGCACTGCACAGCCGCTCTCGCATCCGAGCTTGACTTCACTCAGATCACGGAGATGAACTGCTGGTGTGAGAAAGATCGCTGGCTGCTGCAGATGGACAAGGACGGATACCGTTTCTGCGACGAAGCGAACCTCGCTGCTGCCGCAACTACGATATTCGAACGCTCCTACAAAAGGATTCCCTCATGCAGAAAGACCAAGGATGACGTAATCGCACTGATAAAGAAATTGGCGGACGACATAAGGGACGGCGCGGGAATTGCGAACTGAAGAGAGTTTAGTTCGGATAATTTGTGATACAATGGCGCGATAGTCTTAATGTTACTGTAAATAATATGTGGGGGGATATTTTAGATGAAAAGTAAAATCTCTGTGATTATACTCGCAGTAGCTTCAATATTTTGCATCACGGCCGCATCTTGGGCAGCGTCTATTTTCACTACAACGATAAGAAACTGCACGCCTGAGCAGGTAACTGACGTATTGATTGAGGTCATGACAGGCAAAAATTTTGTAGTCAACGAAGTGACGCCATATAAAGTGACTTTCGACAAAAATTTCGGAGACGGATTCTGGGTTGCGGCTCAAAACACGACTGTGCGCTTTAATCTTTTACAGCGCGACGGAAACGTCAAGCTCATGGTGACGGAGACGGAAAAGTATAACGACGGGTGGAGCACAGTCGAAAGGAAACGCGCCATAGACCAGCTTGTTCCTCTGATACAGGAGGTCAGAAACCTTATAGACCATACACCGAAAGATCAGATAACCAATGAAGCAGTGGATCAGCTTCCGGGATCCGGCAACAAGAGAGAGAAGAAACTGGGTATCAAGCTTACAAGCAAGGGGCTCGACGGCTTCTACCGCGTAAAGACGGTTGAACCCGGAAGCTTTGCGGCAGAATCAAAATCCGTATTCATCAATGACAAAGTTCTTGAGATAAACGGACAGAACCTCGCCTCGCTCGAGCAGGAAGCAATAGAGACATACATCGCAAATAAATGGGGTGCGGGCTCGTCGCTGATGTTTCTTATAGAACATGAGGGCGAACAGAAAATAGTCACTCTGAAAAAAGAATAAAGCAAAATCGGCCGGCAATTCAACCGGCCGATTTTTTATGCGGATCTTATATACACGGAAGAGTTCTCCGGCAGCAAAAATTTCACTAATATTGGCCTGTTACCGCCAAATACTTCTCCATCTTTTCCAGACGAGCCTCATTTGTTTTCCTGCAATGTTTGCTGACAAGGATCAAAATCTTTTCCATATTCGCCATAAAACTTATATAAGAATCGAAAAAGCCCATACTTCCGCTGCTGCTTATGATCACCTTTGCCGCATCCTTGGTTATCGGGGCGGCATAACTGTCCGTCATTGCTATCACAGGGCATCCGGCATCTTTTGCCATCTGTGCCGCAAACGTGGCGTCTGTTGAGTAGCGCGAGAAGGATATCACAATCATAACGTCATTTTCCGTGATATCTATAAGAGAATCTATTATGGGCTTGCCGCCATCGCAAGGAGCTATTACATCGGGTCTTATGCAGGATAGCATTATCGCTGATGACGAGGCAAAACCGGAACAGGAACGAAATCCCACGATATAAACATGTTTGGCTTCCGTTATCATTTTCGCTGCTTCTATGATTTTTTTATTGTTTTCCGTGTTTGTATCCGAGATGAGGTTTCTTGATATGTTTGCGGTATAGGTGTTCAGTATGTCTTTGTCGCTAAGGCTCTGATATTGCTTAATTTTCTCGTGCGGAGCAAGGGTGGAATCAGCCGATGTATCCCCCGCGACGCTCTCCTGAAGAGCACGGCGAAAAGCAGAAAAGTTCTCATATCCCAGTTTCCCCGAGATGCGCACGACGGACGACGGGCTGGCGTCAAGCTGTTTGGCTATTTCATTTGACGTAAGAAAACACGCAATACGCTTTCTCCCTACTATAAAATCGAGAATTTTTTTATCCGTTTCCGTCAGCCTTGCCTCTACCGCACGCTCCTCTATGCTTTTTCCCACAATATCTCCTCCGTCCCTTTTCCTACGCTTTAATTATATATGATTTTTGATAATCATACAAAGTTTTTTTTGCTTGACAACAATCAATTTAGTGATATTATGATTTTTACAAATCAAGATTGCAAAATTCTGATTTTCGAGCGGATGTGACTAAATTGCGTGACATGAGCAAGGGCAGTATCGCAAAACAGATGTTTATATTTGCAGTTCCCCTTATGTTGGGCAATATGTTCCAACAACTGTACGGGATCATAAATTCTGTGGTCGTAGGCAGATATCTTGGCAAGGAATCACTCGCGGCAGTGGGCACTGCAATTCCCATTATGAACATCATGCTTTTCCTGCTATTCGGAATGACTATGGGAGCATCGGTGCTTATGGCTGAATTTTTCGGAGGCGGAGAGGAAAAATCTCTCAAAGAAGAGGTTTCTACAGCTCTCACGGCCGGAATCATTTTCACGCTCTTTCTCTCTGTTTGCGGAATAGTCTGCATAGAGCCGCTGCTTCTTGTAATCAACACACCGCACGAAATTCTGGCAGAGGCAGCTTCCTATCTGAGGATAATCTTTGCCGGGCTGGTCTTAGCCTTTCTGTATGACCTGATGTCCTCGGCAATGCGTGCCGTAGGAGAATCTGCCGTCCCGCTATTTTTCCTTATTTTTTCATCGATTCTTAACATAATTCTTGCCGTGGTATTTGTGGAATTTTGGGGACTTGGAGTCAGAGGCGCAGCGGCGGCAACACTTGTCTCTCAGTTCATAGCCGTACTGCTCTGTTTTTTCTATATCAAAATCAGACTGCCGCTGCTTCTGCCGGATTCGATGCGGTTTTGTATAAATCGTTCGCTCTTAAAAAAGACAATCTCCTACAGCACCGTATCAGGTGTTCAGCAAACAGTGCTGTATGTGGGAATTTTCCTTTTGCAGGGTGCAGTGAATAAACTCGGGATAGACTCTATCGCGGCATTTAACGCAGCCTGCCGAATAGACAGCTTTATTCTTGCCCCCAGTGACAGCCTGGCAAGTTCACTCATGATGTTTGTGTCGCAAAACAAGGGGGCAGGTGAAAACAGCAGGGTACGGGACGGCCTAAAATATTCAATGTATATAAACTACGCCTGTACGGCATCTTGCTCTCTGGTTTTATTTCTAATGCCAAACGTTCTCGCATCAATGTTCATGAATGCATCCGAAAGCAACGCTATCGGTATAGCGGCCTCTTACCTCAAGGTGATGAGCGTGATATACCTGCTGTCTCCGTTTTGCAACACGTTTCAGGGCTTCTTCAGGGGCATCGGAATGATGCGAGTCACTCTTTATGCGACGGTAATCCAGATACCGATAAGAGTGACCTTCGCTTATGCACTGGTCTCGGTCATGAACCTCGGCGCAGTTGCCGCGGCTATCGCAGCAGGCTGGATATGTATGGCAGCATATCTTGAGTTTGAATACAGAAAATATCTGGGTGCAGAAACAGTATCCGTTTTCTAGGGGGAATGATTTATGGAGTCAGTATTTGATGGCAGAGCAGACTGCTGCGGCTGCGCTATGTGCGCGTCACAGTGCAAATTTGGGGCTATTTCTATGCAAGCGGACAGAGAGGGTTTTTTGTATCCGCAGATAGACAAAACCAAGTGTGCTGACTGCGGAATGTGCAGAAAGGCATGCCCGCTGCAAAGCCGCGGCTATTTTAAAGAGAGCAGTGTACCGCTATTTTTCTCGGCGACTCACATATCGCGGGACGTTCTTATGCACTCGACCTCGGGGGGCGCATTTACGGCAATTTCTGACGTGTTCCTTTCACAGGGAGGCGCCGTCTGCGGAGCGGATTTTGACGATAATCTGCGTGTAATACACCGCATTACGGACAGCACAGAGGGCAGAGACCGCATGAGGATTTCAAAGTATGTTCAAAGCGACATGAGCGGAATATATGCAAAAATCAAAGAAACCCTCGAAAAACGCCCCGTACTCTTCACGGGAACACCGTGTCAATGCGCCGCTGTACGCTCCTTTTTCGGTGGGGAACCGCAGAATCTCTTTATATGCGATGTTATCTGCCACAGCGTACCAAGCCCGCTCGTATGGGAAGAGTATAAAAAAATTCTTGGTGAAGAGCATGGCGGAAAAGTGACTTCAGCAATATTCCGCTCAAAAAAATATGACTGGAACAGGCAAAACAGCAACAAAGGATTTCTCTTCACAACAGACTCAGACAACGAGCTTCATGAAGACAGCAGGTACTACAACCTATTTGTTTATAAAAAAATGATATCTCGTCCATCATGTGAAAAATGTCCCTTCACAGATATTCACCGTGCGTCTGACATGACCATCGCCGACTGTTGGGGGCTTGAGAAATACCATAAAGAGCTTTACAACAAGCTGGGTGTATCTCTCATCATGGTCAACACTCAAAAAGGGCGAAAGATGCTTGATAAAATATCCGAAAGCATGAACATATCACAAAGAGAGCAGGACGAAATTACAGCAGAGCAGCAGCGTCTTTCCGAACCCATCGAATTTCCTGCGGAACGCGAAGCCTTCTGGAACAAAAAATTATCGGGAGAACCCTTTTTCGCGAAAGAAAAGCGGTCCCTTACACCCCTACTGTAACGGGGCCGCAGCAATAAAGCGGCGAAACAAGCGCTAAGCCCGCACGTTCGCCGCTTTATCTTATTAAGCTCAAAAGAATACTACTGCAAAACCTTGGACAAAAATTCCTGTGTTCTGGGCTGCTGCGGATGAGCAAAGAATTCCTCCGGGCTGTTCTCTTCGAGGATAATCCCCTTATCCATGAAAAGCACCTTCGTGGCGACGGACTTTGCAAAACCCATCTCGTGAGTCACGACAACCATCGTCATTCCGGCTTCCGCAAGTTCCTTCATGACATCAAGGACTTCCCCCACCATTTCAGGGTCGAGAGCGCTCGTCGGTTCGTCAAAGAGCATAACTTCCGGCTGCATCATGAGAGAGCGCACTATGGCTATTCTCTGCTTCTGACCGCCCGATAGCTGGCTCGGATAGGAATCGGCCTTATCCTGCAAACCGACTCTCACAAGAAGTTCGCTTGCGGATTTTGCGGCCTCCGCCTCGGTCTGAATCTTCAGCTTTACGGGGGCGTAAGTAAGATTTTTCATTATCGTCATGTGGGAGAAGAGGTTAAAGTGCTGAAACACCATCCCCATCTTCTGCCTATGCTTATCGACATTGCACTTGGGGGAGTTTATGAGCGCATCCTTAAACCATACCTCGCCCGAAGTTGGCTCCTCCAGCAAATTAAGACAGCGCAGAAAAGTGCTCTTGCCAGAACCGGAAGGACCTACGACAACTATTTTTTCACCCTTGCTTATGGTAAAGGAGATATCGTTCAGGACGGTATTATCGCCAAACTTCTTCGTGAGATTCTTAACGGTAATCACTCTGTCTGAGCCTCCCTTCAAGCAAGCTCACGCACTTCGTAGCCACAATGACTATCGCAAGATACGCAAGAGCGAGCACAAGATACGGAACAAACGCGTCGTATGTGGTAGAAATTATGGAGCGCGCGGCGCGTGTCATATCAAATACGGAAATAAATCCGACAACGGAAGTTTCCTTAATAAGCGCTATAAGTTCATTGCCGAGAGCGGGCAATATATTCTTCACGGCCTGCGGTATTACGATGTGGAACATCGTGACGCCGTAGGAGAGGCCGAGAGAACGTCCCGCCTCCATCTGCCCTCTGTCCACGCTCATAATTCCGCCCCTTATTATCTCCGCGACATACGCTCCGCTGTTCAGACCGAGTGTTACAAAAGCGACATAGAGCGGATTCACTCCGAGCGGCCCCATTATGCCGAAATAGGCAAGAAGAAGCTGAACAACAACAGGAGTGCCCCTGAACATGGTAATGTACACCGTCGCAACGACATTCGCAGTCTTGCACACAAGCCTGCCGACGGGCGTTCTGCCCTGCATTATCTTCATCAAAGCAGTGATGGTACCGATGATTATGCCTATAACAAGGGCTACGACCGACACCTCAAGAGTAGCTATGAGGCCCGTCTTCATTAAGGCGAGCCCCTCTCCTGCTACAAACTGCTCATAAAATCTGACAGGTAAATTATCAAACACTCAGCAACAAAACCTTTCCGTACGCTATTATACGCTGCTATCTGATCTCCCACTTCGCGAGGAGCTTTTTAACCGTGCCGTCTGCGATGAGAGCCTTCATTGCTCCGTCAACCTTATTTTTAAGGTCTGTGTTATTCTTATTGATGGCTACGGCATACTTCTCAACCGTAAGGGGAACTTCTATGGCCTTTATTGCGCCTTTGTTTGAGCTTACGGCGCAAACCTTCTGTGCGACGACATCGTCCATAACGATAACGTCTATAGATTTATTTCTGAGAGCAGCAACGGCAAGGCTCACATTATCAAAGACTGCTGACTTTGCATTTTTGATCTTGGCATACTTCAGACTTGCATCGCCCTCGACATACTTCTGTCCCGTGAATCCCGTCACAACGCCGATTTTCTTGCCTTCAAGCTGCTTATCAAGCTTGGCTTTTGTACTTCCGTTGATAGCCTTTTCGTCCGTTCTGACGATAAGGAACTGAGCCGCGTTGATGTACGGAACGGAGAACGCCACTGTTTCTGCTCTCTTAGGGGTAATGGTCAGTCCGGAAATAGCAAGGTCGCAGGTTCCGGAAAGCACTGCTCCGACAACGCCGTCAAACTCCATGTTCTGATACGTCACTTCCGCGCCTATCTTCTTTGCTATCTCCGACATAAGGTCGATATCAAAACCTACAAACTTGCCGTCCTTTATAAATTCATAAGGTTCAAACTCGGCGTTCGTGGCGACCTTAAGCTTCACAGAAGCAGCGTCCGCTGCCATAGGCGCTGCAACGAGCGCAACCGCAAGACAAATCATGGGAACCAAAAATCTGACCAACTTCTTCATAGACATCATCCTCTTTTGTCATTTTTTTAGCACTCAGGGCAATCCCCCGCCCTAACAAGCGCGTAGCCTAGTATGATACAACGAATATCAATAAAAGAAAGGGCAAAATTACAAAAATCCTGATATTTATGTAATTATTCCCATACAACACACACACACCTGATAATCAAAAAATTTCCAAGATTACACACAACCAAAACCTGAGCAAAAGTACCCCGAACCTTCACACAAAAAGCGGAACGACTTCGCCGCACTTAGGCAGTACCCGTGGCGGACATAATTTTTAGGCATACAGGCATACTGCTTTTACAAACAAAATTTGATATTTTACCACAAGATTTAAATTTATCAAGAGCGTAAATGACGTAATTTCATTGGTTTTTATCTCGCATTATGTTATTATATGAACTAGCTTTGGGCTTGAGCTAGACGGGATGAAGCTGATATGGATATTGAAATATCAGAGTAGGCAGAATTTAATTATAGTATGAAAGGCATTAAGCAAGTGCTTTTCATGCCGGGCAACTCCTCTTTTATATATATTCACTGTGTTGGCGTGCTCCTGAGAAACTTTTTGAGTGCCCGAAGAGTTCAGAAGAGGTGTAATTGCATCTATTGAACGACCTATTTTTAAAAACACAATAAATTACAAGGTCGTAAAATTGAAATTTAGGCAGATATGAAGGAGACTTATCTCATGAAAGCAGTGCAGGATCATGCAGAAACCATACAAACCTCGAATAAGCGTGTGGAGGAACAGTCTCTTACAAGTGTAAAAAGAAACATTTTAGTGGTGGATGACAATGCTCAAAACCGCTTGATTCTATGTGGAATTCTTAAATCCGCCGGATACGGAACTGTTGAGGCAGATAACGGAAAAACTGCATTTGACCTTCTAAGCTGCAATCCTCAAACTATTGACCTCGTATTTTTGGATCTTATTATGCCTGTTATGGATGGTTATACCCTTTTAGCAAAGATGAATGAGTCCGGAATAATAACTTCTGTGCCTGTTATTGTGACGACAGGGTACGAAGAGGAGGATTCTGAGATTCGTTGTTTGGAGCGCGGAGCTTCTGATTTTTTGACAAAACCCTACAATGCAAAACTTGTCCTTCACAGAGTGGGGAGTCTTCTGCGTCTTTGGGATAATGCCGCGTTGGTCAACCGTCTGGAAAGAGATCCCCTCACCGGCGTATTCGGAAGAGAGTTCTTTTTCCGCAATGCACAAAAGATTCTGGATGAGAACCCTCAATCAAACTTCAACATTGTTTACACAGATATTGACGATTTTAAAATGATCAATGCGCGTTACGGCGTCGAAATGGGCGATGCTCTCCTAAAGTTTTTTGCATCTGTTTTTACGAAATTTGTCGGTAAAAATGGGATATGCGGAAGGCTTGGGGCAGATAATTTCGCCATGCTGCTGAGGGATATTCCCTTATATACGCAGGAACAGGCGGCGAATCTGAGCTCTGAGGAATTGAAAGATGCCCCTATCAAAGGAGTACAGCTAAAATACGGCATCTATCCCGTTACGGAGAGAGAATTGTCAGTTTTGGACATGTGCGAACGCGCCAAGTTCGCGTTGTCCTCCATAAAACACATCTACGGCATGTATTATGCGACATACAACGACACTGTCAGAGAACAAGCTATGAGGGAGCATCGCTTGGCAGACGGCATGGAAAGGGCTCTTAAAAAAAGGGAGTTTGCCGTGTATCTGCAGCCAAAACACTGCACAGAGAGCGGTGCTGTCGCAGGTGCCGAAGCGTTGGTACGCTGGAATCATCCCGAGCTAGGTTTCATCTCTCCGGCAGAGTTTATTCCCATGTTTGAGCGAAACGGATTTATCGCAAAGTTAGACCGATACATGCTCACCGAGGTATGTAAAATATTGAAGATTTGGATTAAAGACGGTATTACGCCTATTCCGGTCTCGGTAAATATATCTCGTGCAGATTTTATTTACGAGGATCTTCCGCAAACGATTGCAAGGATTGTTGACATATATGAACTTCCTCACGAGCTGATTCATTTGGAGGTAACAGAGTCCGCATATACTGATCAGCCCCAGAAGATCATATCTGCAGTGACTGCACTAAGAAAAATGGGCTTTTTGATTGAAATGGACGACTTCGGATCAGGGTATTCCTCATTAAATATGTTGTCTGAGCTTCCTATCGATATCCTGAAGCTGGACATGAGGTTCATTCAAAGGGTGAACAGTGAGAACAAAAGTATGAAGCAGAATGTTCTGAGCTTTATTCTGAGCCTTTCTAAGTGGCTTCAGCTGCCAACCATTGCAGAAGGAGTGGAAACGCAGACAGAGTTTGACCTTCTCAAGTCCATGGGTTGTAATCTGATCCAAGGCTATTACTATGCAAAACCTATGCCGACAAATGATTTTAAGGAGTATATGCTTTCGCATCGGGATGTATGCGGCCGGAATGAACAGCAAAAAACAGCCGCAATAAAAACAAAGCAGGAGCAAAGCGATGAAAATAAGAAACCGCTTGTTCTTGTGGTGGAAGACGTAGAGAGTAATCGCGAGGTCATGAAATCGCTTCTTACCCCCTATTATCGCGTGGCTACCGCAGAGAACGGCAAGGTTGCCTGTGAATACATCACCCGCCATCATGAGGATGTTTCTTGTATTCTTTTGGACTTGCTAATGCCGGTTATGGATGGTTTTCAAACTCTGGAATTTTTAAGAGCAACGACAGTCAGCAGTGAGATACCTGTCATTATCACGACAGAGACAGGTGTGGACAACGAGTTGCTCGCGCTGCATTTGGGAGCGGATAACCTTGTTGCAAAACCATACAACTCGGAGATTCTACTTCATAATGTAAAAAAGGCCGTGTCGGAAAAAAACTTTTGGAAAATAAAACGTGAGTTCGAACTTGAGAAAGCAGCATTCTATGAAAAAGTAAGTAAGTTTGCCCCGACTGAACAACAGAAATAATAAATCAGAAAACGGAGCGTGTCTATTATGAAAAAAGTATTATCAGTGCTGCTTTGCCTTCTTTTACTGTGCTGTACAACGCTCACCGCAGCTGAGGCACAGGAAAAGAGGGTTATACGTGTTGGATATATCGGTTATAAGGATTTCATATCGCCAAACAAAAAGCAGGAAATATCCGGATACGGCGCGGAATATTTAAACGAAATTGCAAAACATACCGGGTATAAATATGAATATATCCTCGGGACGTGGTCAGACAATCTGCAGAAGCTTAAGAATAAAGAGATTGATTTGGTTTGTACTGCAAAGCTTACTTTGGAACGTATGAATCTATACGAATTTTCAAAACACCCTTTCGGCGATGTACGGGGAGTGCTTTACACCAGACGAGATAACAACGAACTCTTTTATAACGACCATTCGGGATTAAACGGCAAGAAAATCGCTTTTTTGCAGGATAGCTTGAACATTAAAATTTTTAAGGCTTATGCAGAAAAATATGGTTTTACATTTAAAAGTGTTTTCCTTGAAAGTGACAAAGCTATGGAAAAAGCGCTGATCTCAGGCCGAGTGGATGCCATTGTCACAGAGCACATGACAAAGCATGATAATCTAAAACTTATCTGTATTTTTGACAATCAGCCCTTTTACTTGATGAGCTACAAGGGTAACGGCTTTATGCAGGCCATTGATCTGGCAATGGGCGATATTCTGACGGATAACCCATCCTATCAGACAGATCTGTTTGAGAAGTATTACGGCAGCCATAAGGCAATCAGCGACCCGCATTTCACTCGTGCGGAAACCCTATTCGTGGATGAGCTGCTGCGAAACCGCAGAGAAACAACGGGACATGGTGCTCTGCGTATCGGCATTGAAGTTGGCTTAAATCCCATCAGCTACATGGACAAGAATGGCAAGATCACAGGGATACGGGTGGATTCTCTTAGGGCTATTTCTGAAATGGCCGGTATTCCGCTCGAAATTGTGCCTTTGAAAAACAACGCCAAAATATACAACTACAACTATTTTCGTGATCACGGGTTTGACTTGATGTTAATGGAAGACAATGCCGCCAACCGCGCACAAGAGAACATGAAAGAGTCCGGAGTGAGGTTTACTATTCCGATTGATTCGCTCGCCAAGGTTGTGATAGCACGCAACGGCTTTACGCTGTCAGAGGACGGCACCTACACCATTGCCTATCCGGAAAACTCGTCCACACCACCAGAATCAATTGCCAAATGGTATCCGAATAGCAGACTTTTGCCGCTTAAATCAGCAGACGAGTGTTTTGTTGCGGTAAGGGACGGGAAAGCGGACATTCTGATTTACAATCAGTATCTTGCAGAGCGTGAAATTCTCAGGCCTCAGTTTGCAGAATTGGCTGTGGTACCAAGTGTCAGCTTTTTGGACGCAGTAATGCTTTCTCCTGTTATTTTTCAAAACAGCACAGATAATTCATCGGACGAAGTAAAAATAGACCCATATTTGAATAATCCACTCTTAATTTCAGTTTTAAATAAGGCAATTAACTCTATAGGAACACAGAAGAAAAGTGATATTATAGTTAAAAATACTATAGGAGCCTATACGGAACATATAACTGCCGGAGATTTTATATATAAATACAGAGTGTCCATCATGCTCCTTATTCTGGCATTTTTTGCTGTTGTTGCTTTAATAAGCGTATTTTATTTAAATAAGCGAAAGAATTATCTGGAACTCGCCAGTATCAATGCAAAGCTGGAACATGCTGTGTCTCAGGCAGATGCGGCTAACACTGCAAAATCCCAATTCTTGGCGCAGATGAGCCACGAAATTCGCACTCCGATGAACGCGGTCATCGGACTTACCGAAATAGCCAAAACAGAGATACATAATCCCGAAAAGATAAATGAATATTTGGATAAAATCGAGGGCAGCTCAAGGCTGTTGCTTGGAATTATCAATGATGTGCTTGATATGTCGGCAATTGAGGGCGGTAAGCTTAAGATAGGCCATGTACCTTTTAATTTTAAGAATTTACTGACAAATATAACAACCGTTTTTTATCAGCAGGCAAAAATGAAAAACATTAAATTTGAAGTTAAGATGAAAGGTTTTACGGATGAGACTCTTGTCGGCGACGACCTCCGAATAAATCAGATTTTAATGAATCTCTTGTCTAATGCTATGAAATTCACACCGATAGGCGGTGAAATTGACCTCGTAGTGTCGCAGACAAGCCGTTCACATGACAAACTCTTGCTGCGCTTCTCTATTTCAGACACCGGATGCGGCATAAGCGAAGATTTGATGAAACGCCTGTTTCACCCATTTGAGCAGGAATCGGCGTCTACTGCAAGAAAGCATGGTGGCAGCGGATTAGGGCTTGCAATTACGAAAAATCTGGTAGAGACAATGGGCGGCTCTATTCGAGCGGAGAGCGCACTCGGAAAAGGTTCTATCTTTACTGTGGATATTCCATTTGGATTAGATGATAAGCGTAATGCGAACAAAGTAACAGATTTTACAAAGATTCGTACACTCGTTGTTGATGATGATAAGGAATCTTGCGAATACAGTGGGATCTTGCTTACACGCTTGGGTGTGCGCCATGACTATGTGACAAGCGGCGAAGCAGCACTCGAAGCTCTGGGAGAAGCGGAGGACAACGGCGATCCTTACAAACTCTGCATTGTGGACTGGAAAATGCCGGAAATGAACGGTATTGAAGTAACAGAAAAAATTCGTGAAATATTCGGAGAGGATACTATCGTTATCATTGTTTCCGCTTATGATTTAAACGAGGTAGAAGCCACAGCTAAATTGGCGGGAGTGAACTATTTTATTTCAAAACCTCTTTTCCAATCAACTCTGTTTAATGCGATGATGAGAATTTCAGGCGGTGATTACACAACACTTGATGCGGAAAAAGAAAAGAATAACTTCAATTTCAGAGGAAGAAAAGTTTTGGTGGCGGAGGACGTGGCGCTGAATTTGGAGGTTGCCGTTAAGCTGCTGCAGCTGGTCGGCATTGATGTGACCTGCGCAGAGGATGGCAGACAGGCGGTGGAGCTTTATCAAAAGTTTAAGCCCGGTACCTTTGACTGCATTTTAATGGACATCAATATGCCTGTAATGGATGGCTATGAAGCAACAAGACAGATCCGCTCTAGCAAAAGAGCTGACGCGAAGACAATTCCAATTTATGCAATGACGGCCAATGCCTTTTCAGAGGATATGATCAGTGCGTTAAATGCCGGCATGAATGGGCATATTGCAAAACCTATTGAGACGAGATTGCTGTATAAGACATTGGAAACGGCGTTTGAGCTTAAGGATAACGCATAATGTATCACGCAAAGCGAGGTCAGGAAGATGAACAGATATAAATTGTCAAAAGTTGGAGTCAATGCCAATGAAGGGATTGCCCGATTTGGCGGTAAGACGGAATTATACGAAAAGTTTTTGACCCAATTTCCGAAGGAACCATATTTCAGGCAAATGCTTGATGCAATCAATAAAAATGATGCGCAGACTGCGTTTGTGGCGGCACACGCGCTCAAGGGCGAGGTAGGTAATTTAAGTATGAACCGGCTGTATGACCACCTTTGCCCTCTTGTTGAAGAGCTTCGTAATGGCTCGCTCGAAAAAGCAGACGAGCTGCTAAAACCGGTGGTTGAAGCTTATAACGCTATTATTGCGACATTGTCGCTGTAGGTTATTATTTTATATAGACGCTAACGCTGATAATACACACTGTTCTTTTATACAATAAAGCGTCTTTGAATCATAGCAATATATAATTCTATTTGCTTAATGCCTACAGTCTTGTCTCTTTAAGAGTATTTACTGCAAATGTATTATTAGAAATCACATGCACAATACTTACTTTCTTCTAAGAGCGAGGTTACTGACATGAGAATAAGTCACAATTATAAAAAAATAGGTAAAGACAGCAAACAGAAAAAACATACAGAGATTATGGGTGAATATGGCGGCTCTGCTTGTAAGAGAATGCTGATTGTTGATGATGTCGCCGTCAACAGGCAGCTTTTGGCCGAATGTTTTGAAGGCGAGTATGAATTCGTTTATGCCTGTGACGGGACGGAGGCAATAGCGAGAATCAAAGAACTCACAGGTGCTCTTACGATTATTCTGCTGGATATTGTCATGCCTAACATGGACGGCATCGAGGTTTTAAAGTGGCTATCCAACACGCAGTATCAGACCATTCCCGTAGTCGCTGTTACCGCTGAGCCGGATTATCAATTGGAAGCCCTCATCAACGGAGCGTGGGATTTTATAGCGAAACCGACAGACAATACCGTGATTAAGGCTCGAGTCAATAATGTATTAGGACGTTACAGCGCGATCTCCCACAAAAACACAATCGAAATGCTTCAAAAAGCGCAAATGGAAATCGACAACCTTGTTAATAGTATCCCTGGCGGAATCGTGATTTACAAATTGACAGACCATGTTGAAACCATATATTTTTCAGACGGCGTCGCTGCAATAAGCGGTCATACAAGAAAAGAGTACAACGAGTTAATAAAACATCCGGCAGAGAACATTATATATGAGGTTGACCGCGAACGCATATTATCAGATAGTATAAATGCTCTGAAAAGCGGACGGGATATAGATATAACCTACCGGGTTTATCATAAACAAGGGCATCTTATCTGGGTACATTTAAATGCCACAGTTATATCTATGAACGGCGGAGAGCCCATTGTTCATGCCGTTTTCCAGAGTGTGTCCAAACAGGATAGACTGTATGATTTATTGCTGAATGAAACGCAGAGCGGTATTTACGTAAGTGATGTGGCCACTTATGATCTGTTATATATCAATGAAACAGCAATGCGTGTTTTAGCAAAAACACAAGGCAGGAACTACGGCGGCAAGAAGTGTTATGAGTATATGTTCGGAAGAACATCGCCCTGTCCGTTTTGCAAACTTAAAGAAATGAGCTTCGATCAATTCTCAGAGCGTGTATTTGTGCATCCTGTGAGTAATCGCACATACCATCTTAAGGGCAAACTAATCAACTGGTGCGGAATCAACGCGCATGTGGAATATATCTTGGACACAACAGAGCAGTATACTGCACAGTCAAAACTAAAGAGAACTCAAAACTTACTGGCTGCGGCACTGCATAATACTAATATATCTGTCTGGGAATATGATGTTCCAAACAAAACCATTGTGCAGTCGTTTAATGCAATGAGTGTACACGGGCTTGAATCTACTATCGCAGATGTACCGGAATCTTTAATCGCAAACGGATTTATTCATCCGGAAAGCGCAGATGACTTTCGAGAACTGTATAAGGAAGTTCTTGCCGGAAAAAAAAGAGCTCAAAGAGATATTCTGCTTCGCTCCGCGGATGGCACGGGCTATCGGTGGGACAGAACGATTTACATTCCGGTTTTCGAAGAGGACGGCAGGCACTTAAAATCAATCGGTACATCTATAGACATTACGGAACAGAAGAGTATGGAAGAAAGTTTTCAGGAAATTGAAAATTTAAGGGCAAAGATCACCGACGGCATAATGCTCAATATTTCTAAGGATAGTGTGGACACAAAACATTCCCTTATTGCAATAGAACACGACGTTTATGACGAAAACATGACCTCCTTCTTTCAAAAGACAGGCTTTAAAATACCCGATGAAAAACAGCAAAAGCAGTTTTATAAGGTATTTAACAGAAACAATCTTCTTCACTCTAATTCTATAGGAAGAACAGAACAGTCTGTTGAAGCGCTCTGTAGATGGAAAGAGAATGAATACCGCATTTTACAGCTGAATATCAGAACCACAAAAAATCCCTACACAGGTGATGTAATAGGTTACACCTACATTGTTGATGTAAATGAACAGCGTATGGTGGAGAAAATTATGGATAAAGTGTCACAGGAGCACTTTGACTTTATTCTGATGGCCAATCTTGCAAAAAACACAGCCAAGATGATATCAAATATCTCGGCCGGAACGCGAAAACCAATTAAAGAGTATCAGGACTATAAAAAGGGTGTCAATGCGTTTTGCGACCATTTTGTAGTAGAAGAGCAGCAGGAGAAATGTAAAATACAGATGGCAGCGGGTACTGTTATAAAGCAGCTTGAGACTCAAACCAAGTATGTGATCACATTCTCCGTCTACAACAGTAACAAAGAGCTGCGGATCAAACGTCTTTCATATTCATACTTGAACGAACTGACAAAAGAGGTGCTTGTAACCTCAGAAGACATCACAGAGCTTATGAGAGAGGAACAGGCAAAAAATAATAAACTTTCAAAAGCCCTGGAAACTGTAGAAAAAGCGAGCGCTTTCAAATCCGCCTTTTTGTCAAACATGAGCCACGATATGAGAACTCCCATGAACGCGATTATCGGATTCTCTCAAATGGCTTTGGAGGAACAGGCAAACAGCGAGGTTATGACGGAATACATGCACAAAATCAATGAATCAGGCCATTATCTTTTGGACTTGATCAACGACGTTTTGGATATGGCAAAGATAGAAAATAACAAAATAACTCTCAACCTGCGGCCGGTTAGAGGTCAGGAACTATTCAGCGGGATTATCTCCTCAGTTAAGCCCATAATAGATGCAAAAAACATTGAATTCACCTTTGAAAAACGGCATTTTATCGGAGGTAAGGCCGCGATAATAGATAAACTGCGAATACAGCAAATATTTATCAACCTGCTTTCTAACGCGGCAAATTTTACTGCTGAATACGGCAGAATAGAATGTATCGTAGACATGCTGCACTACGACGGGAAATATGCAAAATACCGCATAATTA